>JAGWYT010000066.1 GCA_018969185.1 Rickettsiales bacterium | reverse complement strand
TGGATTGCGGATGAAGTATTTCTAAGAATTGCTTTGCAATTCCAAGAAATACTATCTCCGCAATGACGAACCTTCATTCACTCCCTGTGATAAGGATGCCCAGCAATAATAGTTTGCGCTCTATATAATTGTTCAGCCAGAATTGCACGCACCATTAAATGTGGAAAAGTCATTTTTCCTAGTGAAATTTTTAAAGCAGCTTTCTGCAACACTTCAGAAGACAAGCCATCCGAACCACCAATTACAAAGCTTAAATCAGATTCTCCCCTTAAAGCAAAGTCAGCCAACATTTTAGAAAAAGAAATACTATCAAATTGTTTTCCTTCTTCATCTAAAGCAATTAGCTTAGAACCAGACTTCAAAGCCTTTAAAATCAAAGTACCCTCACCTTCTTTAATTTTTTCAACTGAAAGGTTATGAGCATTTTTCAACTCAAGCTCTTTAAGCTCAATTTTCCATTTTGACCTCTTTAAATAGGTCTCAAAAACCTGTTTATGTGGACTATTTTCAAATTTTCCAATTGAAATTATTGATATTTTCATAAAGTAGCGTTGAATTCACTCTATTATTATTATTTCTAAATAAATTATGAAAAGAATTGCTATTTATCCAGGAACTTTTGATCCAATTACATTTGGTCATCTTGATATTATCAAGAGAGCGTCGCAATTATTCGACAATCTTATAATTGCTGTTGCAAAAGACAATTCGAAGAATCCTTTATTTAGCCTTTCTGAAAGAGTTGATATAGTTCGCGAAGAAATAAAATTTCTTAATAAAGATAATAAAACTGTAACTGTTGAATCATTTGAAGGCTTGTTAATTGAATATGCACGCAAAAAAAATTCAACCATCCTAATTCGTGGATTACGCGCCGTATCTGATTTTGAATATGAGTTTCAAATGTATGGCATGAACTCTAAATTAGATCCTGAAATTCAAACTGTTTTCTTACCAGCATCTGAAAATACACAATTTGTTGCGGCAAAATTAGTTAAAGAAATTGCAAGACTTGATGGCGATATTTCAAAATTTGTACCTCAATTAGTTGCTACAAAATTGAAAAATAAATTGAAATCTTAGTCTGATGCAAGAAATCAAAAATGAAGCATGGATTTTAGCAGATAATAGACCCGGCACCTTCTTACAAAGCGTTGGTCTTGCAAGTGAGCTTGGAATTGAATATAAAATCATAAAACTTTCTTATAATTTTCTTTCTTATTTGCCAAATTTTTTACTAAGAAATTCAATTTTACAATTAAGTTGTGAAGCAAAAAAAACTTTAGAAGATTTTAATTATTTACCAAAAATAATTATCTCAGCAGGCAGAAAATCTGCACCAATTGCACTTCATCTTAAAAAAGAATCTAAAAACAAAACTAAGATTATTCAAATCATGAATCCTGATTTGAATTTTAATAAATTTGATTTTGTGATTTTGCCAAAACATGATAAAGCCTCTGAATTAAGGCTTCCAAACCTTATTACTACAATTGGTTCACTTACTAAAACAAATGATGAAACCATAAAAACAGAAAAAAATAAATTTGCTTCTGAATTTGAAAATATATCAAAAACCAAAATCGCTCTTTTGGTTGGAGGCTCTTCAAATAAAACAAAATTTACTAAATCTTCCGCAGAAAAATTAGCAAAATTATCAAGTGATATTGCAAAAAATATGAATGCGGTTCTTTTGATTTTAAATAGTCGTAGAACTGATGATGAGATTACCAAAGCAATAAAATCAAACCTCAATTGCGATTTTAGATTTTTTGATTTTAAAGAAGTTGTTAATAACAATCCTTATTTAGCAATTATTGGTTATAGCGATTTTGCAATTATCAGCGGAGATTCTGTTTCAATGATTTCAGAATATG
>JAGWYT010000040.1 GCA_018969185.1 Rickettsiales bacterium | reverse complement strand
CAGTAATGCTTGCAAGGCATGGTAAATACCGTTTAAACATCAGCATTGCTGAGGAAAATTTATTTAAAATTTTTATTGATGAAGAAAATAAAGAATTTGATGAAGTATTTGAATTAGCTGAAAAACAGGGGCTTATTACTAAAATTAATAATGATAAAATCAGAATTAATAAAAGTCTTTTTTATAAAAAATATGGTTTTCACGATATTAGAAGAGAAAATACTTTGCTTGTTGTTGCTAATGAATTTGCTCTTCTTGAGACTGCAAATGATGTTGTAAAAAGAAATATTAGACTTGCTGATATTGATTTGAAGAAAAAGGTATTTAAAGAAATAATTAGATATGATTTAGAAAATTATGAATCTGATTATAAAAAATATTTTGATAAAGAATTTTCAAAAGATAAATCAGTTGGAGCACCGTTTTTCCTTGATACAAAAGATAAGACAGTTTCAAAGATAAAGAAGGTTGGAATCTTGCTATGTCATGGTTATAAATCTTCACCAAAAGAAGTTGAAGCTTTAGCAAAATTTATGAATGGTTTTGGCTTTAAGGTTTATGTAACTCGTTTAAAAGGGCATGGCACTGCGCCTTTGAATATGAAAGATATTACTTGGCAGGATTGGTATTTGAGTTTACAAAGAGGTTATGCTGCTTTAAATAATGTGTGCACAAAAATTGTCATGGTTGGTTTTTCAACTGGAGGATTGCTTAGCTTACTTTCTTCTGCTCGCAAGAAAAAAGATGTTGAGGCAATTATAGCCATTAACTCTGCTTTAAAATTACGTGATATTAAAGCAAAAATGGTTCCAGGAATTAATATTTGGAATGAAATGCTTGAGAAACTTCACATCAATAAAGGTAAATTTGAATATGTTGATGATGTTCCTGAAAATCCAGATATGAACTATAGCAGAAATTATTTGAAAGGTGTTGAACAACTTGAAAAATTAATGGAAGAATGTGATAAATCTTTAACCAGAGTTACTGCTCCGGCCTTAATAATTCAGGCAAAAAATGATCCTATTGTTAGTCCTTTAAGTGGAAAAATAATTTATCAAAATATTAGATCGAAAAATAAATTTTTATTTGAGCCTGATTTTTCTAATCACGTAATTATTAATCGTGATAATAAAGAAGAGGTATTTGAGGCAATTAGAAGTTTTCTATATAAGTTAAATTTGTTGTAGTTTTGTAAATGATGATCTAAAATTGATCGCTTACAAATGTCATTCTGAGCGAAGCGAATAATCTCGTGCGTTGACTGAGATCCTTCGCTAAGATTTTCTAGAAGAAAATCTATAGCTCAGGATGACAATCAAGTGTTATCCTGAAAGTAAAAAAATCCAGTAATGAAAAGCAAACTGTTAAAAAAAACAGATGTAGAGCAAGAAGTTGAACAGGAAGAACTTGAGGATGTTGAAGTAGAAGAAGGTGGTCCCTCTATAGCTTCTGTTAAAAGAAACAAGGTGACTATTATTTTTGCTTCCGCAGTTTTGATCACTGTTGTGCTTTATTTTTTCTTTTTTAAATCAAGTGGTCCAGATAATACAAAACAAAAATTAGTTCCAGTTGATGTACCAGCAGTTTCAAGCGTTGCTGGTGGTGAGTCGCCTTTTGCAATTGATACTCCTAAAGAAAGTGTTAAGAATCAGAGTGAAGATATTTTATCTGCTCCTGTAGTGCCAGATGTTCCATCTCTTCCTTCTTTACCAGAGTCTTCTATTTCTGATAATGGTAATCCTATTGTGCCAGACGTGGGACCACTTCCAACAGATCAGAATCAAAATATAAATGGACAGAATCAGAATGGACAAAATCAATTTCAGCAAAATCAGCAAGCGCAGCTTAATAACCAAGCAAATCAGAATGTTAATAATGCTGTTCCTGATGCTGATCCAAGATATTCTCCAATAGTAGTATTTTCTGGCGGTGGTAATGTTTCCGCTCCTGGAGTTGGCTATGATAATAATATAATTGATCTTAGTGAAAACCCTATTGATGATTTAAAGGAGACTCCAGTTAATGTTAAGGCTACACATATTACTGATAGAATTCATGCAATTAATCAAGGTAAGCTTCTAACTGCAGTTTTAGAAACAGCAATTAATACAGAAGTTCCGGGTTTTGTTCGTGCTGTTATAAGCCGCGATGTTTATGGTGAATCAGGGAATGAAGTTTTAATTCCCAAAGGGTCAAGATTATATGGTTCATATTCAAGCAAAATATCTAAAGGGCAGGGAAGAGTTGATATTAATTGGACGCGCTTAATTAGATCTGATGGTGTTGATTTGGCAATTTCGTTCAATGCTTCTGATCAATTTGGAAGATCTGGTATTGCTGGTGATGTTGATAATAGATATGGTTCAATTATTACAAATTCATTACTAACAAGTATTTTAGCAGTTGGTGGTGCAGTTGCTGCTCAAAATGCTCTTGGTAATAGTGCTAATACAACTGCTACAACAACTGCTGGTGTTACAACCACTTCTGGCAATGCTGCATCACAAGCAGTTACAGAAGTAACAAAAACAATTGTTGGTGTTGCAAGCCAAATTGTTAGTGATGCACTTAATTTAAGCCCAGTAATCACAGTTCCTCAAGGTACAAAAATTACGGTTGTAGTAAATTCAGATTTAAACTTGCCTTCAATGTCAAGACGTTAATAAGATAAAATCATGAAAGAAAAAAGAATAAATTTGCATCTTATATCTGATTCAACTGGCGAAACTTTGAGTTCGGTTTCAAGAGCAGTTTTATCACAATTTGAAAATGTTGAATCTAATGATTTTTACTGGCCTTTGATTAGAAATAAATCACAGCTTGAAAGGGTTTTAGAATCGATAGAAAAAAATCCTGGTATTGTTCTTTATACAATTTTACAAGACGATCTAATTGAATCACTAAAGAGAAGTTGTTATAACTTAAAAGTGCCCTGTATCCCTGTATTGTCACATATCATAAATGAGTTTTCAAATTATTTAGGTATGAATATTAGCCATGTTATTGGTAGACAACATCTTTTAGATACAGAGTATTTTTCAAAAGTAGAGGCAATAAATTATACCTTAACTCATGATGATGGGCAGTCAGCATGGGATTTATATGATGCAGATATTGTGATTATTGGAGTATCACGAACTTCAAAATCTCCTACTTCAGTTTATCTTTCTTGCCGTGGATATAAGACCGCCAACATACCATTTGTTAGCATAGAAACAATTCCAGATAATATCCATGATTTGAAAAAACCTTTGATAATTGGTTTAACAATAAATCCAGAAAAGTTAGTGCAAATAAGACAAAGTCGTTTAGCATCAATAGGGCAAGAAACAAAAACAGATTACATTGATATTGATTCAATAAAAGGTGAAATAGCAGAATCAAGGAAGCTGTTTGCAAAATTGAATTGTCCAATTATCGATGTAACAAAAAAGTCAGTTGAAGAAACTGCTGCAAGAATAATTCAACTCTTGCAAGATAAGAAGAATACCAAAAAATGAGCCCAGTCATTGCGGAGATAAAATTTCTTGAAGCGCGTAAGCGGTTCTTAGAAATTTTTCATCCGCAATATATAAAGATAACAATGGATACCGGATCTACAATTTCTAGGTCAGCAAAGCTAACCCAAAAATTGTTTGTCCGGCATGACGTTTATTTTAAAAATAGTAATTATTAAAAATGGTTAGAAGAAATATACTCATCGTCGATGATGAGCAGACACAATGTAAAGTACTTGGTAGGTTTATTGAAAATATGGGTCACAATAATCTTGTCATGAATAGTGGCATGGAGGTTGTTGATTTTTTTATGAACAAAAAAGTTATTGCTGGATTATCATGCTATGATATTGATGTGATGTTGCTTGATGTGTCAATGCCTGATATTGATGGTCTTACGGTGTTGAAACAAATAAGCCCTATAAAAGGTGATATTCAAGTTATTGTCCTTACTGCAAATAAAGATGTTTCAAGAGCTGTTACTGCAATTAACCTTGGTGCAATTGATTACATAATCAAAGGCGACAAAGACATGTATGCCAGAGTTGCGGCTTCAGTAAATAACGCAATTGAAAAGAAAAACCTTAAATATCAAGTCTCGCACTTAGCTAGAAAGAGTAAGGATCAAGTGGCATTCTCTGATATTATTGGTCAAAGTGAAGCTTTAAATAAATCTATAAAATTAGCCAAGAAAGCTATTAATTCTTCAATTCCTATTTTAATTGAAGGAGCAAGCGGATCAGGAAAAGAGCTTTTAGCGAGAGCAATTCATGGATCAAGTTTGAGATCAGGAAAGCCATTTGTAACTGTGGAATGTGATCTTTTGAAGAGTTTAAATTCCGAAGAAGAATTATTCGGATCAGATAGACCTTTGGTTGAAGGTATGACCAAGAATATTGGTAAAATTAGAGAAGCTAATAATGGTACAATTTTCTTTAAAAGAATTGATACTTTACGTCCTGATTTACAAATAAAATTATTGCGTTTTTTACAAGAGGGTGAGTTTGAACCAGTAGGGTCAAAGGTTCCGGTTAGAGTGAATATACAGCTTATTTGTTCTACTAATCGTGATTTAGAAAAAATGGCAGAAGCAAAAAAGTTTCGTGAAGATTTGCGTTACAGAATAGCAGCATTTCCAATTCACATGCCTTCACTACGCGAAAGAGGAGCTGAAGATATTCAAATGCTTGCTGAAAATTTCTGTCGTAATTTTAGTGTTAATGAAAATAAAAAGATAAGAGGAATTGGTCAGGAAGCTCTTTATTTACTGTGTAATTATGACTGGGAAGATAACGTTAGACAGCTTAAAAATTCAATTTTTAGAGCAGTTGTTCTTTGTGATGATGATATGCTCAAATCGGAACATTTCCCGCAATTATTAAATAAGGAAAATAACACTCTCACTAAGTCGAAAGCTGTTATTAAAGAAAATTCCAGTATTAATAGTGAATTGGTTGATATTTTTGATGATGATGGAAATTGCAAAACTCTTGATATGATTGAGGAGGAAGTTGTTAGAAGATTAGTTGACATTTATAATGGTAATCTCTCAGAAGTTGCAAAGAGGCTTGATGTTGGAAGATCTACGGTTTATCGTAAGCTGCGAATTTCTGAGCAATAAAATTTATTTTTTTAGTTGTCATCCTGAGCTATAGAATTTCTTTTAGAAATTCTTGGCGAAGGATCTCTATTAACGTACGAGATCCTTCGCTCACAGTCACTAGAAGTGACTGTATAGCTTAGGATGATATTCTGTGTATTAGGATAATAAATACTAGTTACGTGATTATGAGAAAAGTTAAAACGGCAGTTTTTCCGGTTGGTGGTCTTGGAACAAGATTTTTGCCGGCAACAAAATCAATGCCAAAAGAGATGTTGCCAATTGCTAATAAGCCTATCATTCAATATGCTTTTGAAGAAGCTAAGGAAGCCGGAATTGAGAAATTTATTTTTGTTACTGGTCGTAATAAAGCTGCAATAAATAATCATTTTGATCATGCTTATGAACTTGAATCAAAGCTTGATGAAGCTAATAAAGAGAAGGAATTAGAACAGGTAATAAGCTGGATGCCAGAAGCTGGAAAAATTGCTTTCGTTAGACAGCAAAAGCCTCTGGGACTTGGTCACGCTGTGTGGTGCGCGCGTAATTTCATAAGTTCTGATGAGCCTTTCGTAGTTATTTTAGCTGACGAAATGATGATGCAAACAAAAGGCAGAAAAAGAAATTTTCTTGGTGAGATGATTGATTTTTATGAATCAAAAAAAGATGAAGTTTCATCTATTGTTGCAGTTGGTGAAATTGATAAAAATGATTCTACAAAATATGGAATTATTAAAGTTGAAGGTGCGGAAAAAATAGTAGATATGGTTGAAAAACCAAAGCCAGAAGTCGCTCCGTCAAATATGGCAATTACTGGAAGATATATTTTACAGCCAGAAATTTTTGATTATTTAGAAAAGTTTCATGTTGGCAGTGGTGGTGAAATTCAGCTTACTGATGCAATGAAAGAAATGTGTAAAAAATCTCCTTTCTATTATAAAAAAATTGATGAACAACGTTTTGATTGCGGTAATGTTCTTGGCTATTTAGAAGCAAATATTGCTTTTGCTTTGAGCGATGAAAAAGTTTCTTCTGAAGTTAAAAAAATTCTAAAAAAATACTCTAATTAATATGAAAAATAAAACGGCAATAGTATTTCCTGGGCAAGGTTCCCAAGCAGTTGGTATGGGAAAAAATCTTTTTGATAATTTTTCTGCGGCAAAAGAAGTTTTTAAAACTGTTGATGATATTTTAGGAATAAAACTTTCACAAATAATGTTTGAAGGTCCAAGTGAAGAATTAACTAAAACTGAAAATACTCAACCAGCTTTAATGTCTGTTTCAATTGCTTTAACAACAGTTCTTGAAAAAGAATTTGGTAAAAAAATCGAAGATGTTTGCAGCTTTGTTGCGGGTCATTCTCTTGGCGAATATTCTGCATTATGCGCAACAAAAGCAATTACTCTTGAAGAAACAGCAAAGCTTTTGCAAATTAGAGGTGCTGCAATGTCAGCATGTGGCCAAAAAACAGAAGGTGCAATGGCGGCAGTTCTTGGTGTTGAAATTGCAGTTGCGGAAGAAATAGCACGCGAAGCAGCATCAGGTGAAGTATGCCAAGTTGCAAATGACAATTCAGTTGGACAAGTTGTTTTGAGCGGTTCTAAATCTGCTATTTTGAGAGCAGTTGAAATTGCAAAAGCAAAAGGTGCTAAGCGCGCTTTACCACTTCCAGTAAGTGGTGCTTTTCACTCAGCTCTTATGCTTGATGCTCAAAATGAAATGAAAAAAGCTTTAGCAGGTGCTGATATTAAATCTCCTATTGTTCCTCTTGTGGCAAATGTTACTGCTAATTTAGTTAGTGACTCAAATCAAATTCGTGACTTATTAGTTAAGCAAATTACTGGTTCAGTAAGATGGCGCGAAACTATGTTATTTATGGAATCACAAGGTATTGAAGAAATTATTGAAATTGGTTCTGGTAAAGTTTTAGCTGGTTTAGTTTCAAGAACTTGTGCTAACATGAAATCAAAATCAATTCAGAATAGTGAAGATTTGAAGTTAATTGTTACATAGTAATAAAATTACTTGCAATTTCTTAATTGTGATAAATACTGTTTGCTCTTTGTATTTTAAAGTTCCTCCTAGATAATAACTAAATAAATTTTATAATGAAAAAACGTAATTTGGGTGCTTTTTCGTTAATTGAGATGGCAATAGTAATTTTGGTTGTTGGTATAATCATTGCTGGTGTTACTCAAAGTAGTAGTATAATTGCCAGAGCAAAAGTTAATAGTGCCAGAGCTCTTACGCAAAGCTCTCCTGTTGCCTCAACTCCAGGTTTAAGATTGTGGTTAGAAACTCTTTTAGATGAAAGTTTTATCTCTACAGAAATTGTTGATGGGGGCTCTATCAGCACTTGGAATGACATTAATACTCAAGTGTCAAATAAGTTGTATGCTCGTGCTGGTACAAGCAATATACTTTATAAACAAGTTAGTACCATTAACTCTTTACCATCACTATATTTTCCTTCTGGTGCAGCATTGGATTTTTTCACAATTGCTACTAATGCAACAGGAACAGTTGTTCCAACCGCAATCCCAACTCCAAATAATGCTTTTAGTTACTTTATAGTTGCAAGGTCTGAAGCTGCTTCTTCTGCTAGAAATATTTTTTATAACGGAACTATTGCTAGTAGTGGTTGGGGTTATGGTCTCACTACTACCGCTAAAACTGCTTTATTTGACACTGCTGGTTCTATTTCTGTGACTGCTGGATCTGCTACTACAACAGCAGAAGTAATATCTGCGACTTATTCTGGTGGTACTGTTGGAACTGGAACTCTTAAGATGTATACAAATGGTGTTTTAGAAACCTTGTCTGTTACTAACGGTGGTTCGGCTTCTGTTGTAACTCCAGCAACTGGTCTCTATATTGGTTCAAGCACCAGCTCAGGTAGTACTTCTACAAATTGGAAAGGATATATTTCTGAGGTTATTCTTTTTGAGAAGAAGCTTTCTGACAATGATCGTAGATCAATTGAGCAGTATCTTGGTAAGAAATATAACATTACTGTTACTACAAGTTAGTTATTGGTTGTATTTATGTTTTATATGAAACCGAATTATCAAAACTTGGTAATTCGGTTTTTTAATTTATTTTTTTAGTAATTTATATGGTAACAAAAAAAATCTTACTTATTGAAGGTGATGGAATTGGTCCAGAAGTAGTTGGTCAAGCAAAGAAAGTTATTGATTTCTTTTCTAAAAATACTGATAAAAAATTTGAAACAGAAAATGCCTTACTTGGTGGAATTGCTTATGACAAAGCAGGAACTCCATTTCCACAAGAAACATTAGATTTAGCTAAAAAATCAGATGCAATTTTACTTGGTGCAGTTGGTGGACCAAAGTGGGAAAGTCTTGAATATAAGCATCGTCCGGAACGTGGATTGCTCGGTATTAGAAAAGAATTAGAACTTTTTGCTAATTTACGTCCGGCAAAAGTTTTTGATGCACTAGCAGATAGCTCAACTTTAAAGCGTGAAGTAGTTTCTGGCCTTGATATCATGATTGTTAGAGAGTTAACAGGAGATTTATATTTTGGTGAACCAAGAGGTGTAAAAACTTTAGCGGATGGCTCAAGACAAGGTTTGAATACTATGACTTATAATTCAAAAGAAGTTGAAAGAATTGCACGTGTGGCTTTCGATTTGGCAAAAGTTCGTGGTAAAAAACTTTGTTCAGTTGATAAGGCTAACGTTCTTGAATGCACTGAAATGTGGCGTGAAGTGGTAACTGAAATTGGCACGAAGGAATATTCTGATGTTGCTCTTTCTCATATGTATGTTGACAACGCTTCAATGCAATTGGTTAGAAATCCAAAGCAATTTGATGTTATGGTAACGGGAAATATGTTTGGTGATATTTTATCTGACACTGCTTCAATGTTAACTGGATCTCTTGGTATGCTTCCATCAGCATCGCTTGGTGCAAAACAAAAAAATGGTTCGCAAGCAGCTCTTTATGAGCCAGTTCATGGTTCAGCTCCTGATATTGCTGGTAAAAACATTGCAAATCCAATTGCAACAATTTTAAGTTTAGCAATGATGATGAGATATTCTTTTGCATACTCTGCTGAAGCTGACGCAATTGAAAAAGCAATTGAGAATATTTTAACAAAAGGCTTCAGAACTGCGGATATTGCAACAGCTTCTGAAAAGAAAATTTCTTGTGTTGAAATGGGAGATTTAATTGTAACAGAAATTAGAAATTTATTATCCAGTTTATAGAAGGTGTCATCATGAGCCAATAGAATTTCTTTTAGAAATTCTTGGCGAAGGATCTCAGGAAATTCATTAGATCCTTCGTTTATATCCGCTAAAATCGGCTATAAAGCTCAGGATGGCATTTTGTTTATTGTTTACCTTTTTGTGAAGGTATTAATAAATAAAATTTATCCAGTCTTATGAAAAATATTATTTGCGTTGTCTGGCTAATTATTTTTGGAACTGTTGAAGTTTCGTTAGCGCAAGTGGTGCGTTCTACCACTTTTGATGAGCGTGAAATGTGTGAAAAAGGAGGTGGTGTTTGGCGTCAATTTGGTAATGGATGCGTTGATAGTTGTAGATCTCAATTAGATAGATTCTCGATGTGTACAATGGCTCTTACTTATGGCTGTGATTGCGGAAGTAATGGATGTTTTGATAATGATAAATGCGTAAAAAATTCTGAATTTAAGGAAGCTTTTGATGCGGAACAAGAAATCGAAAAAGAAGAACAAGATGAACAAAAAGAAGCAAGAAAAGATGAGTTTAGAAAAATGAGAAATGTTATATTAAATGACCTAAATAAAACAAAAGATACGGCAGATAAAAAACAAAACGATGTTGTTAAGGGAAATCAAAATTCATCACAATCAGAACCAAATAATAATTTAGCACAATTTAGAAATAACAATAATAATAGAACTGGTTCAAGTCCTATAGTTAATGTTATAACTAAACCAGTCTTTGAAAAAAATAATCAGAATCATGATCCAGAAACAGTTGCTCCAGTGAAACAAAAATTCCAAATCCCATCATTCTTTTTGAAGAATAAAAATAATGATGCTAAAAAAGATGAGAGCAATTTGGTTAAAACTAATCAGAAAGATAATGTTACTTCGCCAGATGTAGAGGGCGATAGTGTTGACGATGGTTTGCCGAAAATCCCTTTACCGAACTAATTCAATAAATGGTATTACAGGAAAAAATCCATTACATTATTATTAGATTATTGATCAGGCTATTTGGCCTTTTTTTGATGGGCTTTTCGCTGTTGATTGTTTTGGCGCTTTTTAGTTTTGATGCTAATGATCCGTCATTTAATTCATTTTCAACAGAAGGATTGGTTAACAATTGGCTTGGCTCTTTTGGATCTCATATTGCAGATCTATTATTTCAACTAATTGGCATTTCAGCATTCTTTCTTTGTCTTATAATTTTTACGATTGGTTCAAAAATTGCTGGTCGTTTCAAAAATTTATATATATTACCGAAGCTTATTTTAACACCTTTCGCGATACTTTGCTTATCACTTTTTTTTGCGTGTTTACCAGAACCAAGTTGGTGGGATTTTAATAGTCTTGGTGGAGTTAATGGTAGTTTCATTTTAGCAAAGCTTAGCAATGTTCCATATTTTCTAGTAGTTATTTTTTCGGCAATTTCCTCGGTTATTTTAATTTCAATTATTATTGAAATTTCTTTTTCTGATTGGGTTTATTTTGGACGTTACGTGATTGTGGTTACTGGTTTTATCACTGATAAGATAAAACATATTTTTTTAAGATTTACAGAGTCTAACAATAAACAAATTGCAAGAGTTGACGATGAGGAAGTTGAAGAAAATAAAGCAAGTGAATGGTTAATGGAATCTGAAAATACTACTCTGAGTATTGAAGAAGTGGAAGAAAGTCCAAAAGAATTGAAGAAGAGGTTAAAAAACATCAAAAATAAGAAATACAAAAAATCAAATAGTGCTGCCTATCAAATTCCTACTTCAGATTTATTGATGGATCGATCAGGAGAAAATAAAGATAAAAAAGTTAGCAAAGATGTGGTTGATAATCAGTCAAAAATGCTAACAAAAGTTTTAGAAGATTTTGGAGTTTATGGAACTTCACTTGGTGCAAAGGTTGGTCCTGTTGTTACATTACATGAATTTGAGCCGGCTCCAGGAACAAAGGCTTCAAGAGTTATTGGTCTTGCGGATGATATAGCGCGTTCAATGAGTGCGGTTTCAGCAAGAATTGCAGTTGTATCAGGAAAAACGTCAATTGGTATTGAATTGCCAAATCCGAAAAGAGAAATGATATTTTTGCGTGAGATGATTGAGACCAGAGAATATAGCAATTCAGCTCACGCTTTGCCAATAATTTTAGGTAAGGATATTAGCGGTGAAACTATGATTGCTGATCTTGCTAAAATGCCGCATTTGCTTATCGCAGGAACCACAGGTTCTGGTAAGTCGGTTGGTTTGAACGTGATGATTTTATCAATTCTTTTTAAGATGCGTCCTGATGAATGTAAATTTATTATGATTGATCCGAAGATGCTTGAGCTTTCAATCTATGATGGAATTCCGCACTTGCTTGCCCCAGTTGTGACTGAGCCTTCTAAAGCGATTATCTCTTTGAAATGGGTTGTTGCTGAGATGGAAGAAAGATATCGAATGATGTCGAGCCTTGCGGTGCGTAACATTGCAGGTTATAATGAAAAAGCAGAAAAGGCGATTATAAGTGGTGAGAAGATGAGTAAAAAAGTTCAAACCGGATATGATCCAAGCACTGGTAAACCAATTATTGAAGAGATTGAATTTGAAGCGAAAAAATTACCATTCATTGTTGTGATTGTTGATGAAATGGCTGATTTAATGCTTGTTGCAGGAAAAGAAATTGAAAATTCAGTGCAGAGATTAGCGCAAATGGCGCGTGCAGCTGGAATTCACATTATTATGGCAACACAAAGACCATCAGTTGACGTGATCACTGGTGTTATCAAGGCGAATTTCCCAACTCGTATTAGTTTTCAAGTTACTTCAAGAATTGA
>JAGWYT010000009.1 GCA_018969185.1 Rickettsiales bacterium | reverse complement strand
TATCGCCCTCTCTTATTGAAACTTCTGGCGTCACTGAAGTTTCAGCATAAATATTTTCAAGTAATTTTTGTAATTTTTTTTCGATTTGTTGTTTTTTATCTTCTGATATAGCCCTTGATCCAAATAATAAATTCTTATGAGAAACATCCATAACAACTAAAATTTTAACTGCAAATCCAAGCTTCTTACCTCTGTAACAAGCATATCTTAATGCTGTAATTGAAGTGTTATTTGTATCAACACAAACAACTATTGTTGGATTATTAGAATTATCATTAGTCATAATTTGAGTTTATTTTATTTACTAAAGAATCGAACAAACAAATAATTAGCAAGCCATCCAACCACTAAGGCTATTGTTATTGACAATAACCCATATAAGAAAGCCTGATTATAGGCAAAGTCAAGAATTTTAGCACTCACACCAACTTGATTTACATAAATTGGAATTGTTTGAAATGATGAAAGACCATTATCATTAAGCAAATATATTTCAACACTGTAAACCCCACGAGCAATATTTTTAGGGAATTTCAATATAACCTTAAAAAGAGTTTCATCAAGGAAATCAATGCCATCAAAGCTGTTTAAATATAGTTTATTTTTCTCAAAATTATCAACTAACTGTAATTGAAATTCATTTTTATCTTTTTCATCAACACCAAAAGAAGTATTAAAAGCTAAATTATCTTTCCCTAATTCTAATTCAGACATTAATTCTTCGCTTGGACTTGAATCTCTAAGATTAGAAAACAATGAATAATAACTATAAGAATCTTTGATTTTTACTCTTTTCCCATTATGCCAAATACCAAATAATTTTTCTTTTTTAGTAACTAAGAAATTTTTCTTTGGACCACGAACTGCAATAATAATATTACCAAAATCATCTTTCGCACCAAATAATAAAATGTCGGCACCTCTAAAATCAGTATCAATATTTATTTCGTTAGTTGAAATTCCTGAAATTATTGGTGCAGACCATGATTTTGTAGGGATTATTAAAGATGAAATTATTGCTAATGTTATGATAAATATTTTCTTCATTGCTTCAATACCTCGATCAAATAAAGAGAATCTGGATCAGCAAATAAACCAAAGAACATTTTAAAACATACTAAGAATAAAAGCAGCGCTAAGAAAGAACGTAAGCTATCCGCATCAATTTTCTTTCCAGAATGATTACCCATTTGCGCTCCAATTGAAGAACTTATAATCATCAAAAATGATAAAACAATATCAACAGTATTATTAGTTATTGCTTGCAAGAACGTTGTGTTACAAGCAATAAAAATAATTTGAAATAATGATGTTCCAACAACAACATTTGAAGGCATCCTCAAAATATAAATCATCGCTGGAATCATAATAAAACCACCACCGATTCCCATCAATGCTACTAAAATACCAATCCCAAGACTCAATACTATTGGAACTAAAACACTAACTGTTATTTCAGATTTTGGAAAATGAACTTTCCATGGTAATTCTTCAAGCCTAACTAAAAATTTCTGCAAACGTGATCCATCCTTACTTGCCCAAACTATGTTATATTTTTTTGCAGTTATAGTCTTAACACCATCAACCAACATCATGATACTGATTGAGCCAAGGAAGAGAACATAAACCAAACTAATAACAATATCAATTTGACCTATTTTTTGTAAAAATTGAAATAAAGACACACCAAGACTTGAACCAATAAAACCACCAACAACTAAAAATAAGCCCATCTTAATATCAACAGCACCACGCCGCAAATTTGCTAAAAGACCAGAAACTGAAGATGCAATAATTTGATTTGCTGAAGTAGAAACTGCAATTGCCGGAGGAATTCCAATAAACATCAAAAGCGGCGTTGAAATAAAACCACCACCAATTCCAAACATTCCAGCTAAAAAGCCTGTAAACAAACCAAGCAGCAAAATCAGCAAAATATTAACAGGAATCTCGGCTATTGGGAGATAAACTTGCATCAATTTATTATAGTAATTTTGTTTTTTTCAATTTCAAAACCCTCGTTACTTATACCATCTTCCATTCTAATTAACAATAAGGCATGTAATTTATTTTCATAAAAAACTGATGAGAGAACAATTCCCACTGACTTTTTTTTACAGAAAACTTCGCAAGATTTTTCAATCTCTGTCAAATTATCGATTGTAACGTGAAAAAGTTTTTTACGAATTTCACCACGATAATGTGTTCTTGCTGTAAGCTCCTGACCAACGTAACAACCTTTTTTATAATCAATTGCATTTAAGTCATCGAATCCAAATTCTAATATGAAAGATTTATCATAAGTTAAATCTAACTCACTTTCTACTATTTTATTTGAGATTCGTAAAAAATGATATTGCAAGTCCATATCCTGTAGCATCATTGATCCCGGCGTTCGCCCTGATGACAAAGGGAGGTATGCCCGAAAACCTAAATTCTTACTACGTGGATCAGGAAATTTTTTTAGCTCATCATTTTCCGTCTCAAGAACCTGTAAAACAGACACTTCATCATTTTTTATAATTTCAACTTTTGAACGTAATTTATAAAAATTTAACTTCTTAATAATTTCATCTCTTCTTTCTGCGAAGCAATCTAAAAATAAACTTTCATCATTTTCAAAAATAAAAAGATCATAAAGAAAACGTCCTTGAGCAGAAAGCATCACAGCATAAATCAAATTTGTAGAACTCGCTTTTTCCACATCATTTGTAATAAGACCTTGTAAGAATTTTTTACGCTCTTCGCCTTTTATCTCAATGATTGCACGACTTTTCTGTAAAATAATCTTATCCATTATTTTTAAGCATTAATTGTAAATTTTTTTCTAATTTTTCTATATCAACAAACAAGTTTGCATGATGAAAATCCTTGATATGATGACCAGTTTTACCACATTCACATTCTTGATAAAGGTAATTTATATCAAGCATAGAAGATAACTTATAATAATCCGTAAGTGGTTTGTAACTATAAGGCTTAGTTGCCATTTCTAAAACAAAACTACCCCTAGACATAAATAATAAATTAGTAAGCCCTGCCCCGTGCGGACCTACAAGATATCTTGCTTTTGAACAAATTGCAATTTGATCATCATAAGAAAAATTATCAGCTAAAATCTTCTTAAAACCATATTTTTCAAGTAAAGCTACCACTTCATTTTCATTTTCAACATAACGTAAACCACATGAAGCACGAGAAATATAAATTTTATCACCAAAATCAAATTCACTTTTTCTGATATTCTTGGTTAAAACTTCACGTAACTTATTAAAAATTGCTGGATGCTGTTGATTAGTGGATGCCATCGCAAGCTCTCTAACCTTGATATTAGACTTACGACATAAGAAAACTATCTGCTCTTTTTTAACACCAAATTTTTCTAAAGAAGGCAAAACGAAAGGATATTTAGCATATTTTTTAGGCAAAAAAAGTAATGAATCATCAAGCAAATTTGATTTTTTAAACGCCAGAAGTTTTGCCAAAGCGAATATATGCCAATGGTAATAATTACTGGTCCATTCATCAGTAATTAATAAGAATCTTTTTTTGCTAAAATTAAATTTTGGAAAAATAAATTTGAAAAAAAATTTAAAACCTTTGCTATATTTTTTATAATTTATTTCATTAACACAACTTTCTTCAAAAATTTTAAAATAGTTGAATACAACGCTATTAGTGCTAATTCTGACATTTTTTAAAATATTTATTTCCGCTTTTTTACATGATTCAATTTCAACATTACTAAAAATTCTAAATTCGGAATTTTTTTCGTCAAAATTAAGTGGCTTTTTATATTGGTAATCTATTGTTGAGAACAAGTCAGACATTTTATTCTATACCAAAACATAAATTTATAGTCCTAACTAACAAAATATTTTTGAGATAAAAATTGTAAAAAATGAAAGCCATATAACCATATGGCTTGAGGCTTTTTGCAATTTTTAGCCAAAAAGATGAAGTTAGTTTTGATCAAAAATACCAAAACTATAAAATTATGTTTTGGTATATATATATTTTAAGAAACACAATATTTACACATGAGAATTATAAACGCAATTCATGCTCAAAAAATAGGAGGAGTTGATAGAGTTTTTCGTGATTATAATGAAATTCTATCAAATCAAGGACACGAGGTTGCTGCCCTAATTTCAGATAATGGCGATGATAATTATAATTTCAAAAGAATTTTCAAACTAAAAAATTTTAATCAAATTTTAGATTGCATACATCTAATTTACATTTTTTATAAATTTAAACCTGATGTTGTAATTTGTCATTCTATACGTCCAATGAAATGGATGAGGGTTTTACATTATTTTTATAGATTTAAATCAATTGGTGTCAATCACGGCACCAGTTTCAAAAACTCAATGCATTGCAATTATGCCATTAGTGTTAACAGGCAAATTGCCGATAATTTGATCAATGCTGGTTTTGATAAAAATAAGTCTTTTGTAGTGCCAAATGCTGTCCGAATTGATCGTCGCTATCAAGAAAAAATTATAAAACCAACTCCAGTAATTGGAATTTATGGCAGAGTTGAAATGACTAAGGGTTTTGACATTTTAATAAAAGCTGCCGAAATCTTAGCTAAGAAAAATTATGATTTTCGCCTCAAAATTGGTGGTTTTGAGATAGAAAATAGCGGTTATTACTTTAAAGATATCGAAGATTTAGCAAGAAAATGTGATATTTTTGAAAAAATCACTTTTGTTGGCACTGTGTTTGATAAAGAAAAGTTTTTTAAAGATGTTGATATTTTATGTGTTCCTTCCCGTGAAGAAAGCTTTGGCTTACCTATTTTAGAGGCTTTTTTATTTTCAACATTAGTTGTCTCATCAGATAGCGATGGTGGAAAGTTTTTGATAAAAAATGGTGAAAGTGGTATACTTTTTGCAAGAGAAAATTATCAAGAATTAGCCGAAAAATTGATTGATATTTTTGCTAATCCGCAAATAACCGCAAACATTACCAGAAATGCCTTTTTGAAGCTTGAAAAAGAATTTGGTTTTGATATACTGAGCAAGGAATTATCAATAATCTTGGAAAAGGTTAAACAAGGATGAAAAAATTAATAATTTTAACAACAGCCTTATCTCTCTCTTCCTGTTCACTATTTGTTGAACCTATGCCGCCAAGCTGGAATTGGGGGGCAAAGCCACGTCCTACTACTGGAGTAAGAGGTTTTCCTTCAACTGAAAGTGAATATGGCAGAGGTTTTAAAGATGGCTGCAGTTCAGCTTGGGACGCCGTGTCAAAGGGTTTATTATCTGACTTTAATGATAAAAAATATGATTATCAAAGAATGCAGAAAAGCCCTGATTATAACACAGGATGGTGGGATAGTTACGAACAATGCACTTATATCTTAGACTGGGACGTTATTTAAAACATCAGATTCAAATCTTCGATTTGAATCTAGCAACCAACACTGTCATCCTGAGCTTTACAATCGCTTTTAGCGATTGTTGGCGAAGGATCTCAGGAAACGCACGAGATCTTTCGCCAAGATTTTCTAAAAAAAATCTATGTCTCAAGATTACAAAACTATTAGAACTAAAGTGAAAAAAATTGTACTAATTATAACAATATTAATCTTAACAACATCCTGTAGGAAGCCTGATAGCTTTGGTTTTTATCAACCAATTACCTTAAGTTTAAAAGTTCCTGACGGACCAGCAGAATACCAAGCTGGTTGGTATGCTGGATGTAGAAGTGGCTTAGCACAAAAAGCTTTTGCTAATGCAGCAGTTTATTTGGAAGATAATCATGGACCAAATATGGGAAATGGTATTTATCAACATGATCCAGCTTTTCAAACCGGTTGGGGACAAGGTTGGTTTGCCTGCATTCTTCACGTTGGTAGTTTTACGGCAGACCAATGGAGATCATTTAAATATGCTCCTTTAAATTAATTAGGAAATGAAAAATTTACTATCTATAATTTCAGTAATTCTTATCATATTTCTTGCAACATCTTGTACATATGGAGCTGCTAAAGCATTGATGCTTCCTGAAAGACCAGATGCTGAATTTACTGAAGACTTAAAACGTGCTTCTCCTGATTTTAGACTAGGTTGGAGTCATGGATGCGAAGTTGGAATGTCAGCAGGCACTAATACATTTTACAAAATGTTTTATCGTAATAATGTTGTCGACGGCTACAGAATGGTAGGTTCACCCGATTATAAAACAGGTTGGAGTAATGCTTTCTGGTACTGTTATCGTCGTGACTATGTTAAGCAAAAAAGTGGTATTTGGGGCGCAACATTTAGCGGTTATAGATAAAATTTAATTAAAAAATGTTTAAAAAACTAATTTTAATATTACTAATTTTTCAACTAGGCGGTTGCGAATGGTTTAAACATATTGGCTCCCCTTATTACTCTTGGACAACTCCTGCAATTCCTGATGGAACTCCTGCATTTCAACAAGGATTTAGAGATGGATGTTCTACTTCAACTTATGCTCGTTCTAACGTTCTTTATAGAAATAAAAACAGCTATAAATATGATCCAGCGATGATTGGAAACCCAGAATATCGCTTTGGTCATTCAAGAGGTTATACATGGTGTTTCCAACAAGCTCTTTCCGGCGATACTGGTGCAGTTGGATCTTGGGATAAGTACCTCTTTCCAGGAGGTTATGATACAACATTCAACTCAGGAGATATAGGTGGCGCTTGGGATGGATTTTTTGGCGGAACTGGTGGTTCTTTAGGGGGAGCAGTTGGCGGTGATGTTGGTGGATTCATGGGAACTTTGACTAATAGTGGAACAGGCGCGATTGGTACTGGTGGTGGCGGTCCTCTTTGGGCCGGTGGTTCTTCTGGTCAGATTTTTGGACAGTAAAACCATTTAAATTAAAACTACGTGATACTTTAACCAATCACGTCATTCTTGAAGTCCGCAAGGACTTCGAGAATCTCATGCATTAAAACGATAGGGATCCTCGAAATGCTTCGCATTTCAAGGATGACGTAAAAGAAAAAATCACAAATTTATTACATGATTTTATTTAGAAAAATTTTTATTTTTATTATAATTTTTTTCCTCTCAAGCTGCTCGCTTCCCGTTAATTGGTGGAAACCTGATGGTTATATTTTATTTAAACAAATGCCAAAAGGTGGAACTCCAGGATATAATTTAGGTTGGATTCACGGTTGTCAATCTGGTCTTGGAAGCCAATTTACCGGAGCAATCTATATGACATTTTACACTTGGAGCAGAGATCCTGATATTACTTCAGTAAACCCTGATATCCCTAAAATAAGAGCACGTTATAGAAAAGAATTAAAAGATATTAATTGGGATAACCCTGCAGAAATTAGAAAAAACTTCAGTGATTATAACACAATATTTTGGGGTGCTCATGCTTTTTGTCGTCACTCTGCCTTAGGTATTTTACAAACTGCCGATATGACTCCAAAACTTCCCGGTGAAGATCGTCACACCTGGGACGAACACAGCTTAGGAAATATTTGGAAAATAAATGGTAAAGGTGATACCAGATATGGCGCTGGTGGTCAATGGTAAAAAATTTAAATTTGATTTTTCACTTCATCTAATTTAAATTTGCCGCCTTCAAATTTCATAAATTTTAATCTAATTAATTAAAAACAATGCTATTGTTTCTTACGGTATTTTTGCCGCTCTTTGGTTTCTTGATTGGCGGTTTTGCTTCACGCATTAATTCTCAAAAAATTTCTCATCATTTTATTGATAAAATTGCTCAGGTTATAACCTCTTCCTTGCTTGTAACATCTGCCATCTGCGCTCTTAAAATTTTTACTGATGTTGTCTTACTAAAAGAAGAAGCAAGCCACACAATTAAACTAATAACCTTCATTTCATCAGGTGGCTTTTCTGCTAATTGGTCTTTGAAACTTGATCAATTAACCGCCATCATGCTTGTTGTGGTAACTGTAGTTTCAAGCCTTGTTCACATCTATTCAACTTCTTACATGCATGAAGATAAGTCAATTGCGCGCTTCATGTCTTACCTTTCTTTATTCACTTTTTTCATGTTGATTTTAGTGACTGCAGACAATTTCATACAACTTTTCGTTGGTTGGGAAGGAGTTGGTGTTGCCTCTTATTTATTGATTGGATTCTGGTTTAAAAAGCAATCAGCAAATGCTGCGGCAATTAAAGCATTCGTTGCGAACCGTGTTGGTGATTTTGGTTTGATTATCGCCATCGCATTAATTTACGTAACCTTTGGAACTGTTGAATATGCTGGTGTTTTCGCCGCAGTCTCTAATCACCTTGCAGATAATTTCATGTTATTTGGCAAAGAATTTAACAATATCGATGTAATCTGTATTTTACTCTTCATTGGCGCTATGGGTAAATCAGCGCAAATTGGTCTTCACGTTTGGCTTGCTGATGCAATGGAAGGTCCAACTCCAGTTTCTGCCTTAATTCACGCAGCCACTATGGTTACTGCTGGTGTATTCTTAGTTGCAAGATGTTCTCCAATTTTTGAATATTCCGAAGTGGCATTAATGATGGTGACAATAGTTGGTGCAACAACCGCAATATTTGCCGCCACAATTGCCATTACTCAAAATGACATTAAAAGAATTATTGCTTATTCAACTTGTTCACAGCTTGGCTATATGTTCTTTGCTTGCGGCGTTTCTGCTTACTCTGCGGCAATTTTCCATCTTGCAACTCACGCTTTCTTTAAAGCATTACTATTCCTTGGCGCCGGCAGCGTAATTCACGCTATGCATCATGAGCAAGATATTCAAAAAATGGGTGGAATTTGGAAAAAAATTCCAATTACTTACGCAATGATGTGGATTGGATCTCTTGCTCTTGCAGGCTTCCCACCATTTGCTGGATTTTATTCTAAAGATGTGATTTTAGAAGCCGCTTATATGTCGCACACTCCTTTTGGAAAGCTTGCCTTCACACTTGGAATTTTAGCCGCTTTCTTAACAGCATTTTATTCTTGGCGTTTATTGTTCTTAGTGTTTCACGGCAAAACTCGTGCTGATAAACATACATTTGATCATGCTCACGAATCACCAAAAGCAATGTTAATTCCACTATTTGTTTTGGCTGTTGGTTCAGTATTTGCCGGCATTATTGGCTATCACTTCTTACATATGGTTTCAGCGGAAGAAAATTTCTTTGGCAATGCAATTTTCTTACTTGAAGAAAATAAATCAATCTTAGAAGAAATTCATCATTCACCATTCTTGGTTAAATATGCACCTTTGATTGTTGGTATAGTTGCAATTTATCTGTCTTACGTTTTCTACATGGTAAAAACTGACTTACCAAAAAGAATCGCAGAATCTCTCAAACCACTTTACAAAATATCTTTCAACAAATGGTATTTTGATGAATTATATGAAGTTGCTTTAGTTAAGCCAACTAAGAAGCTTGGCAATTTCTTATGGCGCATTTTCGATATTAAAATTATTGATGATATTGGGCCAAATGGTTTGGTTGCTGTTTGTAAAAAAGCTGCCGCAAGAGTTAGTAAATTACAAAGCGGATATATTTATCATTACGCCTTTGCCGTTGTTTTAGGACTAATGGTTTTGGTGTTTATGTTGCTTAATTCATTTAAAGAACTTTTAGTTTCTTAAAAAACCCTAACTTTTGCTTCAAAATGCTTCGTTATTTTCATTTTTTATGTCGGTCATGTATGTCAAATACACTCCCTAATAAAAAATGAAAATGCCTCGCATTTTTTTCAGAAAAGCGGGTTTTAAGAAAAATTACACAATACCAAAATGGATCAAAGAAAATTACGCGACACTTTAGGATTATTTGCAACTGGCATCATTGTTGCTTGCGCGCGTAAAAGAAATTTTCTGACTGAAACATTTTCTTATTCCAATCTATTCGACAATAAAGCTTTCACAGAAAAGCTTTTTGATAATAAAATTTTTGGACAAGTTTTAAGACAAATTTTTACTGAAGAATTTTTTGGCATCACGATCAATTCATTTTCCTCTGTCTCATTAAAGCCACCTCTGGTCTCTTTTTGCATCGATAATAAATCAACTAATTTAAGACTTTTTAAAAGAAATCGTTATTTCTCACTTAACATTTTAAGCGAAGATCAAATTGAGTTGGCACGTGGTTTTGCAACACCAAAAAATAATAAAAAATGGCAAATTGAACCTTATTTTTTTGGCCGTCAAGGCAGCCCTATTTTTGAAAATTCTTTAGGTTTTTTTGAATGTAAAAAACATAAGATAATTAAGGCGGGAGATCATCACATCATCATTGGAGAAGTAGTCGATTTTGCCAAAATGCATGACAAAAACCCACTACTTTACAACAAATCACAATTCAACTTCATAAACCGTCATTGAGGTATAATTATATTGCCTCATTAAGAAAAGCTTCTCGCTGTTTGAGCTGCGAATAAGATTATGTTCTTAAATCACCAAGTATTAATTAACTAGATTCTCTAACAACTCATCATCCTTGATTATATCCATCACCAAGCTTTCCACAGCATTATTGATTGTAGCCTCGTCAGTTGATTTGCAAGACATGATAAAATGTTTATTTTTCACATCAAAAAGATAATTCTTCGCAAAAACTTTGCTATTTTTCGTATCTTTCACAGAAACTTTAACCACAATATTAACTTCTGAACTACCAACTGGAAAACCAATTTCTGATTTAAATTTTAAAGTTTTTAAATAAACGGAAATTACCTTATTGCCGCCTTGTCTGAAACCCTTCAAAACTAGGGCTTTAGTGATTTTATTTTCAAAAAATTCCGCTAAGTTTTTATCAGTTTTAACTTCCACTTGCTGATTTACAAATTTCTTTTTTCCTAAATATTTTCTATTTTCTCTATCATCAGAAACTGATAATTCAAAACCACTAGCATTATTTTGAATTCTAGAAATTGCATCATCATCAAGCCTGAAACCAAGTTTAAGTTCTTGATTTGAAGTGGCGCAAGATGCAACGGTAAAAAATGCTGTAACTAATAATATTTTTTTCATAATTCTAATTTACTTGTTTGTTTGAAAAGTTATTCTTAGTTTTTAATGAAATAAAAAAATATATCAATAGCCAATGACCAAGAAAAAAACCGCATATTCTTGCCAATCTTGTGGTGCCATTCACTTTAAATGGGCGGGCAAATGCCCTGATTGCGGCACGTGGAACGGTATGATTGAAGAATTTGAAGAAGGCGGTGCCTCGCATTTTTCACGAATTTCTGATGATAAAACATCAAATAAGAAATCTGACGGAAAAAAAATCGAATTAGTAAAACTTAATGGCGAAGCTAAAGATTTTCCACGTATTGAAGTTGGAATTAATGAATTAGACAGAGTCCTTGGCGGTGGCTTAGTGCAAGGTTCTGTCGTGCTAATTGGTGGTGACCCAGGAATTGGAAAATCAACATTACTTTTGCAAACTGCAGATGCACTCGCCAAAAAGAATAATCATGTTATTTATATTTCAGGTGAAGAATCAGTTGATCAAGTTAGATTGCGCGCAAAACGCATGGGAATTAATCAAGATTCAATTAGCCTTGCTGCAACAACAAATGTTTCTGAGATTGTTTCATCAGTCGCTTCTTTTGAAAAAAAATCAACAATTGTCATTATTGATTCAATTCAAACAATGTTCTTAGAAGAGCTTAATTCCGCACCGGGAACAGTGTCACAAGTTCGAGCTGCAGCTGGAGAATTAACAATCTTTGCGAAGAAAAATAATATCACTTTATTAATTGTTTCGCATGTTACTAAAGATGGCCAAATTGCAGGGCCAAAGGTTTTAGAACATATGGTTGATACTGTGCTTTATTTTGAAGGTGAAAAGGATTTGCATTTTAGAATTTTGCGTGCCCAAAAAAATCGCTTTGGTGCGGCAAATGAAATTGGTGTCTTTGAGATGAATGAAATTGGGCTTTCTGAAGTTTCTAATCCAAGTGAATTATTTTTAACTTCTTACGAACGTGAAACTTCTGGCTCAATAGTTTTTGCTGGAGTTGAAGGCACACGTCCAATTTTGGTTGAAATTCAGGCTTTAATTTCACCAAGCTTTATGCCAACACCAAGACGTGCTGTTGTTGGTTGGGACGTTAATCGTTTAGCCATGATTATTGCAGTTTTAAGTAACCGCTTCGGACTTAATCTTTTTGATAAGGAAGTTTATTTAAACATTGTTGGTGGTTTAAAAATTGAAGAAACAGCTGCTGATTTGGCTGTTGCTTGCGCTTTAATTTCTGCTGCTCGTGACGTTGCACTGCCTGCTTCCACAATCGCCATTGGTGAAATTGGCTTAACTGGTGAAGTTAGAATGGTTGGAAACCTTGAAGGGCGCTTAAAAGAAGCCGCAAAATTAGGCTTTAAAAATTGTTTAATTCCAAAAGCTAATGAAAAAAATAAAAACTTCGCTAATTTGAAAAAATCTTTAGGTGAAATTAATATTCACTCTATTAATCATATTCGTGATTTAGGAAAAATTTTTAATAAAAAATAAATCTTATCCGCCTACTTGACCCTGTCGAAACCAAGGATAAGATTACAACGCTTCTCTTGGTTTGTAACAAGCTCAACCAGCGAGAAGATAAAATCAATAAAATGAAAAACTATGAAAAAAACCATCAGCTTAATTACACTATTAACACTATTCACCAACACTTCATTCGCGGCTGACGCCGAATATCTAGTTCAAATTAAAGATCACAAATTTACACCAAATAGCATTGAAGTTCCTGCTAATCAAAAATTTAATTTAGTAATTGAAAATCTTGATAAAACTTTAGAAGAATTTGAAAGTGTCGATTTAAAAAAAGAAAAGCTAGTTAGTTCAGGAAAGAAAATTACTATTTCAATTAATCCTCTGAAAGCTGGTGAATACAATTTCTTTGGCGATTTCCATCAAAAAACTGCACAAGGGAAAATTATCGTTAAATAGTTAAGCAATTATTTTCACAATTTCAGCAGCAATATTTCCTGTGGTTGCAATTACTTGAGAAGCTTTATTAGCAAAGACTTGAGAAGATTTTTTATTACTTAAAAATTCTCTCACCTCTTTAGTCAATTGATCTGCTGAATCTATCATGACACAAGCTTCATACTTCACTAAATTGGCATAAATTTCTTTAAAATTAAAAACATGAGAGCCTGAAATTACAGCACATTCAAGCTTAATTGGTTCAAAAGGATTATGCCCACCAACTGCACTCAAAGACCCACCAATAAAAGCAAAATCAGCTAAAGAGTAAAATGTTCCAAGCTCACCAAGAGTGTTGGCAAGGTAGATTTCTGTAGCATCTTTAATATCTTCATTTTTACTACGCTCTGAAAAACTCAAACCACCAAAAAGCATTTTTATTTCTTCTGTGCGATTTGGGTGACGTGGCACTAAAATTGTTAATAAATCAGGAAAATCCTTTTTTAATTCTTGATGAGTTGCAATTACAAATTGTTCTTCTCCCTTATGAGTACTTGCAGCAAGAAAAATAGGACGTTTTCCAATTTGCGTTTTTAACTTTTCTAATTCAGCAGAATTTACAACCAAATCACGCGCTTGTGATTTTAAATTTCCAATAAATAAAACTTTATTATTAGTTAATTTTTCTAAACGATTTTTATCTTCTAAACTTTGCGCAAAAATAATTTTGAAACAATCAAAAATATTGAAACCAATTTTCTTCGCTAATCGCCATTTTTGAGCAGAATTATCAGACATTCTTCCATTAACTAAAACGTTTTTTATACCCATTTTACTAGACTCAAAAAGCAAATTAGGCCAAATTTCTGATTCAACAAAAATTGCAGTTTTAACTTTCCAAAAATTAAGAAATTTTTTAATGATAAAATATGAATCAAATGGCAGAAATTGATGAATCACACGTCCATTATAGCCATCAATTTTTTTTGCTAAAATTGCTGCCGAAGTTAGAGTTGTAGTTGTAAAAAGAACATTGACTTTCTTGTCATTTTGTAAAATTTCATCAAGTAAAATCAAAACCGAATTTGTTTCACCAACGCTTACTGCATGCAGCCAAATCAAGTCTCCTTCTGGTCTTTTGACAGAAGAAAATCCGAATTTTTCTTTGATACGATTTTTATCTTCTTTACCTTTTTTTATACGAAAAAGAGAATATGGAATTAGAAGAGGAAAAATTAAAACTGAAATTAATCTATAAAAAAACACTGTTATATAAAAATATTTTAATTTTTGCTACAATTGTCATCCTGAGCGTAGCGAAGGATCTCCATCGTTTTATGAGATCCTTCGCTAAGAATTTCTAAAAGAAATTCTATAGCTCAGGATGACAGAACGCGCTAGATCCCACCTGCTCCCTTAATAAAGAATTTCTTCAAACTCTTAAATCTACCAACCACACCAAGCCCTAAATCCCTTGCCACCGAGACAGAAAGACTTTTAGTTTCAAATAAAGAATTCAAAACATCAGTTGCAATAATCATCTTTTTTGCTTCAAAACCTGCTTGCTTATTATAGCTTTCAATCAAAGAAACAGAACCAATATCAAGACCAGAAAATAATTTTTCTTTAATTAAATTTTGTAAAATTTTAATTCCAACAACTGCTAAATTGAAACCTTGTCCTGCAATTGGATGCACGCCAACAGCAGCGTCACCAATTAATAACATTTTTTCATGATAAAATTTTTGTGCTTCAACTAAAATCAAAAGATAAGAAAATTTTTCTGAAACAACTTCCACCTTACCCAAACAACTTTCCATTTTTTTCATTAATTGATGAGTAAAATTTTCTTCATCTAATTCCAAAATTGCTTTTGCTTCTTCATCCTTTGCAATCCACACAATTGAGCAGTGATGTGGATCTTGAAGAGGTAAAATCGCTAAAGGGCCACCAGGTAAAAATTTCTCATGAGCAATATTTTTATGTGGTTTTTTATGTTTAATATTAAAAACAATTGCCGTTTGATAATATTTTTTTTGTGCAGTTGGAATTTGATATTGTTCACGAAGGCTTGAAAAACGGCCATCGCAGGCAAATAATAATTTTGAATTTAAAATTCTGCTATCATCTAATTTTACTAACGCACCCAAATTAGGAGAATGATCACCATGAAGCAAATAAGCTGACATCGAATCTTCGTGAACTGAAGATTCAAATTCTTTTGGAACTTCATCTTCCTTATCAACCCCATCAGCAAATTCAATTTCAACGTAAGAATCAGGACAATAAAGCGTAATATTTGGACGCTTCACCATTTCATTTCTAAGCGCATTATGAACATGATAACTTTCAATAATATGTCCAAAATCTTTAGCTCCAACTTCAGCACTTAGAAAATCAAGAAAGAAAGGCGATTTATAATCAGTAATTTTAATATCAGAAATTTTTCCAGCATTTTCTAAAACTTCATCTGCAATATTAATTTCTTCAAAAAACTTCATTGAATTAGCAGAAATCGCATAGGCGCGTCCGTCCGGCATTCTATCATTATTTATGATATCATGCTTTTCAATAACAGCAATTTTTAACTCAGGAGAAATATTAGACATAGCAAGAGCCGCCGCCATTCCTGAAAAGCTGCCACCAATTATTGTAATATCGAATTTTTTAGACATTAACTTTTATATTAATTTCATAATGCAAGTTTCAAATAAGGAAAAATCAAACAACTTTCTTAGGCACTGTTAACAACGCCTAATAAGTAAGTTACAGTATTTCTCAACAAATCCATCACTAAATTCTGAGTAAAGCAATGGCTCAATTAACTCTAACTCCATTAGCAAAATTTGATTTTTACTAACCACAAGATCAACACGAGCGTAAGACAAATCCTCTTTGATATGTTTAACAATTTCTTCAGCATATTCAACAATTTCTCTATTAGCTGAAAAATCAACACTTACAACACTTGCCCCCTGTCTAATTCCAGCACGAAAATCATTTGTTGCCGGAGTTTTTAAAACTAGATGACTAAATTTTTTATCCAAAAAAATTGCTGAATATTCACCATTCTCAATAACTTCTGGAATAAATTTTTGAATCATTGCTGCTGAATATTTGGTAATTTCTTGCAAATGCTTTTGGGCTAAATCAAATTTGGTTAAATCAAAAACTGAAGTGTTGAAAGATCCAGCTGAAAGAGTTGGTTTTATGATAATTTTTTTCCAATTAAACTCATTAACTTTCTTTGCTAAATCAATTTGCTGATTTTGTTCAACCCAAATTGTTGTAGTTAGATTAAAGCCTTCCTTAGCAAGATCCGCTAAATATTTTTTATCTACATTCCACAAAATTACCGAAAGTGGATTAACAGTTTTTATCTTCTGTTCTGATATTTTTTTGCAAAAAGCACGAAATTTTTCAATATGTAGGTAGTATCTGGTACAACCATTAAAACTTATTAAATCATAATTCTGCCAATTTATCTCCTCATCAAGATAAGAAACAATATCAACCACAAATCCCTTTGAAATAAGCAAAACAGAAAGCTGCTCAAGCTCTTGATAAAGATTTTCTTTTGGATCTGTAACTACAAAGGCAATTTTTGGCATGTAAAAAATTAGAAATTTAAATCATTTTCTTCGGATCAACCCACTTATCAAAGTCTTCAGCATTAACAAGGCCTGTTGCAATTGCCGCCGCTTTTAGAGTTGTTCCTTCCTTATGTGCTTTTTTAGCAATTTTTGCAGCATTATCATAACCAATATAAGGGTTTAGTGCAGTTACAAGCATTAAAGATTGTTCAAGTAATTCTTTGATACGATCATGATTTGCAACAATTCCAACCAAACATTGATCAATGAAACTATTAATCCCATCAGATAAAAGATTAATTGATTCAACCACATTTCGAATAATCATTGGACGGAAAACGTTTAATTCGAAATGTCCGTTTGAACCACCAATTGTCACTGCCATATGGTTCCCCATAACTTGACAAGCAATCATAGTTAAAGCTTCACATTGCGTTGGATTTACTTTTCCAGGCATGATTGAAGACCCTGGTTCATTTTCTGGCAAAGAAATTTCACCAAGACCAGAACGCGGACCTGACGCTAAGAAACGAATGTCATTAGCAATTTTCATGCATGAAGTTGCAAGTGAGTTTAGAGCACCAGAGAAATTTACCAACTCATCGTTACAAGCAAGAGCAAAGAATTTATTTTTGTTAGTGTAAAAACTATCAGCGTAGTTAAGACCTAACATTGCAAGGTTTGAATCTTTTACTTTCCACACACCATCAGCCAAAGTTGTGCGACCTAAATCAAGATTTAAAACTGTTTGATGTAATTTTTTTAAATTTGAAACTTCAGTAATTTTTTCAGCAAATTTTGCTGCAAATTTTGGATGGCAATTAAGCCCAGTTCCAACCGCTGTGCCGCCTTGCGCTAAATGTGTTACATAAGAAATTGCTTGTGATGCAAAAACTGCTGCAGTTTGAATTTGTACCTTATAAGCCGAAAATTCTTGGCCTAAAGTAACTGGCGTTGCATCTTGCGTATGAGTTCTACCAATTTTTACAATATCATTAAATTCTTTTTCTTTCTTGCCTAACTCATTTGCGAATCTAACCAAAGTTGGTAGTAATTTTTCATAAGTTAAAAGCACGGTTGCAACATGCATGGCTGTAGGGAAAGTGTCGTTCGAGCTTTGTCCTAAATTTACATGATCATTTGGATGAACTGGTGATTTTCCACCTTTTTTTCCAGTTTCTTTTTCATTAGCAACTGATGCAACAACTTCATTAACATTCATGTTGGTTTGAGTGCCAGAGCCAGTTTGCCAAGTAACTAAAGGAAAATGATTTTTGTAAAAATTATCAAAATCAGCTAAAATAACATCAACCGCAGCAACAATTTTATCAGCAATTTCTGGAGAGAATTTTTTGAATTCTGTTGAAGAAGGATCTTGTTTCATCAAATCTTTATTTGTAAGAGCTGCTGCTTTCTTGATGTAAAGCATTGCACGAATAACTTCTTTTGGAACTTTATGTCCGGGATTGTCATTTTGAATTGGAAAATTCTGCACTGATCTTTGTGTTTGCGCCGCGTAATAAGCATCAGCAGGAACATTAATTTCACCAAATGAATCTGTTTCAATACGAAATTTTTCTGTCATAAATTTATAATTTAAAAGTTTTTATTAAATCTTTTCTGGGAAGTTTATTAAACTTCTCGCGCCTTGAGCTTGTCAAAACCAAGAGAAGTTTAAAAAATCTTATTCTTGGTTTCGACTTCGCGGGAACCAGCGAATAAGATTTTCCCACCAATTAATGTCCAATCACCTTTTTTGTAACGCCGCAATCAGCCAAAAGCCTACGAGCAAACACAAATCTTGAAAAACTCTTCTGCATCAAGACTAGCCTTTCCAACAAGAAGACCGCCAACACCAGAAATACTCAAAATCTCTTTGGAATTCTCACTATTAACCGATCCGCCATAAAGCATTACGCATTCCTCGGCAAGATTTGATAATTTTTCTTTAAATATTTTTCTAACTAATTTTGCCATTTCAGAAATTTGTTCCAAACTTGGAACAAGCCCCGTTCCAATTGACCAAATCGGTTCATAGGCAATTATTAATTGTTCAAATCTAACATCTTTTGGAACTGAATTAATTATTTGCTGATAAACAAATTTTAAATGTTGATTTTGATCACGCGTTTCTTTGCTTTCGCCAACGCAAATAATTGGAGTTAAACCATTCGCTATAGCAGATTTTACTTTTTTTGCAACAATTTCATTAGTCTCAAAATGCCCTGCTCTTCTCTCGCTATGCCCAACAATAACATATTCACAGCCAATTTTCTTAATCATTGTGGCACTAATATCACCAGTAAATGAACCAGAATCTTGATAATGGCAATCTTGCGCACCAAGCCTCACCGGTCTTTCATTTAGGATAATATCTATTAATTCATTTTCAGGAAATTCTGAAATATCTTTTTTCTGATCTTTTAAAATTGCATCAAGCTTCTTAAATCCTTCATCCATTAATTCGCTATCTACATAATCAATTATAAAAACTGGCGGACACACAACTGCCTGACAATTTTGCATTTGATCTTTGTTTGCAGAAGAATTTTTAATAAAACTTGTGATCCAACTATCAGCTTCATCAAAAGCATGATTCATCTTCCAATTCGCAACAATAAGTTTTTTCATTAATTATTTCTTTTAGTTTTTCTCCTAGTAGTTGGTAACGCCATTTACATAGCAAATCATCAACAGTTTTATGTTTATAAATCAAGCTTTTCAAGACAAATCTTGTAATTAAAATTTGCTCCTTAACATTTTCTTTTTTAGCAACATCCGCAATAAATATTTTTGCCTTTTTGTAAATTTCTTTTTGCTTTTGTGTCATGAAAGCATCATTATCAACAATGTCAGCATCAATTTCAAATTCAAAATTACGGCTAATAATTTCTTTCATTTCATAAATCATCAAAGGATCCAGATCTAAACTGAAATTTTCTGATTCTACAATTCTTTCAATAGCATGATCACGCAATAAATGCTGTCTTGGAATATCAAGTTTCTTTGCCCAATTTTCACGCAGCAAAGCCAGTTTCTTAATTTTAGCAATTTGATCTTTTGATTTTTTTCTAAAGGTAAAATTTTTAAATATATTTTCGTTAAATTGCGTTGAGATATTTTTACTAAAAATTTCCATCTCTTCTAAATACCAATCTTTGCGACCATTTTCTTCCAACATTTTCATCAATTTATTGTGAATCTCTTCAAGATAAAACACATCAAGCGCCGCATATTCAAGCTGTCTTTTTGATAATGGTCTTCTTTGCCAATCACTTCTTTGCTGGCTTTTATCTATTGTTCGTGAGAAAAAATTTTCAACTAAACCCGAATAGCCCATATTAAAACCAAATCCACAAAAATTCGCCATGATTTGAGTGTCAGAAACCGCCAAGGATTTAGAATTAGATTTATGATAAAAAATTTGCAAATCTTGAAGAGAAGAATGAAGAATTTTTGTAATATTTTTATCAGAAATTATTTGGAAAAATGGTGTGAGGTCAATATCTGTAAGGCAATCCACAATAAATTGCTTTTGTTTATCACCATCTTTAACTGCAATTTGTATCAGAGATAAAATTGGATAGTAAGTTTTTTCGCGGCTAAATTCAGTATCAATTGCTACAATTCCTGATTTATAAATAAGATCAATAACATCTCTGAAACTACGATTATCAGTAATGTAGAACTCTAGCTTCATTTCCCACCTGCTACAATACCACCACCTCTTCGATCAGAAGAATCAATCATTTTTCCTGGCTCAGACACGATCTGAGCATAATCAATTGGTCCCTTTTTTATAGCAGGAGATTTTTGTGGACTTGAGCTTGGACTTTGTAATTTTAAATCAGCAGCCTGTGGAACTGCTTGATTTTGTTTTGCCAATGGAGGATTCGGAGCTTTAGGTTTCACTTTTGGCATAGAACTACGCAACTTATCTAAAGTAGCTTCCATTTGCTCATCAACCGACTTTCTCTTCTTTTGATGATCAAGATCGTCACCAAGATTGAGAACTACAGCCGCCGCCGCAATGGCCATTAATGGCATTTCTGACGCAGTTAACAATGGACAAAGCTCAGCACCCATAAGCTGAACATTTTCATTAGTTGTAATAAGATCAGCAATTTCAATTAAATCTTTTAATATTGGCGTTTTAGTCAAAACAATTTTTATTCCATCATCAACCCTTGCCAATTCAGCCAATTTACCAAAAGGACCAAGTTGTTTACTGGTTGCAACGTCAGCAATACCCTGCGCAATACCAGCGTTACCCAAAACCGGTCCAAATAAATCCATCAAAGGATTCAAATAATTAAACACATGTCCAGCAACTGAGAAAGCGCCAAGTGGCGTCATTATGGCAAATAATTGCAAAAGCTGCCATTTCCACACCTCATCACCATCTTTACTATTTTCTTCTATTCCTTTATTAACCTTGGCAACACTATCCTTTGCAGCATCCTGATATTTTTTAGCAGCTTCCTTATCATCAATAAACTTACTCAACTCTCCTATCATCTCATTACACATAATCTCATCAAGGAAATCATTATTTTCTAACCTTGATTTCCATTTTTTTATTATTTCTGCTTGCTTTGGATCATTAGGATTTTTGTGACGCTCAAAACCAGACAGCATGGTGCGCATCACATCTTCTGTGAATTTCTGATATTTTGGGCTTTTTTTCGGATTCAAACCATTTATAGGAGACAAAATTGCATCTTTTGCATCATCTATAACACCTAAAAATGGATTCTTTCTTCTTGATTTAGACATAATAAAAAAGTTATTTACCGGCGCATTATATCATCTTTACTATGATGTTGCAAGATATTATTACACATATTCACTATATTTTTATCATTCTTTTTCAATTCTTGACATTGAATAATGGAAAAATTATAAATTTCGGAGCTTGAAAAATTATTCTACGAAATATTATAACTAACTATATCTAAGGAACCCTATGCTTAAGAAATTACTTGTTTTAGCATCTATTTTAGCTCTAACTTCTTGCGGCTCAATCTTCAAAAAAGATTCTGTTGCTACTACTGAAAATGACAATTTTGCAGTTGAAGATGTTGCAAAAGACGAAACTTATCAACCTGTTGAAAATGAGCAACAAGCTGCAGAATTAAATAAACAAGCTGCAGATGCGCAAGAAGAAGTTGAAGTTCAAGATCGTGTGTTTTTTGCTTATGATTCATCAGAACTTTCTGACGATGCTAAGAAAATCCTTGATGTTCAAACAGAATGGTTAAAAAGCGACCCTTCAATTAAAGTAACCGTTGAAGGTCACTGCGACGAAAGAGGAACCAGAGAATATAACATTGCACTTGGCGATAGAAGAGCTAATGCTGCAAAAAGTTATTTAGTAAAAAATGGTGTTGGAACTGCAAGAATCACAACTATTTCTTATGGTAAAGAACATCCAGTTTTCTTTGGAACTGACGAAGCTGTTATTTCTAAGAACAGAAGAGCAGTTACTGTAACAAAGTAATATAGGGTTACGGGTCAGTACCTGACCCCTTTTTTTTTAAAACCTGCTTGGATTATTTATCTAAGCAGGTTTTTTATTGTCAATTGTCTCAATCCACATTTTAGTAACCTTTTCGGACAAAGAATTTTGCTCACATCTTGATTTTAAATGTTTAAAATCAAGCAAGTCAGTTCTCTGATCTTGATCAGCACAAGAGTAAAAATATTCTGACTGCCCCGTTTCTTCGTTAGTTCTTTTCTGCAAACATTGCGAACATACGCCTTTTAGCATACATTGCATTGGAGCATTAAGACTTGCAACTGCAACATATTTTGGATTTATAACACCCTTTAATTCCTCTCTACAAATTCGAGAAACTTCATAGGATAGGTTCTCATTACCTATAATGAAGACTCGGTCTATTTTTGCAAAATCAATATCGTTTTTAACCTTTTTTAAAGCACAAGAAATAATTGCTTCCGTAATTTTTCCTCTAAACTGAACATCTTGTGAACGTCTAAGCTTTAAATCTGGCTCTTCTTCTTCAATGGCAAACACTGCCGCATCACTAAAATTTTCAATCCTTTCTTGTCTTACAATGTAAGAATTTTTACGATATCCAGCAAAAAAAATAACTTTACAACCATTATCCTTAAAAACTTTTGCAAGCGCGGTAAGAGGCTGATTTCCACGTCCTCCACCAACAAAAATCACTGTCTCATTCTTAGGAATATGAGTTGGTTTTCCACTTGGACCCATAAAAACACACGGTTCACCAACTTTAAAATTCTTAATTAAACTTGTTGATCCACCAGTTTCAACAACAATACCACTAATTAGACCTTGCTCCTTATCAACTCCAAGAGCTGTAACTGCGACTCCCTCCATTGCTAAAATCTGATCATTATTCTTTTGCGCTAAGGCATGATAATTCTGTAGGCGAAAGATTTGTCCCGGACTTGTTTGTTTTGCAATTAAAGGAGCTTTAATAACAATTTCAACCACATGATCCGAAAGCCTTATAACATCCTTTATTGTTACTAAAAATTCCTGATTAATTTTATCTAGGAAATCATTAAAGGTGTCATTCTGAGCTTTACAATCGCTTTTAGCGATTGTTGGCGAAGAATCTCTTGTGTTTGTACCAAATCCTTCGCTTAGCTCAGGATAACAAGAGAGAGAATAAGAATTACTAGTATCAAATGAATGCAGAATCTCGCTAATTTTTTTATGACCAATTTTAGCGCTGGTCATTGCTTTCACAACGTTCCCTTCAAAGCTTGGATGAAGATCACCAAAAAAGCTTACTGATTTTTTATTTTCTGCATCAATCTTAGTAAAAATACTGAACTGCTGTGGCTTCACGCTCTTGCTACTTTTAATTCTCTTACCATTTTCATCAATTTCTGCAAAATATTTTCCATCAATTTCAAATTCTAAATTATCTTCAATTACCGGAGATATATTTGGTAAGGTTCCCGCCGCAACAAAAAGAGATTTACATTCAAAAATTCTCTCTTCACCCTGCGAATTATTAGTTTTCAATGCTTTTATACTACCAAATTCATCAAGAATCGCTTCAAGCGGCGTAATATTTTCTACAAATTCTACACCTTCTTCAAAAGCTTTTATAAGCTCTTGATGATTTAATCTGTAAGCCGGAGAATCTTGTATTTTTTTACGATAAAGAATTTTTGCAAACTGATTACTTTGTGATTTAAATCCCCCTTCGTCGCTTCGCTCCTCCTTTTTCAAAGGGGGTATTGTCCTTGCAAAAACATCAGCATCATGCAAAAATTCTTCAGCAATTTGCCTTTCCTCTTCATTTAATAAAGGCCAAATTTTTTCTTTGCCAATTATTGCAATTTTTTCAGAAAATTTTTTCACTTGAACTTTATAATAGGCTTGCGCTTCACATGCGGTGTCAACAGCCGTTAGACCTCCACCAATTACTAAAATTGGTTTTCTAATTTGTAAATTAGTAAATAATTCTTTTTCAAATGCACCACCAAGTTGCAAAGACATCAAGAAATCAGAAGCCATGCGAATGCCTTTGGCGAAATTATTTTTGATATCAATAATATTGGGTCTTCCTGCACCAATACAAAGCGCAACATGATCAAAACCATATGTTTTAAAAGCAATTTCGTCAGTTATTGATGAACCAAAACGAATGCCACCAAACATACGGAAATTTTCTCTACGCTCTAAAAGTAAACGAATTACTTTTAAAAAATTCTTATCAAAGCGCGAGGTAATTCCATATTCCGCAACACCTCCAAAACCATGAATTAAACGGCTTGATAATGGTTCGTAAATTTCATCAATAAATTTTATTGGTCTAAATTTTTTACGATTTCCAAACTCATCAATGGAAGAAATTTCTGCATTTAAAGGCTCAATTTTTAAACCATCAATTGCCACCACCTCATGCCCATCATTTAGTAAATGATGTGCTAAAGTGTAGCCCGCAGGGCCAAGACCGCATATAAGAATTTTTTTGCCAGAATTTTCTTTTGGAGTTTGAAGCCTTACATTTAAAGGATTCCAGCGCGTTAAGAGTGAATAAATTTCAAAACCATATGGAAGCGCTAAAACATCACGCAAAGTTTTTGTTTCGATTTGTGGAATATCAACCGGATCTTGTTTTTGGTAAATACAAGCCTTCATGCAATCATTACAAATCCTATGACCTGTTCCTGCAATCATTGGATTATCAACTATTGCAATGCTCAAAGCCGCAATTGAGAAACCTTCTGATTTTAAAAAATTCATCTCTGAAATTTTCTCTTCTAAAGGACAGCCGTGCAACTCAACATTTAACACATCATATTTGAAATTTTCTTGACCTTTTTCTTTAATTCCAAAACGGCAAGAATCCTTTTCTTGATTGTGACAAAATATACAATAATTACTTTCACCTAAAACACGATTTAAAGAGAAGCCTTTATCCGTAAGGTCAAAACCATCGCGATTGTTTTCTTCAATTTCTTTTTTGATTAAATTTTGTGGGTCAGTTTTTTGTGGTAAAATGAAAAGCGCACCATTTTTATGAAATTTTTTCCCTTCCTTGTTAAATAATGCATAAGCGCAGTAATGCTCTAACTGCTTTAAACTTTCTTGCTCTTTTTGATTAAGATTTTTTTCATTTTGCAAAAGTGTAAAAATTTCATCAGCAAGTTTTATTTCAAGATCATCTAAATTTTGATAAGTGATTTTTAGTTTTTCTAGAATTGATAAAGAAAAAAGAGATCCTGAAACAAGTTCAGGATGACGCACAACGCTAACACCGCTGTCATCCTGAACTTGTTCCAGGATCTCTTGCAACTTTTCTTCATCATACTTTTTAGCCACCATTCTTTGCACAAAATCACGTCTAACTTTAGCAATTTTATTATAAATAAAATGACTATTTTGTAACTCTGAATTTTCTTTTTTAATTAAAAATAAATCAGCTAAAAAATCTTCTAAAACCCGCGCTGCTTCTATTAAAATATAGGATTCTTCTTTATTCGAAAATGTTCTTGAATTATTTTTTAGATCAGAAAATAAATTGTAAATTTCAAAATTTTTCTCTTTTAAAAATTCTTCAAATTTGAAATTTAATTTTAATAAACCTTCTCTGTTGTAAAGATCTTTAAAACTGACGCCGAAACTTGGATTAAGAAAGCTATTGTAAGAACCTGTCATATGTCTTTTTTAAAGCATCTTTTACTATTTTTTCTTCATCAAATTCAAATCTTTGACTGCCTATTACTTGATATTTCTCATGCCCTTTCCCTGCTAAAATCAAGATGTCACCAGCTTGCAGCATTTTTATTGACTCCATAATTGCTTCTTTACGATTAGCAATTTCAATAACTTTTTTATTATCGCATGCAACCAAAATTTCTTTTCTAATTTGAGCTGCATCTTCAAGACGCGGGTTATCATCAGTAACAATTACTAAATCTGCTAAATCACAAGCAATCTTTCCCATCATTGGACGTTTCAAAGCATCACGATTTCCACCACAACCAAATAACACAATCACTCTTGATTTAGCGATGTTACGCGACAGGCTTAAAACATTTTTTAAAGCATCAGGAGAATGAGCAAAATCAATAAAAATACGCGCTTTATTTTTAAGCGTCGCAACTTTCTGCATGCGCCCTAAAACTGGTTTTATCTGTGAAAATTTTTCTAAAAACTTATCTAATTTCTCATTAGACATTTTATACTTAGAAAGTACTAAAGCCAACGCGCATAAAATATTATGAGCTTGAAAATCACCAACCACATCAAAATTAATTACGTGATTTTTACCATTATATTTGAAAGTAATTTCTTCGCCTGATTCTCTGGCTTTCACATCACAAATTTGGAAATCCGTAGCTTTAGAACCATAAGTAAAAATCTGATGATTTCTTTTTTTACAAACTTCTAAAATTTTATCAAATTCAAAAACATCACTATTTATCACCGCCGGTGAGTTTTCTTTTAAAACTTTACTAAATAACAACATCTTGCACTCAAAATATTCTTCCATCGACTTGTGATAATCAAGATGATCTTGGCTGAAATTTGTAAAAGCACCAGCAAAAATATTTAAACCGGCAATCCTTTGTTGCTCCAGCCCAATTGAACTTGCTTCAATAAAAACATCATCAACTCCATTTTGTTTTAAAGCAGATAAATTTTTGTAAAAAGAAACAATATCGGGAGTTGTTAAAACGGTTTTTTGCAAAACATCTTGATCAACATAATCACTATTAATGCCAAGCGTGCCAATTGAAGCGGACTTTAAACCAATAATTTGTAAGATCTGACGCCCAAATTCTGCAACAGTAGTTTTACCATTAGTTCCAGTAACTGCGTAAATATTTTGTGGTAAATCTGGATAAGAAATTTTCAGAACTTCAACTAATAACTCAAAAACTTGATTTGATTTTATCACCACAACTTTTTTTAGATCTTCTTCATTGCAAGATAAAAAATCATTTGCCACAACCGCCACCGCACCTTTATTTATCGCGGTTGTAATATATTTAGCACCATCTGTTGTTTTTCCTGAAAGTGCAAAAAATATTGAATTTTTTTTGACTAAGCGTGAATCAATTGCAACATCAAAAATTTCAACATTAGATAAATTGCTTACCTGATTTTTAACTGTAATTTTTTTTAAAATGTCTTCTATTTTCATAACACAACTTCCGAAATCATCTGATTAAACTTTTTTGCCGCAGCTTTAGGGTTTTCACTTCTACTTATTGGTCTTCCAACCACAAGATAAGAACTACCATCTCGCAATGCCGTTTTCACATCAGCAGTGCGTTTTTGATCATCGCCCACAACTTTTTCTAATCTAATTCCGGGTGTAACAATTAAAAAATCATTACCTAATTTTTTACGCAAAAGCTTCGCTTCAAGAGCAGAAGCAACAACTCCATCAATACCTGAATTTATCGCCATTTCCGTTTTCTTTAACACTAAATCTTCAAGAGATAATTTAGGATCAAAACCCATTTGCGATAAATCATTTTGATCAAGATTAGTTAAAACTGTAACCGCAATAACCTTCATTTTATCCTTATTCTCAGAGGCACGCTTCATTATATCATTGCTTGCAGTGTGAATTGTTAGGAGATCAATTTCATATTTAGCTAAATTTGCAACGGCGCGTGCAACAGTTTCAGAAATATCATAAAGTTTAAGATCAGCAAAAACTTTTTTATTCTTATTTTTTAACCATTCGATGGTTTTAAAATAAGAGCCGCTCATCATCATCTCAAGACCAATTTTATAAAAAACCGCCTCATCAGAAATTTCTTCAACCAGCTTTTTTGCTGACTCGAAATCAGCAAAATCAAGAGCAACGATCAAACGTTCTTTGTTCAAAAGCATAAATAAATTTGATTTTTAAGATGAAGTTTCGTCCTTAGCCTGAAACGAATTTTCTTCACCGCATAACAAGCGTATAATATTTTCCTTATGTCTTGCAGCAATTATTACAAATAGAAAACAACAAAGTATAATTTGTTCAATTGGTACTTCGTAGTTATAAGATAAGGCTATTGAAGAGGCAATTGCAACTAAAGAAGCAATTGAAGAAATTCTAAAAAGACAAAAGAACATTATCCAAAAAACTATAACTAAAAAACCTATTTTAAAATCAAGAGCAAGAAGCACTGCAATTGTTGTTGCAACACCTTTACCACCTTTAAAATTTAAATAAACTGGATATATATGACCACAAACAGCAACTAAAGAAACCAACGCTAAAAATAAATGTAAATTATCGATCTCGACAAAATTAAATCTGGCAATAATAACCATAACAGCACCCTTAGCACCATCGAGAATCAGAGTAACAAGCCCAAGCTTTTTACCTACAACCCTTGTAACATTAGTTGCGCCGATATTTTTTGATCCATGCTTACGAATATCTTTTTTAGCAAAAACTTTTGCAATCACCAAACCAAATGGTATTGCAGAGATTAGATAAGTGAGAACCAAAAATAATATCTGATTAATCATGATTATTGGTCTTTATTATCTTTGTTATTTCTAAATGCGTCAAGTGAAATCACCTTTGCTGATAAATCAACATTGTCAGATTTTTTATCTTTAGATTCGCTTTTATTAGCTGGGTGCGTTTCATCACCGGAATCAATAAAATCATCCTGACTAACAGAAAATCTAAGACCAAAATTCATTGAAGGGTCAGAAAATGAAGTAACGGCTTTGTAAGGAACTGTCAGTTTTTCATATTTACCATCAAAGCTTAAAGATACTTTAAAATTATCCTGCTCAACCACTAAATTCCTATATTGATATTGTATAGCAATCGTCATTTCTTCAGGATATTTTTCGATTAGTTTTTTTGGCAAAACTATCCCCGGAAAACGAGTGAGAAATGTAATTATAAAATAATGTTTACCGATTAGACCGGTTTTTTCAATTTTCTTTAAAGTTTCATAAATTACTGAACGCATTGAGTTTTCAATAATTTCATCATAACCAATCAAATCTTGCATGAGTTAAATCTATAAATTTGTAAAGACATTATTGCAGAACCCGCTTTTGCAAAGAAATTTTTTGTTGTTCTTCAATTGCAAGCACCGCAGCGTATTTAAACAATACGTGAGGAGCGCAGCAATTGAAAACAATAAAAATTTCACAGCAAAAGTTAGGGTTTTGGAGCCGGTTTTTCTGTTGACAGGAAAACCGGCAAAAAAAACCCCGATAAAATCACTTATGCTAAGCAGCTACAGCCACTGGAGCAAATTCGAAATTATCATTAGCAAAATTGTCATTTGCGTTTACTTTTTTTGAACGAGTATTTTACTGGCAAAACCAATAAAACCGGCAGTTTCTCAACCGAGCAAAAACAATCTCTTTACCATGCATGTCGAAGCTGTTCACCCCCCATAAGTTAGAGTTTACTTGGTTCAACAAGCAAAAAACCAATGATTTTACATCGGTATATTTGTTCTAAGGATTTTGCGCTGATTGGTAGGCAATAAAATTTTTTACGAGTGGAGTGTATTTAACATACATGACCGAGTAAAAAATTTTATTAACGCCGCAATCAGCCAAAAGCCAACAAACAAATGGTGGAGGTGTCGGGTACTGCCCCCGAGTCCATGTACATCTATTTCAAATTGCGTTTATCACCATAGTTCATAAGCAAGCCCATGAACGCCATCTAATATAAACATTAAAACAAAATTCACAAGCTTTGATAAAAAATACCCACTTTTATGAAACAATTGGCTTAAAAAGGTTCCTGATAGCTTTTTTAAAAAACCCTTAGAAAATAAAATTTATTAATTTAATATTAATGCGTTAAATAAAAATTTCCCAAACAAAGAGAATAAAATGTCTGAAGTAAGCATGTTTTCCTGCGAGTCAAATCCTACCAATAGAAAAAAAGTTATCATACTTGGATCTGGTCCAAACCGTATTGGGCAAGGTATTGAATTCGATTACACTTGTGTTCATTGCGCTTTTGCTCTTAAAGAAGCCGGCATTGAAGCAATTATGGTTAATTGCAATCCAGAAACAGTTTCAACTGATTACGACACTTCTGACCGCCTTTATTTTGAGCCTCTAACTCCTGAAGATACAATTGAGTTAATTAAAAAAGAAATGTCGAATGGTGAATTAATTGGCGTGAACGTGCAATTTGGCGGACAAACTCCACTTGGTTTAGCCAAATTTTTACAAGATGAAAATATTCCAATCATCGGCACTTCTCCTGACATGATTGATTTGGCTGAAGACCGTGATCGTTTCAAAAAACTTTTACAAAAATTAGAATTAAACCAACCACAAAATCACATTGCTTATTCTTCAAAACAAGTAATTGAACAAGTAAATGAAATTGGTTTTCCTGTTGTGGTGCGCCCTTCATACGTACTTGGTGGACGTGGCATGGCTATTGTTTATGACGACGTTTATTTGATGAAATATTTAGCTGAATATTCTGAAGTTTTTGAAACTGGCCCTTTGCTTCTTGATAAATTTTTAACTGATGCTGTGGAAGTGGATGTTGATGCATTATGTGATGGTGAAGAAGTTTTTGTTGCCGGAATTATGCAACATATTGAAGAAGCTGGAATTCACTCTGGAGACTCTGCTTGTTCAATTCCGCCTTATTCTTTGGCACCAGAAATTATTGAAGAAATTAAAAAAGCAACAACCAAACTGGCTTTAGCTCTTAATGTTAAAGGTTTGATGAATGTGCAATATGCCGTGCAAGATGGTATTGTTTATGTTTTAGAAGTGAATCCAAGAGCTTCAAGAACCGCACCCTTCGTGGCTAAAGCAACTAATGTACAAATTGCAAAAATTGCTTCTTTATTGATGGTTGGATCAAAATTAAAAGACTTCAAATTAAAAGAAAAAAAGCTCAATTATTTTTCAGTAAAAGAAGTAGTTTTCCCTTTTGCTAGATTCAATAATGTTGATACAATTTTAGGGCCAGAAATGAAATCAACTGGTGAAGTTATGGGAATTGATGTGTCATTCCCACTTGCTTTCGCTAAGGCTCAAGTTGCTGCTGGTTCAAACTTGCCAACTTCAGGATTAGTATTTCTTTCGGTAAAAGATTCTGACAAAAAATATCTTCCCGAAATTGCTAAAAAATTAATTGCAATTGGTTTCTCTATTGTTGCAACACGCGGATGCGCAAAATTCTTAGCTGAAAATGATATTGCAGTTACAATAGTAAATAAAATTACTGAAGATAAGCCGCATGTTGTTGATATGATTGAACGTAAGGAAATTTCTTTAGTGATCAATACAGTTGAAGGCGCGCAAGCAACCAAAGATAGCTTCTCAATTCGCCGTACTGCTTTGATGAAAGGCATTACTTATACTACAACAATCTCTGGTGCCAAAGCTTTAGTTGATGCAATTGAGGCTTATAAGAATATTGATTGTCAGTTTGAAGTTAGAGCGTTGCAGGATTTAGCAAATTAAATGTCTTTTTTACAGCAAAAATCAGATCATTTTTTTTTATTTGTAAAAATAACTCCTAATTCTTCACAAAATAAAATTGGCGAGATTTTTACTGATGAGAAAGACCAACAATATCTTAAGATCAATATCTGTGCCGTTCCAGAAGATAGTAAGGCAAATCAAGAACTAATAAAATTTCTCTCCAAAACTTTTAAAATTCCTAAATCTAAAATTGAAATTTTGCGTGGGAATAGCTCACGCATGAAGGTTTTAAAAATCTACGAAATGTCAATCTCAACACAAGTTGGCGTGTGATCTGAAGCTTTTTCTTGATCACGCACTCCTTTATCTTCAATTGTTGCCGAAATTATTTTGTCCGACGCAAGAGGTGATGTTAAGAGATAATCAATTCTTAAACCCTTATTATGTTGCCAAGCTCCACCACGGTAATCCCACCAGCTAAATGCCTGACTATTTTGGTTTTTAGCGCGATAAGAATCAATTAAACCTAAATTTAAAAGTGAACGAAATTTTTGTCTTTCCAAATCATGAAAACAAACTGAATTACGTAATGATTTAGCATCAAAAACATCAATATCTTCAACCGCAACATTATAATCACCACCAAAAACTTGAATTTCGTCATAAGCAAGAAGACTTGAAAAATGTGCCTTCAAAGCATCAAAAAATTTCATCTTGTAAAGAAATTTCTCTGAGTTTTCCAAAGTTTCATTTGGCAAAATTTCACCACCACCATTTGGCACATAAATTGAGGCAACACGAATTGCTTTGCCAGCGATGGATATAACAGCTTCAATATAGCGTGCTTGTTGTTCTTCATCACCAAAAAGATTTTGTGCATTTCCTAATTTCGGCGCATTTGGCAATTTTTTTACAACATCTTCAATTTTAAATTTAGAAAGAATTGCAACACCATTATAGGTTTTTTGACCAGAAACCACAGCGTTGTAACCCATGTCAAATAAGGCTTCAAAAGGAAAATCATTTTCAACACATTTTAATTCCTGCAATAAAACAATATCAGGATTAGAAGTTTTTAACCAAGCAGTAAGCTGCGGAAGACGTGCCTTTATTGAATTTACGTTGAAACTGGCAATTTTGATTTTTGGCATTTTATAAATCTTTCATGAAGTGAAAACCACGAATATGGAAATTATTTCGATAATAAAGTGAATGTGATTTTTTATTCTCGGTGTATGAATCAAGAATGATTTTTTCACAATTTAATTCTTTACCAATTTTTTCTAATTTTTCTAAAATTTTTTGACCAATTCCAAAACCTCTTTTTTCTTCATCAACAATAAAACTTGAGATTTGAATATAGCGTCCACAATAAAGCATACGTAAGATCCAATAACCAGCAACACCAACAATTTCATCATTTAAAAAAGCTGCTACAATTTTAAAATCATTCATTTTTATCATTTCTGAAATCTGCTCATCAAATTTTTCTAAAGTCAGATTTTCATATCTTTGCTTCACAATTGGATAAGCAAGCAGCATGTCTTCTTTACTATCCAATTTTTTTATAATTATTTTTTCGTTTAAAGTTTTTTCCATCAAATAATGCGTTTCTTTAGGTTATCAAAATTAAATCCTCCGTCACGTGCTTCGCACGTGCCACCTCCTTTTTCAAAGGAGGTTAAAAACTATTCTTTAATTGTTCTTCTAGCGCCGCAGCCCAGTACGTCACTGTTCCTGCGCCAACACAAACTATCATATCACCTGACTTAATTCTGCTTTTCAAAATTTTTGCCAAATCCTTTTCATTTGGCAATTTAATAACATTTTTTTGTCCGGCTTTTTCAATTCCTTTAACTAAATCATCTTGCGTTGCACCAACAACTGGAGGCTGTCCAACCGAATAAACATCAGCAACAATCACATAATCACAATCAAAAAAAGAATGGCAAAATTCATTAAATAATGATTGCACTCTGCTGTATTTATGAGGCTGAAATACAACGTGAACTTTGCCTTTACAAAGAGCACGTGCCGTCTTTAGCACAACTTTTATTTCAGTTGGATGATGCGCATAATCATCAATTATCGCAACATCATTATATTCACCAACCTTTGTGAAACGGCGTTTTACACCATTAAAAATTGATAAAGCTTTTTTGATTTTTTCATCAGAAATTTTTAAAAAATTACCAATCGCAATAGCAACTAAAGAGTTGCTAACATTGTGCAAACCATAGATTGGCATTTTTACATCTTTCATTTCATGACCATCTTTAAATGAAACATCATAAGTCAGACCAGAAATATCCATCTTAATATTTTTAGCAGTCACATCGGCATTTTTATTTTCATCAATTGAATAAGTGATAAGATTTTTATGCTTGTCTTTTATTCTATTGTAAAGTGCCACCGTCTCTTTATCATCAATACATAAAACACATCTACCTTCCGCAGGAATTTGTGTAACATACTTTTCGAAATAAGATTTTTGCACTTCAAAATTTCCACCATAACCTTTAAATTCTAAATGCTCTGGTTCAATATTCGTAATTGCACCAATAAAGCTTGGCAATTCAACAAAACTAGCATCAGACTCATCAGATTCAGCAACCAAATAATCGCCATTACCGCTTTTTGAATTACAACCAAAATAATGAATTACGCCGCCATTTATCACAGTTGGATCAAGATCACCAATTTCAAGAACTAAAGAAGTCATCGCCGTGGTGCTGGTTTTACCATGGGTTCCAGCAATTGTAATGCCTTTCTTTTCTGCCATAATTTGTGCAAGTAAATTAGCACGCGTAATGATCGTAATATTTTTTTCCTTAGCTGCCAAAATTTCTGGATTATCTTCTTTGATAATTGAGGTTTGAACCACTAATACCACATCATCAGTGACATTTTCTTTTTTGTGACCAACAAAATATTTCACACCTTTATCACGTAATTTTGGCGTTAAATAATTTTCTGACATGTCAGAACCTTGCACTAAAATATTTTCATTGCACAAAACAAAGGCTAAAGCACTCATGCCAATACCGCCAACACCAATAAAATGGACTTTTCCTTTGGGATTATTTTTTAACTCTTTAAAATTCATTTAACTTAAAATATTTTTAACTATTATAATCAACGTGTCGCAACGTAAAACTAAGATATTATTTTAAAACAAAAATTTTGCAAAAATGGATAAAAAAATAATTGATCAGATTTTTACAATTTGGCAGAAAGACAATCCTCACCCAAAAACTGAATTAATTTATAGCAATAATTACACGCTTTTAGTTGCCGTTGTTTTATCAGCACAAAGCACAGATGTTGGCGTAAATAAAGCAACTAAAGCACTTTTTAAAATTGCTAACACAGCAGAAAAAATGTTAAAACTTGGTGAAGAAAAGTTAAAAAAATATATCAACACCATTGGGCTTTACAACGGCAAGGCGAAAAACATCATTGCTTTATCAGAAATTTTAGTAAAAGAACATAATAGCGAAGTTCCGAGAAGTTTAGAAGAGTTACAAAAGTTACCCGGAGTTGGAAGAAAAACCGCTAATGTAGTTTTGAATTGTGCTTTTGGACATCATACAATGGCAGTTGATACTCATGTTTTTAGAGTTTCAAATCGCATTGGATTTGTAAATGAGCCTGATGTTTTAAAAACAGAATTAGCCTTACTTAAAATAATTCCTAAAAAATGGATGAATCATGCCCATCATTGGCTAATTCTACATGGCAGATATGTTTGTCAGGCAAGAAAACCAAAATGTGATGAATGTAAGATTAGCAAGTTTTGTGAGAGTTTTCAAAAACTTTAATTGCAACAAACTTTACATTTCGAATTTTTTTGTAATTTTACTTTACGAAATTCATTTTTAAGAAAATCAAAGATAAGAATTTTTCCAACTAAATTCTCACTAATTCCTAAAATTTCTTTAATTGTTGTTGTTGCTTGAAGTGCGCCAATTGTACCAGCAACTGAACCTAAAATTCCTTTTTCAGATAGTGGAAGAGAGAAGTTTTCATCAACCACATTTGTATTAAAACAAGCGTAACATGGATTATTATTTTCATAGGCTTTGAAAACCGAAACCTGCCCCGCAAAAGCTTTCACAGCTGCAAAAATAAGTGGCTTTTTTTCTTTAAGACAAACTTCGTTAATTACAAAACGTGTTGGAAAATTATCTGTTGCATCAAGAATAAAATCATAATTCTTCACAATTTTTCTTAGACTTTCCTTAGTGGCTCTAAAATCAAAAACTTCTAAATTTACGTCAGGATTTAGCGCAAGAATCTTCTCTTTTGCACTTAGAATTTTTTTCTGATTTAAATTATTTACATTGTGAATTACTTGGCGCTGTAAGTTTGAAAGCTCAACAACATCATCATCAATAACACCAATATTGCCAACTCCAGCGGCAGCTAAATAAAATAAGACTGGAGATCCTAAGCCTCCAGCACCAATAACCAAAACCCTTGCTTGTAATAATTTCCTCTGTCCTTCTTCGTTAATTTCAGGAAGAATTGTATTGCGCAAATAACGCTGTTTTTGTTCATCAGTTAAAATCATTGAGTAACTGTAATTCCCCATTTTTGTCCAAGATATTTTTCGATCGATTTTCTTTCCTCAGCGTCGCTTCGCCCAAACCCTGGGTTTTGCTTGACAGCAAAACCCGCTATTCGCTCAAATTGACCATTTAGGTCAATTTGCCGCAGTTATCGTTGCTTCGCAACTTCAACTCCGTCGCTCAAGCCCCAGTCGATCCAAACCCGCCAGTTCCACGAGCAGTTTCATCTAAATCCGTAACCTCATGAATTTCAGCCTGCTCATGCTTTGCAATTACCATTTGTGCAATTCTCATGCCACGAGTAATTACAAAATCAACTTGTGAATGATTAATTAGAATAGCACAAACTTCACCGCGATAATCTGAATCAACAGTTCCCGGAGAATTTAAAACCGTAATGCCATTTTTTAAAGCAAGACCCGAACGTGGGCGAACTTGTGCTTCAAATCCTTTCTCTAAAGCAATCGCAATTCCAGTTTTAACTAATTTTACTTCACCCGTTTTAATTGTTAATGGTTCATCAATTGCTGCCAAAAGATCGATACCAGCACTGCCCGAAGTTTCATATTTTGGCAAAGGAAGATCCGCGTTATTAGGTAATCTTTTTATTTTTAGGATTGTCATGATTAATTGTTAAATTATACTTCGTTGAACTAAAAATCCTCCGTCACACGCTTTGCGCGCGACACCTCCTTTTTCAAAGGAGGTTTAGAACCTTTATTAATATTAGAAAATTATGTTGATAAATTAGGTAAAACCGCTTAAAAAAGCGACTTCTTTTTTTAGAATTCTTTTAAAAATATCAAAAATGTCTGAACAAGAAAAAATAAATTTACCTAAAGATAAGGTAAAAGATGAACAACGTAGGAAATTATTAACTACAACCGCTTATACTGCTGCAGGAATTGGCGCTGCTTGCGCAATTTTACCATTCGTTGATAGCATGAACCCTGCAAAGGATGTTGCAGCTCTTTCTTCAGTTGAAGTTGACATCTCAAATATTAAACTTGGTGAAACAAAAAAAGTAATGTGGCGTGGTAAGCCAGTTTCAATTAGAAGAAGAAGCCCTGCAGAAATTGAAGAAGCAGCTAAGGTTGAATTATCAGAATTGCGCGATCCACAAAAAGACTCTGACCGTGTAAAAGCAGGAAAAGAAGAATGGCTTGTTACAATTGAAATTTGCACTCACTTGGGATGTATTCCAATTTCAGGACAAGGTGAATATAAAGGTTGGTTCTGCCCTTGCCATGGTTCACAATATGATACTTCAGCAAGAATTAGAAAAGGCCCTGCACCAAAAAATTTAGAAATTCCACCTTATGAATTTTTAAGTGATACATTAATAAAAATTGGTTAATAATTAGCCCTCTTTGAAAAAGAGGGTGGCTTGAATTGCATTAGCAATTCAAGACGGGTGATTTATTTAAATCCTCCGTCTCAAACGCTGAAGCGTTTGAGCCACCTCCTTTTTCAAAGGAGGCGAAAAAACAAAACTTATGAGCAATCACATTCAAAACGATTTCGAAAAATCGCTTACCGAAAAATATAAAGTGGCAAAATGGATTAATGACCGTTTGCCAATTATTGATTCACTTGAAAATACACTTTTCAAACATCCTTATCCAAAAAATTTAAGCTATTGGTGGAGCTTTGGTTCAATTGCTGGAATCGCTTTAGTTATACAAATTCTAAGCGGATTATTTTTAGCAATGCATTACACGCCAAATACCGCAATGGCATTTAATTCAGTTGAGCATATCATGCGCGATGTGCGTTATGGTTGGTTAATTCGCTACATTCATGCTGTTGGCGCTTCAATGTTCTTCGTTGCCCTTTACGCTCACATCGCCAGAGGTCTTTATTACGGTTCATATAAAGCACCACGCGAATTATTATGGTGGGTTGGTATTGTAATTTTCTTGCTCACTATGGCAACAGCTTTCATGGGCTATGTTTTACCTTGGGGACAAATGAGTTTTTGGGGAGCAACTGTTATTACTAATTTATTTTCTGCAATTCCTGTAGTTGGAGAATCAATTGTAACATGGCTTTGGGGCGGTTTCTCTGTTGATAATCCAACATTGAATCGTTTCTTTGCAATTCACTTCTTATTACCATTTTTAATTGTTGGTGTTGTTCTATTACATTTAGTTTCTCTTCACACAGTTGGTTCAAATAATCCAGCTGGCGTTGAAATTAAAACCAAAAAAGATTCAATTCCTTTCCACCCTTATTTCACAATTAAAGATATGGTTGGATTTGTTTGCTTTTTCTTAGTTTTTGGATACTTCCTTTTCTTTTATCCAAATGCTTTAGGACATCCTGATAACTACATTCCAGCCAACCCAATGGTAACTCCAGCACATATTGTGCCTGAATGGTATTTCTTACCATTTTATGCAATTCTTCGTGCTGTACCTGATAAGCTTGGTGGCGTGTTGATGATGTTTGGTGCAATAGCCTTGCTATTTGCTTTACCATTTCTTGATAAAAGCAAAGTTAAATCTGGTGCTTACCGTCCAATTTTCAAAAAAGTTTTTTGGCTTTTCATATTAAACTTTTTATTTTTAGGTTGGTTAGGACAGTCACCTGCAGAAGGTTGGTACATTTGGGCTTCACGCTTTGCAACTTTATTTTACTATGCTTATTTCTTAGTAATTTTACCAATTTTACCTAAGTTTGAAAAAACTTTAGAATTACCAGAATCAATTGACGCAGATTTTAAATCAAAGCATTAAGTTTTATGAAAACTACTGCACAAAAAGTTTACGATTTGCTCAGTAAAATTCCGCAAGGAAAAGTTACAACTTATAAAGCAATTGCCGATAAAATTGGCACTAAAGGCTACCGTGCAATTGGTCAAATTGTTGGTGCGAATCAGAATGCTCCGCAAGTACCATGCCATAGAGTTATAAGGTCTGACGGTGGACTTGGAGGATATGCTTTTGGGATTGATAAAAAAATTAAAATTCTTGCTAAGGAAGGTATTAAAGTTTCTGATGGCAAAGTTGTTGATTTTGAAAAGAAATTTTACAAATTTTAGTTTTATAAAACATTTCCTTGGTTTCGACTTCGCTCAACCAGAGGAAATGTTTTTAACTCTTATCCGCTGGTTCCCGCGGAGTCGAAACCAAGTATAAAAGGATAAGAGTGCAATAAGAAAATAATTAATAAAAAATGAAAAAAGTTTTTTTAAACCTATTATTAATTGCAAGTTGCATTATTAGCAGCGCAGCTTTTGCAAGCTCTCCTCATGGTGATGAATCAAATCCAATTTCAACTTCTGCTCTTCATCCAAAACAAATGAAATGGAATTTTGATGGATTTTTTGGCTCAATTGATAAACAATCAGCTCAAAGAGGTTATCAAGTTTATAAAGAAATTTGTTCAAGCTGTCACACCTTGAATTTAGTTGCTTATCGTAACTTAACTGAAATTGGTTTTTCAGAAGATGAAGTAAAACAACTCGCTTCTGAATTTAGCGTAACTGACGGTCCAAATGATGATGGTGAAATGTTTGAGCGCCCTGCTCTGCCATCAGATAAAATTGTTGGTCCTTATCAAAATGAAAAGGCGGCACGTGCAGCAAATGGTGGAGCTTATCCACCTGATTTTTCATTAATTGTTAAAGCTCGTCATGATGGTACAAATTATATTTATTCACTTATTACTGGTTATTCTGAAGCTCCTGAAGGCTTCCCATCAGTTGAAGGAAAATATTATAATCCTTATTTTGAAGGCAGACAAATTGCGATGCCTTCTCCAATTACTGACGATGGACAAATTGAATATAAAGATGGAACCTTCGCAAGCAAAGAACAAATGGCAATTGATATTGTAAATTTCTTACAATTTGTAGCAGAACCAGAAACTGAAGCACGTAAGAAAATGGGTGTTCGCACTATGGTTTTCTTATTAGTTCTTTTGGCAATATTGATAGCTGCTAAAAAAGCGGTATGGAAAAAACTTCATTAAAAACCCTAACTTTTGTTTCAAACTGCTTCGTTATTTTTCTTTTTTATGTCGGTCATGTATTAGTAATACACTCCCTAATAAAAAAGAAAAATAACTCGCATTTTTTGCAAAAGCGGATTTTTAAAGAAGTTAAATAAATTAAAAAGCTAAAAAAATGACATTCGAATTTAACAAAGAGAATCAAGAAAAAATAAAAGAAATTCTGGCTAAATATCCAGATGATAGAAAGAAATCTGCAGTAATGCCACTTCTTGATTTGGCGCAAAGACAAAATAATAACTGGATTTCTGCTGATGTAATTGCTTGCATCTCAAAAATAATTGATGTTCCTGAAATTCGTATTTATGAAGTTGCTACATTTTACACAATGTATAACTTAAAACCAGTTGGAAAATATTTATTACAATTCTGCAAAACCACACCTTGCATGCTTCGCGGCATTGATAAAATTATTAAAGATTGTAAGGAAAAATTAGGAATTGAGATTGATGAAATTTCTGCTGATGGTCTTTTTACAATGAAGGAAGTTGAATGTCTTGGCGCTTGCGTTAACGCTCCTGTAGTGCAAATTAATGATGATTTTGCTGAAGATTTAACCAGCGAAAATTTCTTAAAAATTTTAGATGATTTAAAAGCTGGAAAAAGTTTTAAAGTTGGATCACAGATTGGCAGACAATGTTCTGCACCAATTGCTTAAAATGTTACAAAAACGATAAAGGTTCTGAAGTAAATTCAGAATAACGTAAAAATTAATAAATATCACCACTATAATGTCACCACATACAAGACACCAACTTGTTGTTGCGCTATTACTTTTTTTTATACCTCTTGAAGCCAGCGCCATCACACTCAGCTCAGCTCAAACAAATTTCACAACCACTTCTGACATCACAATTGATGGAGTTGGAATTAGCAGTTCATTTTCTGGAAGTTCAGGATCACTTCGAACAATCACTAACTTAAATATTATCACCACCGGCCCTTCAACCAGCGATTATGGAATTAAAACTACTGGAAGTTATAACAAAATCACCAATAGTAGCAGCGGACAAATTATCACAAGTGGAAGTTCCGGACGCGGCATTAGCGTTAGTGATTTTTCTGAAGTTTATAATTTAGGATCAATTTCTACAAGTGGCATCACATCTTATGGAATATACGCTGGAGGCAATAGTAACACAGTTAGTAACTCTGGATCAATTACAACCACCAACACCACCTCTTATGGAATTTATCTTAATGGAAATTCGAACACCGCAACAAATTCCGGCAGCATAAATACCAAGGTTTATGGCATAAACGTTACTGGAAATAACAACCAAGCTACAAATTCAGGAATTATCACCACAACAGACAGCTCTTCAGCTCATGGAGTTTTTGTTAGCTCGTCAAGTAGTGCAACTAATAACATCATAACCAATTCTGGCACAATTAACAGCCGAGGAAATGGCATTTATACTAAAGATTCAAATTCAACAATTACCAACTCTGGAACCATTAGCACTTATGACTCTGCAAGTATTTACGGCATAGAAACTGAAGGAAATAACGCAACCATAACAAATTCAGGAACTATAACTTCTAATAATTACGCAATTTATAATAGCGGCTCAAATGCTGTGATTAATAATTCTGGAACAGTTAATGGTGGAATTTATATTGGCAACGGCACCTTAAATATTTTGGGTGGCACAATTAGCGGCGCTGTTAATGGTGCTGCGAAAACAGGATCAGTAAATATTGGATCAGATTTGGTAACCGAAATTTTTACACAAAGTGCTGATTTTACTGACCTCAATTCACTTACAATAAAACAAAACAGCACATTAAATGCTTACAAAAACATCACAGCAAATAATATATATCTTTCTGACAATTCCACTTTCACACTTTATGATCGATTTTCAATAAATGCTCCAATCACAGGTGTTTCAAGCTCTTCTGGCACATTAAATATTTCTGGAACTTCATTTTTATTAAGCAATTCAATTGGATCTTCGAGCAATAAAATTGCTAATTTAAATATTAATAATGGTGGAAGTTTTACTGCCACAAATAATATTTATGCTAGTAATATTTTCATAAATAATGGAGATTTTAATCTTGATCAAACAGATACTTTAACCATATTTGGCATTGTATCAGGAGGTGGTGCTGGGAAAATTAATGTGGCAGAAAAAAATCAAACAATTGAGGGAAATTTTACTTTAACTGCGGGTGACACGTTAGCAGTAACTCTTGAAAATAGAAACATTGGAAGCCTTACAATTAATGGCACGGCAAATATTGACAGTAATTCTAAATTGGCAATTACAAATTCGGGAAATGGCTATATTACTAATGGCAGCAACTTTACAATTTTGAATGCCAACTCTGGCTCAACAATCAATAATATTAATAGTTCAAATATCACCGTTAATGGTAGCAGCCCAGACAACAGTTTGCTAAAATTTACCACCAACACATCTTCTAATTCTTTAAACATTACAATTAATCGTCTTGAAGCAGCGCAAGTTACAAATAATAAAAATGCGCAAAATATTTATCAAAATATCAATGCTATTGGAAGTGCTGCAACAGATGAATTGTCAAGCTTTCAAAGCTTTCTTGATAATGTTAATTTAAATAGCTCAAATATTACTGATGTTATAAATCAGGTTGCGCCATTTTCAACCAAAGCGATGTTAATTAATAATGTGAATATTATTAGCAATGCCATAAAACCAATTGAAACAAGGCTTGAAAGCGGTAGAAATAATTTTGAAAATGGTTTGTGGATACAAACACTTGGCAATTACGCAACACAAAAAACAGTGAAAGATGATGCAGGATTTAATATAAATTCTTTTGGATTGGTTTTAGGTGCTGATAATGAAATTAATGATTCAAACCTAATTGGTGCAGCACTTTCCTATGTGCAATCAAATATAAGATCAGCAAATAATTTAGAGACAAATTCGGTTAATAGCTATCAATCAAATATTTATCACTCTCTTAATTTTGATAAATATTTTATTAACTCAATTTTAGGATTTACCTTTCACAAATATAATACCGAAAAATCAATATCAGCCGTGAATCAATCTTCCACCGCAAGCTTTGGCGGCCAATCTTATAATGCTAAAATCACTGGTGGTTTTACAAAAAAATTAAGTGAAAAAATAAATTTAACACCAATAATTTCGCTAAAATATATCAGCAATAAAATTGATGCTTATAATGAACAAGGATCCGGAAGCCTTGATTTAAATGTTCAAAGCATTAAGGCAAATTTTCTTGAAGCAAGCGCGGGAATTAATTTTGGTTATATTGCCAAAGTTTTTTTCTTTCCTGAATTTAAAAAAATTGCCACTAATTTTAAAATTTCTTACGGAAAAAATTTGATTAATGACCTTCCAACAACAATTGCTAATTTTATAGGACAGAATAGCAGTTTTAACACCAATATTTCACAAATTGACCGTGCCAGTTTAAATTTTGAAACAGAAATTATAGGCTATCACATTGACGATTTAACTTTTAGTGCTAATTATAATTTTGAACATCGCGAAACTTATCAATCACATTTTTTATCACTTAAAATGCGTCAGGAATTTTAACTTATAATTCAATGCAGTCATCTAAAAATTGTCCATGCTGTGAGTCAGACTCAACCTTAAATTGCAATGTTATTTCTGCAAAAAATAAGGCCGAAAATATTGTTTTTGAAGAGCTAAAAAACTATTGGCATGGATTCTTTAAAGGACAAAGTTTTTTCACCTATTTTAGATGTACAAATTGTGGGCTTCTTTATAACAAAACATTCTTCTCAAATGAAGAATTAGGAGAATTATATTCAGCAATGCCTGATAACACTGCTGGTCAGAATTTACGTAATCTTGAAAAAACTCAACTTGGTTATTTTAATTTTCTTAAAAGAGAAAAATTTGTTGAAGGTAACTATCTTGAATTTGGTCCTGATATTGGATTATTTACAAAAAATATCATTTCACAAAATAACTTCTCTAACCACTATCTAATTGAGCCAAATAAAAATGTTCATCCTAATTTAGAAAAAATCGCTAACGGTAAAAAAATAACTTTGCTTACTGAGATGTTTGATTTATCAACGATTCCTGATAATTCAATATCTCTTGCCGTGATGATTCATGTGCTTGATCATATCACAAATCCGAAAGAAATGATTGATCAACTTTACAAAAAATTATCTAAAGGCGGAGTTTTTTTAATTGTTACTCATAATGAAAAATCCTTATTAGCAAAAATTTTGAAATCACGCTGGCCAGCATATTGCCTGCAACACCCTCAACTCTTCAATACTAAAACAACAAGAACCTTTTTAGAACAAAGTGGTTTTGGTGATATTGTAACCAAAAGATCAATAAATTATTTCTCCCTGTCTTACCTACTAAAACATCTATTATGGAGCCTCAATTTCAAAAGAATTAATGTAAAAGAAATTCCATGGCTTACAATTCCGCTTCCTTTAGGAAACATAATTACAATTGCGAAAAAACCATGAAAAGAAAGAATCAAGCAGAACTGATGAAAGACCTTGAAAATGAAGAAGGATACAAATTTCGTACCTTTGAATTATCATCTCAAGGAGATTTTTTACCATCTGATGCTGACTGGAATTACAAAGATATTCCTCATTTAAAAAATATTCATAACTTGGTTTAAGGATTTAATGCCTATGCTGGAGATGATTTTATTGGATCAATTTTTATTCAAAAAATATTGGGCGGATTATTTAAAGTTCCACTAAGTGTTTTCAATTATCAAAGCGCTAAAAATCAACAAACTTATTTCACCTCACTTTTTTTCTTCGTACTTATTATTCAAACATCTTATGAACAAATTGGAGAATTACGCACGAAAGTTACAACACGCTACGCAATTGGCAGCAGCGGCTTTATAAAATTTCTATTACCAATAGTTTTTCCATTGATGAAATGGTCAATTAAGAAAAATTTTGATGATTTGATGAGTGGCGATATTCCTATGAGAACTAGACGCGGGGAGTTAAGAAAAATGGGATATTGCTTTAAAGGCGATGATAAAGATTACAGCTTTGTTGAAACCACAAAAATAATGGAAAATAATTTGATATCTCCAAAGATGGAATATTTAGATTTTGTGCCTTTTGAGAAAATTCTATCTGATTTAGAAAAAGATAATCCTAGCCTTTATGGAGACTCAGGAATACTTGGTTTTCAGGCTTATAAAATTGCAGATAAAGTAAAATTATTTCCGCGCATTTGTCCTCATGAAGGAGCTTGTCTTGATCGCAAAAAATCAGGTGATAATCATGTAAGATGTGAATGGCACGGCAGATTACACAAACCTTTACTTGAAGTTGATTGCTCTGATAAATTAATCAAAGCTGTTAGAATTGAGTTAGAAAATTCATTGCCAATTATGGTTACTAAAAACGCCAATTCAGAATGGTAAGGCATTAGCACTACATTCTATTGCAAAAGCAAAAGAGCTTGATTATCATGCTATGCAATTTAATTTTGTTGTTTCAACTAGTTAAATTATTGCAATCAGTTGATTCTAAAATTATTGGCACAGTTCCAAAAGCATTTAGATATCACACTCTTGGCTATGTTGATGCTTATATTATGTTTCGGACTCTTGCGTAAAAAAACGTGCTTAACGCACGTTTTTAGCAAGAGGCGATATCAAGGCTTGAGCGACGGAGATTTATCTCCGGCAAATTGACCTTAATGGTCAATTTGAGCGAATAGCGGGCGAAGCCGATAGCAAAGCCCAGGATAAGCGACGCAATCCCAGTCATCATGTTGTCTTCGAGCACAGCGAGAAAAGCAACATGATGTTTTCACCTTATACTAGGACTTGTAACTCAGTTGGTAGAGTAGCTGACTCTTAATCAGTTTGTCGGCGGTTCGAATCCGCCCAAGTCCACCATTTTTTCCAAAAAAACTATTCAACCATCAAAAATAAATTATAATTTATTAATCCTTCTGCAGAACACCTATCTTTAGGATTAAGCTGTAAACAAGCTAACAAGACCTCTTTTACATCTTTTAAGAAATTTTTCTTCGACTCATCAAACTCGTTATTAACTCTCTTATCCATATCTTCTTTTACAAAATTAACCATATTTTCAGCACATATTTTCAACTCATTTAATTTTTCTTTAAAAATAGCACTCGATCTATCCATCTTAACATATTTCTGCATATTAGTTTTTTTCCATGACAATTCTGTTACTCTATTAAAATAGCCAAATCCATCAAGGATGATTGCTCCAAAACACCAAATATCCGATTTGTCTGGTAATATTAACGACAGATCTTCGCTTTCTATAAAACTAATTTCACTCAACCCACAACACACATCTGAAATTGATACTTCACTAACGTAAAGCGACCTAGTATCCGATATGTTCTTTGGCAACCAAAAATCAAAATCATTAAAAAAAATATTGCCAGAATAATCAAATAACACATTTGAAGGGCTAAGATCATTAATACATATGTTATTCTGATGAAGTTTAATCATGGTTTCTAAAATATTCTTAAGTGGCTTAAAATCTTGATAGTCATTTAGAACACTATCTTCCCTAACAATATATAAGAAATTATTTTTACAAAGTGGGTAAATCGCTACTATAGCACAATTACCACAATCATCAAAAATTGATTTTTCTTGATAAAAAAATATTTCTTGCATTGGGACCACACCATCAAAATCTTGCTCTAAAGCAACTAAACTTTGTCTATAGTAAACAATAATACATTTCCAACGCACTTCATATTCATATTCATTAACATTTATGTGCTTTATCGCTACTAATTTATTTTGATATAAACCTTTACATATTTTGCCATAGCTACCACTACCAACCACTTCAATATTACTATCATTTTTTATAAGATATAAAATATCATCACTAACCTTAGCCAACGGGCATAACTTTGCATTTGTAAATTTATGATTTTCAAAATTTTTTAGATCTTCATCACAAGAATCACATAAATTATCTCTTATTGGAAAGAATTCAAACTTTACAGGATCAGGATATGGAAAATCATACTTATTTCTGATAATTAAAATATCTAGTGCATTAAAAAAAGCGATTTTCTTTGCACGAATTCCAAAATCTAGGCATGACTTATCAAGTGAAATTAACTGCGTTCTTATTCTATTTGTAATAATTTCTGGTGAAGAATTTTCTCTCTCTATTGTAAGAAATGCTTTCAGATTTTCTAAATTGATATTCAATTGAGCTATATCATTGAAATCTGCTTTAATCGTTTCTATAAAATTTGCATAGCGATTATGACTAATTTGCGCTTCTAAAATGCATTCTCTAATATCATTATCTAAATAATTGAATTCTTCTTTAAGAATCTTGACCATTTTTTCTTTATTTGCCAATCGATCAAAATTATGATCAACCCATTCTTTCAGATGTTCTGGAATTTTTGATGACATTTATTTATGAATTCATTTATTAAAAGTTAGAACTAGAAAAATTATTTGTTTAATCTATAAGAAAGATACTAAATTAAACCATCGATCATAAAAATGTCCAAACTTTCTTTTCATCATCTTCTCAATGCAAGTCAAATCAAAGAAAGCGATATCAAGCAATTAATCACGCTCGCAGAAAAATTTCGTAAAGAAAGCAAGAAAAAAACTTCACCAAACACAAATTGTAACAATAAAATTTTAGCAACATTATTTTTTGAACCAAGCACAAGAACCCGCTTCTCTTTTGAGTCAGCAATGCTTCGTCTTGATGGAAAAATTATTTCTCTTGAACAAGGTGAATCATCGTCAATTAAAAAAGGTGAAAGCCTTTCGGATATGGGCCGCATCATGAGTAATTATGCTGATATAATTACAATACGTCATGACAAAATTGATTCCGCTGCTGAATTTGCAAAATATGCCACAGTTCCTGTAATTAATGCTGGAGATGGTGCAAATCAACATCCAACACAATCTTTAGTTGATCTTTATACAATTTTTTGTGAGAAGAAAAAATTAAATAATTTAAAAATTGGTATCTTGGGTGACCTTAAATACAGCCGTACCGTTCACTCTCTTCTTGAATTGATGAGCCGTTATAAAGGTAATGAATTTAATTTGATTTCTCACGCCGAACTTGCTCTTGATGAAAAAAAGAAAAAAGATTTTCTAAAAAATGGCTGTAAAATAAAAGAAACTTCTGATCTTGAATCTGCGATGAAAGATCTTGATATTCTTTACGTAACAAGGGTTCAAGAAGAACGCTTCGTAAATAAAAAAGAATTTGAAAAAGTAAAAAATGTTTTTCACATTAATAAAAAAATTCTAAACAAAGCCAAAAAAGATTTAATAATAATGCATCCATTGCCACGTGTTAATGAAATTGATGAAGAGGTAGATAAATTGCCTTACGCCAAATATTTTGCACAAGCAAATTATGGAGTATATATTCGCATGGCTTTATTGGCTTTGATGGTTAAATAAATAATTATTATTTCCGCACGAACTGTCATCCTGAACCATAGAATTTGTTTTACAAATTCTTGGTGAAGGATCTCATGCCTCGACGAAGATCCTTCGCCAACAGCCACTAAAAGTGGCTGTAAAGCTCAGGATGACAATCTTTTGTATAAAACATGACAAGTAGTAAAATAAAATTCATCGCTGTTCCTTTATCAGTTATAATAGTTGCTGTTATTTACTTTAAGGTAATTAACACAAATAAAAATAATGTTGCAGCTCCAAGCCCTGCAATACCTCAAGAAATTGAAGTTACGGTTACCACAGCAATAAAAGAAAAAATTTCTCCCACAATTGAATTACCTGCAAGAATAACTGCTAACAGAATTGCTGAAGTTCGCCCACAAGCAAATGGCATTATTAGAAAACGTCTTTTTGAAGAAGGAAGTTTTGTGAAGGAAGGACAAGCATTATATGAAATTGATCAAACAATTTACAAAGCTGATAATGAATCTGCTTCCGCAAAATTAAAGGCAGCGCAATTACGTAAAGAACGCTATGAACAATTGCTTAAGATTGAAGCAATTAGCAAACAAGAATATGATGATGCCGTTGCATCTTTTAAAGAAGCGCAAGCTGAATCTACCAAAGCAAATGCTTATCTTGGTTACACAAAAGTTTATGCACCAATTTCTGGCTATATTGCAAAATCAAATGTTACTGAAGGTGCTTTAGTTAGTGCTAATCAAACACAAGTTTTAACCACAATTGCTGATCTTGATCCAATATTTACCGACATAATGATGCCTTCCCGTAACTTACTTAAAATTGGCGATCAAAAAGATATTCCAGTTACAATAGTTGTTGATGATGTTGAATATGACAATAAAGGAATTTTAAAATTTTCGGAAGTTGTGGTTGACGAATCAACTGACGCCGTGCGCTTACGAGCAAAATTTTGTAATAGCAGCAAAAAATTATTACCGGGAATGTTTGTAAATGTGCGCTTACATTTAAAAGAAGTTGAAGCGGTAACCATTCCTCAAAGAGCAACCATTCGCGGCAATGACGGCAATTTAGCTGTTTTCGTAGTTGATAAAGATAATGTTGCTAAAATGAAAATTGTCAAAGCTGAAAAAATGAATGGCAGCAATTGGATTATCTCTGAAGGTTTAGAAGATGGTGAAACAATAGTTTATGAAGGATTCCAAAAAATATCAGATGGTGCAAAAGTTAAACCTGTGCCATTAGAAATAAAAACTGAGACTGAGAAAGAAGTAAAATAAGATACAATTACAACTTCTCGCCGGTTGAGCCTGTCGAAACCAAGAGAAGTCAAATAAAAAATCTTATTTTTGGTTTCGACAAGCTCAAGTAAGCGGATAAGATTTTTATAACCAAACAACTATGTCAGATTTTTTTATTAACCGACCAATATTTTCATGGGTGTTAGCCATTATCGTGATGATGGCTGGGTTGTTGGCGCTTTTGAAAATGCCGGTAGAACAATATCCAAATATTGCTCCACCTTCAGTTTCAATTTCAACATCACTTCCTGGTGCATCAGCAAAAACTCTTGAAAGCAGCGTAACTCAAGTAATTGAGCAAAGCCTTATTGGTATTGATTCTTTACGCTATTTTTCTTCAAGCAGTGATTCTGATGGTAACGTAAATATCACTCTTACATTTGAACCAAAAACCAATCCTGATATTGCACAAGTTCAAGTGCAAAATAAACTTCAAGCCGCAATACCATTATTGCCACAAGAAGTTCAACAACAAGGCATTAGAGTAAATAAAGCTAACAACAATTTCTTACTTGTTATTGGGCTTTATTCAAAAGATGACAGCGTAAGTCAGGCAAGGCTTGGCGACATTTTACTTTCTGACATGAAAGATACAATTTCACGCCTCAATGGTGTTGGTAATGTCACAGTATTTGGTAATCCTCGTTCCATGAGAATATGGGTTAATCCTGATCGTCTCTTCACATTTAGCCTAACAGTTCCAGAAGTAATTGCTGCAATTAAAACTCAAAATACTGATGTTTCTGCAGGTCAGCTTGGTGGGCTTCCTTCAATCAAAGATCAACAAATTAACGCCACAATTACTTCACAATCAAAATTACAAACTGTTGAAGAATTTGAAAATATCATCATCAGAGTTAATAAAAACGGTTCACAATTAAGATTAAAAGATGTTGCAAAAATTGAACTTGGTTCACAAAGCTATGGCACAATTGCAAGATATAAAAGACACCCTGCAGCAGGTATGGCGGTAATTTTGGCAAGTGGTGCCAATGCACTTGACACTGCAGAATTAGTAAAAAATAAAGTTGAAGAATTAAAACAATTTTTACCAAAAGGTGTAGAAGTAATTTATCCAATTGATTCAACACCATTTATAAAATTATCAATTAAAGGTGTTGTTATCACGTTGTTTGAAGCAATAGTTTTGGTGTTTTTAGTAATGCTATTATTCTTACAAAATTTCCGCGCCACTCTAATTCCAACAATTGCGGTCCCTGTTGTCTTACTTGGAACTTTTGCAATTTTATTTTCTTTTGGTTTTACCATCAACACACTTACAATGTTTGCCACAGTTCTTGCAATTGGCTTGTTGGTTGATGATGCAATTGTTGTTGTTGAAAATGTTGAGAGAATTATTCACGAAGAAGGTTTATCACCAATTGAAGCCACGCGCAAATCAATGAAACAAATCACAGGAGCCCTTGTTGGCATTGCGATGGTGCTTTCCGCAGTATTCATACCAATGGCATTTTTTGGTGGATCAGCTGGTGCAATTTATCGTCAATTCTCAGTTACAATTGTATCAGCAATGGGGCTTTCAGTTTTAGTTGCACTTATTTTATCGCCTTCTTTGTGCGCTACAATTTTGAAATCAAAAGCAGAAACTGGTCACGCTTTAACTAATCATAAATTCCTTTCTTTATTTAATTCATATCTTGAGAAGAGCCGTAATTTCTATGTTGGCAGCATTAATAAAATGATTAGGAGCTTCATCAGATATTTTATGATTTACGTTGTAATGATTGGCGGTGTGGCATTTTTATTTATCAGAATGCCAACTTCATTTTTACCAACTGAAGATCAAGGCACCATGTATCTAATGCTTAATGCACCAAGTGGAGCAACTCTTGAGCGCACCAAAGAAAGTTTAGAAAAAGTTGAAGATTATTTTTTAACTAAAGAAACAAATGTTGAACACTTATTCACCGTTGCTGGTTTTAGCTTTGCTGGACGCGCGCAAAATGCTGGTTTTGGTTTTGTTGGTCTAAAAGATTGGAGCGAAAGAAAACATCCAGATCAAAGCGTTGCCGCAATTTCAGGGCGTGCCATGGGAGCATTAAGTGGCATCAAAGATGCTTTTGTCTTTACATTTTTTCCACCACCAATAAGAGAACTTGGCAATGCTTCAGGTTTTGAATTACAACTTCTTGATCGTAGCGGTGTTGGACATGACGCTTTAATAAATGCAAGAAATCAATTGCTTGGCCTGTCAGCAAAAAATCCAAAATTAATTGGCGTGCGCCCAAATGGTTTGAATGACGTTGCGCAATATGATCTTGATATTGATTATGAGAAAGCCAGCGCACTTGGAGTTCCAATTTCAACCATCAATCAAACATTGCAGGCAGCTTGGGGTTCAAGCTATGTTAATGATTTTCTTGACCGTGGCAGAATTAAAAAAGTTTATCTTCAAGCAGAAGATAAATATCGCATGTCGAAGGAAGATTTTGGCAGATGGTATGTGAAAAATAATGATGGTAAAATGGTTTCTTTTGATAGTTTTACTAGTGGTAAATGGACTTACGGTTCACCAAAACTTGAAAGATTTAATGGCAATTCTTCAATTAACATTCAAGGTGCTGCAGTCCAAGGAGTAAGCTCTGGAGATGCTTTAAAAGAAGTTGAACAAATGATAAAACAATTACCAAGTGGCATTGATTATGCCTGGTCAGGTTTATCTTACGAAGAAAAATTATCCGGCAAACAAACTTTTGCTTTATATGCTTTGTCATTAATTGTGGTATTTTTATCATTAGCCGCGCTTTATGAAAGTTGGTCAATTCCTTTTTCAGTAATTTTAGTTGTGCCTTTTGGAATTTTCGGCGCCTTACTCTTCTCTAGCCTCAGAGGCTTAAGTAATGATGTATATTTTCAAGTTGGACTTCTTACCACAATTGGACTTTCAGCAAAGAATGCAATTTTAATTGTTGAATTTGCGAAGGATTTATATGACAAAGGACATGATTTGATTGAATCAACAATTATTGCAACTAAGCAAAGATTTCGCCCAATTTTGATGACGTCAATGGCATTCATTCTTGGTATCACACCGCTTGCAACCGCAACTGGCGCTGGTTCGGCAAGCCAAAGAGCAATTGGAATTAGCGTGATGGGCGGCATGTTTGCTGCAACATTTATTGCAACTTTATTCGTGCCCATGTTTTTTGTGATGGTGCAAAAATTGGCGAAACGTTGATATCTTTATTTTACTATTCATTACCCTCCCCTTGAGGGAGGGTCGAAATCCGTAAGGATTTCGGGGAGGGGT
>JAGWYT010000008.1 GCA_018969185.1 Rickettsiales bacterium | reverse complement strand
AGCTTCTCTTGGTTTCGACAATCTCAACCAGCGAGAAGCTTATAAATAAATAATATTTTTTTAAAAAATGAATCTAACAGTAATATTACCTGAAATTTCGCTATTTATCGGTGCTCTAGTTATTCTTATGAATGACGTGTTTTTTGCTAAAAAATTTAAAGAATTTTTCTACGCTTCACATTTATTAGCATTAATATGTTGCGCAGTTTCACTTTGTATTATTTTTAAAAGTTTTTCAGAACCGCAAATTGCTTTCAACAATATGTATGCAAGCAATTTCCTCACTGCCCTTGTTAAAGCAGTAATTTGCACTTTACTTACAATTGTAATTTTATTCTCACTTGATTTCATTTATCAGATTAAAAAAATCAGCGCTGAATTTTTAGCACTTCTTATGATTGCCTCAGTTGGTGCAATGCTTTTAATCTCTGCTAATGATTTTCTTGTTTTTTACTTAAGCTTGGAACTTCAAGGGCTTTCGCTTTACCTGCTTGCTGCACTTAATCGCAAATCACAAAAATCTTCTGAAGCTGGTATGAAATATTTTATTTTAGGATCTCTTGCTTCAGGAATTCTATTATTTGGAATTGCCATGATTTATAGCTTTTCTGGCACCATCAATTTTACAACTCTTTCTGAACTTTACAAAGGTGGAGAAGCCACAATTCCAGTTGCTGTAATGTTTGGTTTCCTGCTTGTGTTAACTGCAATGTTTTTCAAAATTTCTGCAGCACCTTTTCACATGTGGACACCTGACGTTTATGAAGGATCAGCAACAATCGTTACAACATTCTTTGCAACAATTGCAAAATTCAGCGCCGTTTTAGTTTTAACAAAATTACTTCTAACTGTTTTGATTGGTTGGAAAGGTCTTGGAAATGTTTTAATTGTTGTTTCTATTGCTTCTTTAGCAGTTGGAAGCTTTGGTGCAATCTGGCAAAAAAATCTCAAAAGACTTTTGGCTTATAGTTCAATTGGTCATGTTGGTTTCGTTTTACTTGCCCTTTCTGGCGTTAGCAAAGAATCTTACAAAGCTTCTATATTATATATGTTGATTTACGCCGTTTTATCTCTTGGAACTTTTGGATTCTTGAATCTAATGAAAAGTACGAATGAAAAGAAAGATGGTGAAGATGATGAAAATGAAAAAACTTTTGCAATCTCTTCTCTATCAGGATTGTCTAAAACCAATCCTGTAATGGCGTTTTCTTTAGCCGCACTGATGTTCTCAACTGCTGGAATTCCTCCTTTCGCTGGTTTCTTTTCTAAGTTCTATGCAATCTCTGCTGCAATACGTGGAGGCTTTGCAATTCCAGCGCTCATCGCAATTTTATTTAGTGTCATCAGCGCTTATTATTACTTAAGAATTATAAAAGTTATGTATTTTGATGAAGTAAAAAAAGATCATGCAATTCAAATTGATGAGTTTTTTAACCTCAAATTAATCATATTCACAACTGCAATTCTTAATTTGATTTTTGTTCTGTTCTTAAATCAAACTCTGAATTTGATTGCTAATTGTATAGACTTCTAAACATGCCTTCTCTGCGTTCCTATAAAAAAGATATTCCACTAAAAGGTGAAGTTCAAGTTGCGGGTGATAAGTCAATTTCACATCGCTCTTTGATTTTCGCTGCACTTGCTCATGGCGAAACTAAAATTACTGGATTGCTTGAAGGAGAAGATGTTCTTAAAACTGCTGCAGCTCTTAGATCAATGCAAGTTGATATAAAAAAAGAAAATGATGGAACTTGGATAGTTAACGGTTCTGGAGTTGCTGGCTTATGTGAGCCTTCTGATGTTTTAGATATGGGAAATTCAGGAACTGCAGCAAGATTGATTGCTGGCTTAGTTTGCCCTTATAACTTCACTTCATTTTTTACGGGAGATTCTTCACTACGCAAACGTCCAATGGGACGCGTCTTTGAACCAATAACAGCAATTGGTGCAAAAATTATGGCAAGACAAAATAACCTTATGCCATTTGCAATTATTGGTGCGGAAAATCCAATGCCAATTTCTTACACCATGAAAGTTGCTTCAGCGCAAGTTAAAAGCTGTGTGTTACTTGCTGCACTTTCAATTAACGGCATTACAGAAGTTATTGAACCTGAAAAATGTCGTAATCACAGCGAAATTATGATGGATTATTTAGGGATAAAAATAAGCAGAAAAGATTTTGAATTAAATGGTAAATCAGCAACAAAAATTTCCTATCAAGGTTTACAAGAATTTGATGCGAAAGATTTCACAGTTCCCGGAGATATTTCATCGGCAGCATTTTTAATTGTTGCAGCACTTTTGGTTAAAGATTCAAAAATTATCATTAAAAACGTTGGCGTAAATCCTTTGCGTGACGGTGTTGTTACAACATTAATTGAAATGGGTGGAAAGATTGAACTTACTAATCAACGTTTGGTTGGTGGAGAAAAAGTTGCTGATATAATTGTTGAATCAAGCAAATTAAAAGGCATTGAAGTTCCCGCAGAGCGTGCGCCAATTATGATTGATGAATATCCAATCTTGGCTGTTGCTGCAGCAAATGCCTCTGGAACCACTAAAATGAATGGTCTTGCCGAATTGAAAGTTAAAGAAAGTAATCGTTTATTAATGATTGCGCAAAATTTAGAAAAATGCGGTGTTACTTTGAAGATGGGTGATGATTCGCTGGAAGTACAAGGAATAAGCTCTCAGCCCAAAGAATTAGTAAAAATCAAAACCGCAATGGATCATAGAATTGCGATGTCATTTTTGATAATGGGATTGACCTTAGAAAATGGCGTTGAAATTGATGATGATTCAATGATTAATACCAGCTTCCCAAATTTTACAAAAATCTTTGCTGATTTTGGCTGTAGTTTTATTTAACAAAATTACCTATAACAAATGAAAAAAAATACTTACAAAGCTTTCTCTTTAATAGAATTATCAATAGTAATTTTAGTTATTGGTATTTTATTTGCTGGTGTAATGCAAGGCAGAAGTCTTATTCAAAAATCTCGTTTAAAAACTGCTCAGTCACTTACAAAGAGTTCTCCTGTTAGTGGTATATATGGTTTATTACTATAGCTTGAGCCAACAATGGAAGAAAGTTTTCTTACCACAGAAAATGAAGATGGCACTAAACTTACACAATGGAAAGACATTAATCCCCAAACCCCTCAAAAATATTTTGCTGTAAAAACTGCTTCTACAAGTGGTGTTTATAAAGACTCATCTCCAATTGGATCATTACCTTCGGTTTATTTTGACGGCAGCACCACTAATCATTATTTTACTCTTTTCCACCACAACCTCAGTTGCTAATGCTACTCCTATTAATACACAAAAAACTCAATATACTTATTTTTTAGTGGAATGGTTAGAAAAAATGCCATTAGTAAGCTTTGCAACCGCTTTTTATAATGGCCAACTTGATGCAAAAGTATCTGGGTTTGGCTACTCAGTAGAAACTGCTAACTCTTATACAGGACAAAGAACTGCATCAACCTTTGGATGTTGTGCAACTTCCGCTATCGCAACTGAAAAATCTGCAGAAGTCTTATCTGCAACAAGAACCTTTTCCTCTTTTGATACTAACCTTTGCACTGATGGTCTTGGTGGCTATACAAGCGACAAGAAAAGTATAACTAGTATCCGATTATATATAAATGGATCTCAAGCTGACGACTTCTAATGATTCCATTTCTTGCCCAGCTACAGCAAAATTTGCAATAGGCGGAGCAGAAAGATTTAATGGTGGGATGGAAACAAACTCCTGGAAAGGCTATATTTCTGAATTAATAGTTTTTGATAAACCTCTATCTGGCAGAGACCGTAAAAGTGTTGAACAATATTTAGGGCAAAAATACAACATTGTGGTTTCTCAATAACTGAAACTAATTTTAACCTACTTTGACAATCGCTTTAGCGATTGCAACTTCTTACTTAGAAAAAATAAATTCTAAGTAAAAAGGAGGTGTCATTGCACAAAGTGCAATGACGGAGGATTTAAATTAAGCTGCGGCAAGTTTCTCAATGAACCGGCGGAACCAATTATCTTTGGCTTCAAAACCATCTTTGATTTTTTCTTTCAAATACATATTTTTCAAAAACACCATCATACCAAGACAACAAGAAAAATTTGGGCTTAGAATCTCAGTTGGCATGCCTTCAATTCGGTTTGGATAGCCAATTCTAACATTTTTATCAAATATTTCAGAAGCAAGCCTATCAATACCAACTGTTGAAGTAACTCCCCCGGTTAAAACAATATTGCTCATAATGTCAAGCGGTATACCAGCTTTTGTAAGGTCTGATTTTACAAGTTCAAATATCTCCTCTAACCTTGCTTTTATTATATCGCGAAGTTCAAGACGATTAATTTTTATCATCTCTGGATCATCATTTGAATCATTATTCTTCAATTTGATAATTTCTTTTTCTTCAAGAGGACTTATCAATAAAGAGCTGTTAAGGTTTTTTATTTTTTCTGCCGAAGCAAAACTTATATTCAGAATTGTCGCAATGTCCTTTGTAACGTGAATTCCACCAAGCAAGGAATGACCAACGTAAAATAATTTTCCATCCAAAATTATACAAAAAGAAGTTGAACTACCGCCAATATCAATTAACAAAGTTCCAAGATTATTTTCATTTTCATTAAGCGATGAAAGCGTTGAGGCGTAAGGATCAACAACATAATTATTCACCGATAATTGACATCTTTTTAAACAATTTTCGATATTCTTTATAATATTTTGTGGCGCAGAAACAATATGAAATCTTGCATATAATTTTTCTCCTGACATATAGCGCGGATTCTCAACCGGCGATAAATCATCAATACGATATTGCAAAGGAATTAAATGAATTACTTCATGACCTTTTTTCTTAACTTTGCTGCGCACCATATTTGCCAAAGTTGATATATCAGAAGATTTCACAATGTCAGAAGAAATTTTAATGCTGACTTCTTTACGGCTTGATTTAACTTGGCTTCCTGAAATTCCAACTAAAAGACGATCTATATTTAAACCCGCCATTCTTTCTGCTTCCGCAACCGCATTGGTAATTGCCTTTTGTGCCAACTTCATATCAGAAATTGAACTGCCAATAATTCCTCTTGATTCTTTGTGACCATAACCAAGAATTTTTAACTCACCATTATCAATTGAGGCAATCAGACACACCACCTTAGAAGATCCTAGATCAAGACACGCAACAACTTTTCCTTTTTTAAGATTCTTTGTCATTAAAATAAAATTTAAACAAATAATTTATGAAAATTATTTTTCTCAATTAAGAAATTAGCAAGAGATTTGTTGAGGGTAATTCAATTTAGTATCGTCATCTTTGAAATACGAAGCATTTCGAGGATCTCTTCCTTCAAACGCATGAGATCCTTCGGCTTCGCCTCAGGATGACAAATTGTTGTCATCTTGAGCCCTTAGATTTTCTTTTAGAAAATCTGGGCGAAAGATCTCTTGCAATAAAACATATTAACCCTACAAACTCTGTATCTCCTTTATAACTGAATCACCATATTCAAGATAAATATTACCGTCAATTCTTAAATCTATTACCTTCAAAGAATTGAGTGAACCTTGCATATTATAAATTTTAATCAGCTTATTCCAAGCATCTCCAATATCGCTTTCTGGCAGCTTTATCAATAGCCCACTATTAAGCCTAATATCCCATCTTCTGCCTCCAAGCCAAGTTGCAGAATATACTTCCGAGCTTAATTTTGGATCTATCGCAAAAATATTAAATAAAGAATTCACGTGAAGATTTGCTTCATCTCCTGATATTATAACAAGATTCTCAAACTCTGTTACATCATCAACTAAAACAATATTACCATCCTTATCTGTCACATATTTATTTCCTTCATGTTCCCAAATTGCAAATGGCTCATACTCTGTAACCGTAATTGCAAGAATGTCTGGTATGTTTCTTATAACAGTTACCTGATTAATCCACGGCAATTGTTTTTTAATCTCAATAGTAATCTTTTGAATTAAAGGCTCATAACTGCCATTAACAGATATGTCGTCAGAAGAATTTTTTACTTTTTTTACTACATCTAAAATCTGATCAGTTGAAGTGCGATTATTTCCATAAACTTCAATCTTATTAAATTCTCTACTATCAAAATGTATGTAGCGCGCAATTTTAAAAGAAATTCTTTGATGGATTTTTTTTAAATATTCAGGCTTCACCAATTGCAAAATAATAACGGCGATAATTGCAACAACAGTTATAATGGCTACAGATTTTAACAAGAAAGGACGCAATTTCTGATTAGTAAATAATCTAATCGCCCTCACGAACTGATTGCTAAGTAAAAAGATTTTTAACTTATCTGTAAGTAATTTCATCCTTCTATATGCTAGTAACTGTAATCTTATACTTGCTAGCAAGATATCTAAATATATCTCTTCTCTCCTGAAGCTTTAATATTCTGTTAAAAACAATTATCTCAGAAATCATACCAGGAAAATTTTCCGCACCAGCCTTGGTTGAACCAATAGTTAAACCAGTAAGAGAATTTGAACCAGCATCGCCAGAAGTTATTGCTGTTTCTGGGTCATTTAAATATATGGCCGATGAGGTAGTATTAAAAACAGCTGCAAGAATATAATCATTTCCTAAATTTATTGAAGCACTGCCGCTAAGCGCAGACAAAGCTCCAGCATTAATTGTTACAGCAGAAGAAGTGATACCTATAGAATAAGTGCTACCACTTGAATAAGAATCAAAAAATGTAATGTGCCCATCAAGATATGATGTTGGTCTAAAAACAACAAAGACAGTGCTTAAAGAGAGAGATCCTTGATAAAGTGATGATAAAGTAATTGGTGAAGAACCACTAAAATTAATAGTTGGAATTGAGTTTATGCCATCTTCAACATAAGTAACAGCAGATGATGCCGTTCTGCTTAATTTATTAACTTTACTTCCTTCAGCAAGACTAGAATTTCTTACAATTGAATCAGGACTAATATCATACCAAGTATCAATTTGCGAGGAGTCATAAGCTTGATTTCCTTTAAAACTATCCTTCGTTGACGTTTCATACCATGCAACCAAACCTTCAGTTTTTGGCACAACAGAGCTTGCCGTAAAAGATCTTGCTCCAACGATTCTTGAGGTTTGCGTTAAAGAAGCACCCTTTAATACTCCAACAACAAGCACCATAATTACCACTACAACAATTGCCAATTCAACAAGTGTAAAAGCTTTTCTTTTGTTCATTTTAATTATTAAATTTTTTATGTATCCAAGGACCTATCATCCTGAACGAAGTGAAGGATCTCATGCACTTCCTGAGATTCTTCGCTACGCGGAAGTAATAACACACGGAAATTAGATACCACTAACAGCTATATTATATTTCTTTGCCAAATATCTGAAAACATCTTTACGTTCTAAATCTTTTAAGACGCGATTATAGATTATAATTTCTGAAATCAGACCGACGAAGCGAGAAGCGCTTGTATCATCTTTTAAGGAACCAACAGTTAAGCCAGTTAGAGAATTACTTCCGGGGTTGGTAACACCACTACCTAAATAACCAGCACCAACAGTAGTAGCAGTATTGTTTAAATAAGCTTTGCTATAAGTTCCATCATAATATATTGCTGCTATATATGACTTTCCATCAATAAAACTTGGAGCGTCAGTAGATCCAGTTGCAATTGTTGTACTTCCACCATTCAAACGTATATCATCAACTCCCGAAACATCAGAATAACCAAAAGAAGTTGTTGAAGCAGAAGAATAAGAATCAATAATCCATCTATCGTAAGATGAAACATAAGTTCTTGCATTTTGTTGAAATACAATGAAAACAGTATTTTGTGCAGTGGAACCTTGATAAAAAGAAGATAATTGAAGATTTGTTACTGAACCACCACTACTACTAAATTGTAAACTAGGAACTTCATTAATTCCTTTTTTAACGTAAGTAACATTTCCAGTTTTAGCAGCCAGTTTATTTCTGTTGCTTTTTTGTGGAATTGAAGCAGGACTTATGTCATACCAATTATTAATTTTATGACCATCAGAAACATCAGAAGCATCGAAGCTATCAAAAGAAGTTGATTCATACCATGCAACCAAACCATCAATATTTTGCACCACTGATCTTGCAGTTAAAGATCTTGCAACACCAATTTTTGATGAAGAAATAAGACCAGTTCCCTTAAGCACTCCAACTGTAATTATACCAAGCACAATTAATACAATTGACAGTTCTATAAGTGTAAATGCTCTTTTCTTACTCTTTAACATTTTTATTTTATTTTTTTACCATTCCCTTCTATGTCATTCTGAGCATAGCGAAGAATCTCATGAGATTAATGAAATCCTTCGCCTAGAATTTCTAAAAGAAATTCTAAGGCTCAGGAAGACACTTTCGTATCGTTTTGATCCATCCAAGTTAGAATAGGAGTTTTTGCCGCTTTAACATCATCCAACCTTCTTCTTGGAGTTGAAAGAGGATAATTGTGAAAACGATCACCATTTCCAGACTCAATTTCTTTAGCAATGAAAATCATGGTGTCAATAAATTGATCCAAAGTTTCTTTAGTCTCAGTTTCAGTTGGTTCAATTAGCATCGCACCTTGCACAACTAATGGGAAAAATACTGTCATTGGATGAATTCCATATTCAACCAAAGCCTTAGCAATATCAAGAGTTGATATGCCTTTAACTTTTTGAATTTTGTCAGTAAGCAAACATTCATGCATGCAATTTCCTTCAAAAGGAACATGATATAAATCTTTCAATTTTGCTAAGATATAATTCGCACCAAGAACTGCATCTTCAGCAACTTGTTGCAATCCATCAGCACCATGAGAAAGCATATAAGTCAAAGCTCTAACATGCATACCAAATTGTCCGTTAAAACCTTTTACTTTACCACAAGTTGTTTTTGGAGCAATTAACTTAAATTCATTTCCTTCTTTAGCTACATGAGGAGTTGGTAAAAATTCTGCTAATTCTTTACGAACTGCAATTGGTCCAGAACCAGGTCCACCGCCACCATGCGGAGTTGAAAAAGTTTTATGCAAGTTAAAGTGCATAACATCAACACCAATATCTGCTGGTTTAACTTTACCAACAATTGCGTTGTAATTAGCACCGTCGCAATAAAAATAAGCACCAACAGAGTGAATTAAATCAGCAATTTCTTTAATATTTTTTTCAAATTTACCGCAAGTATTAGGATTGGTAATCATTGTTCCAGCAATTGATTTACCATATTGCGTAATAAGATCCTTGAACAAAGCAAAATCTATCAAACCTTCTTTATCAGAAGGAATTACTTTAATTTCAAAACCACACATTGCAGCAGTTGCAGGGTTTGTTCCATGAGCAGAATCAGGAATTAAAACAATTTTTCTACTTTCCGCTTCACCATTTTTTTCATGAGCTTTCTTTATAACTAACATTCCAGCAAGTTCACCTTGAGCACCCGCAGCAGGAGCAAGAGAAACTGCACCAAGTCCTGTTAGGGTTGCTAACCAATTTTGCAGATTATACATTAACTCTAATGCGCCCTGCACTGTTGATTCATCTTGCAACGGATGAATGTCAGCAAAACCAGCTAAACGAGCCATCTTCTCATTTAAGCGTGGATTATGCTTCATAGTGCATGAACCAAGAGGATAGAAACCACCATCGATTGAATAATTTTGATTAGAAAGACGCACAAAATGTCTAATCACTTGCGGCTCATTAACTTCTGCCAAACCAATTCTTTCGCGCTTTTTCTGACCAGTTCTTAAAGCAAAATCTGAAGTTTCAGGAAGATCAACACCATAAGCGCCAACTCTTGATTGTTTTATTAAAATTTCGGTTTCTTGATTAAGTCCGATTTCTTTTGGTTGATAAGTCATAATTATTTTTTGTTTTGTTTAATAAATAATTCATAAAGAGACTCTGGAGCTATATCTGCGCCATTCTCCCAAGCAATAGTGTTTCCCACAATTGCAAAATTCTTAAAATAATTCACATCATGCAAAGGCTTAAAAACTCCATCTTTGTTTTTAACTTTTTGCAACAAATCTATTTCTCCATTCATACCATCAGCAAAAGATATCCACAACTTGTAATCTTTTAAATATTTTGCCTCTTTAACTAAATAATTAAACATAATTACTCCAAAGGATCTATTTGATTTAATGGTTGACCAGCAAGTGCTAAATTCCAATCTTCCAAGAGATCATCCTTATGCAACTCATACCAGTCCAACACAGCTTTTAGAGCTCTTCTTGGAAATCTTCCTTTAACAATTCCCGTTTCTATTTCAACAGAAATAACATATTCCCCATACTCAGCGTGAAAATGTGGAGGATTATGTTCATCGTAATAAATATAAATTACGATTCCAAGAAAACGGCTAATTTCCGGCATATATTTGTGGTGAAAATATTGTTAATCTAAAAGAATAAATCTCTTTTTTACTTCAAAATTTCCGCTAATTCTTTAGCAAAAACTTCCATATCTTTTTGGCTGGTTAATTCGCTCACCGCAACAACCATTTTGCTACCTTCAGCAAAACCACCAATAATATTTTTAGCTAATAATTTTTTATTAACTTCTTTGGCATCTTTTGAAAGTTCAATTGTAAATTCATTGAAGAAAGTTTTGTTTACAACCTTTACTCCATTAACTTTCGCTAATAAATCAGCTAAGTCACAAGCTTTTTTGTGATTAATTAAAGCTAATTTTTTAAAACCAATTTCACCAAGTAAAGAAACGTGAATGGTAAATGCAGTTGCGCATAATCCTTGATTTGAACAAATGTTAGAAGTTGCTTTTTCACGACGAATATGTTGTTCACGAGCATTTAACGTAAGAACATAACCTTCTTTTCCGTCAGCATCAGTTGTCATACCACAAATTCTACCTGGCATTTGGCGTACAAATTCTTTCTTGCAAGCAAAGAAACCAAGTAAAGGACCACCAAAATTCAAACCAACACCAAGACCAGCAGCTTCACCAATCACGATGTCAGCTTGTTTTGGCGCATCTAATAAACCAAGTGATAAGATTTCAGTTGTTACAACAATTAATAAAGCACCAGCTTCGTCACATTTTTTTCTAAGTGAATCAAGGCTTTCCAAATCACCATGAAAGTCAGGATATTGAACAATTAAAGCTGCACAATTTTGATCTAATTCTTTAACAAATTTTGCAGAAGCAAGATCAAGATAAGTTTTTGTAGTTTCAATATAATCAGGATTAATTGATCCGTGAAGTGCAATATTTTTTCTATCTTTTTTAATACGAAGTGCCATCAAGCAGCTTTCCGCTAAGGAAGTTGCTCCATCATACATTGAAGCATTAGCAACTTCCATTCCTGTTAAAAGCGCAATTATGCTTTGGAATTGGAAAATTACCGCCAAAGTTCCTTGCGAAATTTCTGGTTGATAAGGCGTGTAAGCAGTTAAAAATTCTGAACGTTGAATAATATGATCAACCGCAGCAGGCACATGATGACGTGTAATTCCAGCACCTAAGAAAAAAGGTCCTTCACCCGCAGAACGGTTTTTAGCAGCTAATGATTTTAAGAATTGTTCAACTTCAATTTCACCTTGATGATTTGGAAGACCATCAACTGGTTTTTTAAGTAAGAATTGTGAAGGAACAGCATCAAAAAGTTCATCGACATTTTTCACGCCAATAACTTTCAACATCTCCTCTCTATCTTTAGGAGTTAAGGCTAAGTAACGCATATTTTAAATATTTTTGTGGAAATAAAAGGAACTTGCTAAAAGACGCAAGCAATTGGGGGAAATGTTATGTTTGAGAAACTAAAATTCAAGAATGAATTTGGTAAAATGTTTATTAATTACATTTATCGAGAAAAGCTTCTCGCTGGTTCCCGCGAAGTCGAAACCAAGAGAAGCTTTTTATATAGTCTATTTACAACGCCGCCAAAGCATTAGCATCAATCATCTTATCATAAAGTGCTCTGCCAACAATCAAACCAAAAACACCATCTTTTTCTAAGGCTTTTACGTGAAGAACATCTTTCATCGAAGAAATTCCACCAGAAGCGATTACTGGAATTGAGACATGTTTTGCTAACTGTTTAGTTCCTTCAATATCAACTCCTTCCATCGTTCCATCACGAGAAACATCAGTATAAATAATTGCTGCAACACCACAATTTTCAAATTTTTTACCAAGATCCATAGCCGTCATTTCAGAAGAGCTTACCCAACCTTCAGTTGCCACCATGCCATGTCTTGCGTCAATTCCAACCACAATTTTACCTGGAAATTTTTTACATGCTTCCTTTACTAAATCAGGATTTTTTGCCGCCACTGTTCCAAGAATAACTCTTGAAACTCCAATACTTAACCATTCTTCAATTGCTGCCATATCTCTAATTCCACCGCCAAGTTGTACTGGGATTTTCACTGCCCTTAATATTGCCTTAACCGATGATTCATTTACTGAATGCCCTTTAATTGCACCATCAAGATCAACAATATGTAAATATTTAAAACCTTGCGATTGAAATTCTAAAGCCTGAGAAACTGGGTTTTCATTGAAAACAGTTGCCTGTTCCATATCACCTTTGTAAAGACGAACACATTGACCGTTTTTTAAATCTATTGCAGGAAAAATAATCATGGCTAATAAAATTTATGTTTTTAGTTTTTATAATTATGCTAATTCTTTAAAGGTGAAAAAAACAATTTCAACAAAAACAATACAAACAAAGATAAAAAACTCTTATGAGATTCATATTAAAACTATGGCCAGCACTTACACCAATTTTATTTTATCTAATTTGGGTTTTTGTAATTGATAGAATAATTTTAAAAAAATTACTGAAGAAAAGCGATATAATTGAAGGCGAAAAACTTGTTGGTGAAAAAAGCACAAGAGCAAAAAAATTATCGCCATTCTCCTTAGAAAACAGGCACTTTATAATCATTTTATATTCAAGCATTATTATTGCAATTTTGACAATGATTTTTAGTGCTTTATCAAAACCGAATACAGACACTTCAAGCTATGTTCCCGCACAATATAAGGATGGAAAAATTCTGCCACCAACTATTAGATAGTTAGTAAAAAAGAACACTGCTCATTGAAATTGAGCCAAGATCAATTTGGTTATTGAATATCTCAACTTTATCCTCATCACGTCTTAAAGCTGTAATATAAAACAACGGTAGAAAATGTTCGTCAGTTGGAACAGCTAATTTAGCATCTTCAAAAACCTTAAAATTTATTATTTTTTTATCGTCACCAGATAAAATTGCTTTAATAACTTCATCATCAAATTTCTTTGCCCAATCATATTTTCCGCCATTCCAATTAATTAAACGTAAATTATGAACAATATTTCCACTACCAATAATTAATACACCTTCATCACGAAAAATAGCTAATTTTTTTGCTAAATCATAATGCTCTTGTGGTGACTTTTTGCGATCTAAACTTAATTGCAAAACTGGAATTGTTATTTGCGGATGAGTGTGAACTAAGATTGACCAAGCACCATGATCAAGACCCCATTTTTCATCAATCTCACCTTCACCTAAAATTTCAATAATTCTATGTGCTAAAGTAAAATCACCATGTGCTTTATATTGCACCGCAAAAAGCTCATCAGGAAAACCATAAAAATCATGAATAGTTTTTTGATTTTCTGCACAAGCAACTTTCACGCCATTAGTTTCATAATGCGCCGAGATCACTAAAATCGCTTTCGCTTTTGGCATTGATTCTGAAATCTCACGCCACTTTTGTGAAAATTTATTATCTTCAATTGCATTCATTGGACTTCCATGTCCGAAGAAAATTACTGGCTGAATCATAAAAAATTTATTTTAGTTCCCCAACCAAACTACTTGGCCTTGCTTTTAAAATCTTAACATCAGCGATTTTGCCGAAATATTTTGCAGCTTCAATTTCTGAATCAACATCAACAATAACTGATTGTAAGTAAGGTGATTTGCCCCAAAGTTGAATCTTCTCACCAACTTTAGATTTCTTTGATTTCGGAGCTTCGCGCTCAAATAAAACCGGCATAATTTGTCCTTCTGCTTTTTTGTTAAATTCAATTTGCTGCTCAGTTAAAAGCTTTTGCAATTCAGCTAAACGCACATCTTTTACATTTTCTTCAACCTGCACTTTAGCGTCCGCTGCTGGCGTTCCAGGGCGTTGCGAATATTTAAAAGAATAGCATTGTGTAAAACCAATTTTTCTTACTAAATCCATTGTATCTTCAAAATCCTTATCTGTCTCTCCAGGAAAACCAACAATGAAATCAGAAGACAAACCTATATCTGGTCTTGCTTTGCGAAGTTTTTCAATAATTTTAAAATAATCTTGGCGGGTATGCTTGCGGTTCATTCCTTTCAACACAGAATTAGATCCAGACTGAATTGGTAAATGTAAAAATGGCATTAATTTTTCAATATCTCTATGAGCTGCAAGCAAATCGTCAGACATGTCGCGCGGATGTGAAGTTGTATAGCGAATTCTTTTTACAGCGTCAATTTTCGCAACTTCTTCAATTAATTTTGCAAGGCTTGCGGCGTTACCATTTTGATCTAAACCATGATAAGCATTAACATTTTGACCTAAGAAATAAATCTCTGAAACTCCTTGATCTGCAAGGCGTTTAGCATCATCAAGAATTTTTGAAACTTCACGAGAATATTCCGCGCCACGTGTGTAAGGCACAACGCAAAAAGTGCAGAATTTATCGCAGCCTTCTTGGATGGTAACGAATTCAGAGGCTTTGGCGACTTTCTGATTTAAACGCTGGTTGAGCGCAGTCGAAACCAAGTTTAAATCAGAAATTTTTCTGGTCTCGACAAGCTCGACCGACGAAAAATTTTCTTCAAACAAAATATCGCTCTCTGTTAACCTACGAATTTCATCAAACTTATCATTAGGGACAAAATCTAAATTAATTTGTTTTTTCTTTTCACGAATAACTTTTCCAACCAAGTCAGGCAAGGTTTGGTAGCTTTCTGGCCCAACAATAATATCAACAACATTTGATCTTTTAAAAATTTCTTCACCTTCAGCTTGTGCAACACAACCCGCAACTGCCACAATCATTTGCTCCCCACTTTCAGATTTTTTATTTTTATGTGGGCGAATTCTTCCCAAATCAGAAAATAATTTTTCCGAGGCTTTTTCACGAATGTGGCAAGTGTTAATAATCACCATGTCAGCGCCTTCAGCTGAATCAACCGTTTCATAGCCAACATTTTCCATCAAATCTTGCATACGATCAGAATCATAAACGTTCATTTGGCAACCGTATGTTTTTATATGTAGTTTTTTCATTTCTTAGTTTATTTCCTTATTAAGATCCTGAAACGAGTTCAGGATGACTTAAAAGCCGCTTAGCACCTTTTAAGTGACTTCCAACCAGTAACAGTAACGATCTCAAAAGTTGCTTTAACACCTTCTTCATCACTATATTTTTTAATATAATTCTTACAAAGTTTTTGTAAAAAACCTTTGGTAAAGAAACGTCTTGAACGCTTATTTAAAGCGTTACCCTGCCCCATCATTTTTAAATCCTTAAGTAACTTTAAAGGATTTTCATAACTCACTTCTATTTTTTCAAAATCAGAAATTGGATTTTTAAAACCTGCTTTTTGCAATAAATGCGCTGCTGTTTTTGTTTCAATTGTTGGCGGCATTCTTGGTGAAATTCCATTATAAATTTCATTTTCGCTTTCAAAAACAACATGTGCTAATTCTGATAAATTCTCCTCACCAAAAAAGCTTGCAATAAAGACTCCATCTTCCTTCAACAAATTCTTAACTTGTACTAAAAATTGCGGAATTAAATTTACATGCTGCAAATTAAGACTGCTAACAATCAAATCAAAGCTATTATTTTTAAAAGGCAAAAATTCCTCATCAGCAATAATTTTATTATCCGCTAAAACCCCAAAATCGCAAACTTCACTTTGCACAATAAATTTTGAATTTTTTGCAAGCTTAATTTGAGCAGATAAATAGCCATCTCTTGCCCCAATTTCTAAAACTCTGTCAAAATCACGCTGCAAAAATCCAAGTCTTTCAATAATTTTATTTGCAACTTCAGCATATAAAAAATTAAAATCTTGAAAAGTTTTTACATAGCGCATATGATTTTTACGCAGCAAATTACGATCAAACGGGGCTTCTAAACCACTTTCTAACATCACTAGAAATGAAAAATTTTTTAAAAAAAATCACCGAAATAGTTTTTCCTAATCAATGCCTATATTGCAATTGTCTAATCGGACAAGAAGGTCTATTTTGTAACTCATGTTGGCAAAAATTGCAATTCATAACTGATCCAAAATGCAATATTTGTTCTCACGCTTTTGAATTTCAAGTTGGAGATTGTCTTACTTGCGCTAAATGTCTTGCCAGAAAGCCAGCCTATGACAAGGTTATTACGGTTTTTCGTTATAATCAAATTATCAAAAAAATTATTGGTGATTTCAAATATCGCGACAATATTTCCTTAGCAAAAAAACTTACCAAAATAATTTTTAATAAATTTTCTGAAGAGTTAGATGAAATAGATTTTATTATTGCCGTTCCACTTCATAAAAAAAGATTAAGAAAAAGAAAATTTAATCAGGCAATTATTCTTGCTAAAGAACTTGCGAAACTTACAGATAAAAGGCTTTATTATGATTTGTTGCAAAGAATAAAAAATACCACGCCGCAAGCAAGCTTGAGCAGAAAAGAAAGAGAGAAAAATTTAAACGGGGCTTTTATTTTAAAAGATAAATATCACGAATTGGTAAAAGGTAAAAATATTTTGTTAGTTGATGATGTTATGACGACAGGCTCTACATTAGAAAACTGTGCCAAAATCCTAAAAAAATACAAAGCCAAAAAAGTTATTGTGTTAACTATTGCGAAAAGGGTTTGGGGGTGATTTGTCTTTTCTCTGGTTGAGCGCAGTCGAAACCAAGAAAAGACAAAAATTATCTTATCCTTGGTTTCGACTGCACTCAAGTGCGCGAATAAGATTTATCTACACAATTCATTTAAAGCCAACTGCGACCTTTTATACCAAACATCTGAGTTATTCTTAAAAGCATCTTGATTAAAGCGACGGTTGAAGACTTTTACCAAGCAAGCCATTTCCTCATCAAAAACATCATTAAATTGTGACACTTTATAACCAAAATCAGCTAAAAGTTTTTTTATTTCAAGAATTTGAGGATTTTTATCGCCTAAAGAAAAAAGCACTTCATCCTTAGAAAGCACAATTTGTGGTGCAATTGCCACATTATTTTTAGCTAAAAATTTCCAGTCAAATAAATGCGAAGGGTCTTGTTTGCGGTCTAAAAAACCAGTTTCTCTATTATAAGCGATGTCAGAATGACCAACAACATTTTGTAAATTAATTTGATATTTTTTGATTAAATAATCACATAAAGCCACTCCTGCTTGCATTTGCAATGATTCAAAATTCTTCTCAAAAGGTAATTTATTAATAAACTCAACACCAATTGAGTTTTTATTTAGACCATCACAACCACTCCAAAAGCTTACCCCAGCGTGGTAAGAAATATCATTTTCATCAACCAATTCAAAAACTTCACCTTTTTCATCAATTAGAAAATGTGAACTTACTTGATGTGTTTTAAACTGTTCTACAGCATGATCTGACGAAGTTGCCCCCACATGATGCAAAACTAAAAAATCAATTTTTCTCTTTTGGTCTATTTTATCAAAGAAATTATCAAATTTCTTACTCTTATTAATTTTTAGATCACTCATAAACAGGTTTTGACATTAAAATTATAAAAACTAATTTGGTTACCCTCTTTTAATTTTTCCTATAATAAATATTTAATTTATGGCTGCTAAAAAAGATACAACAAAAACTTCCACTACCAGAACAACTAAAGAAGTTGAGGCTTTATTATTCCACTCACAAGGACAACCTGGAAAAGTGGCAATGCATGCAATTAAACCTCTTAACACACAAAGAGACTTAGCTTTAGCCTATTCTCCTGGTGTTGCAATTCCATGTTTAGAAATTGAAAAAAATCCTGATTTAGCTTATGATTACACTTCAAAAGGTAATTATGTTGCTGTAATTTCAAACGGAACTGCAGTTCTTGGTCTTGGAAATCTTGGTGCTCTTGCTGGTAAACCAGTTATGGAAGGAAAATCAGTTTTATTCAAAAGATTCGCTGATATTGATTCCGTTGATATTGAAGTTTCAACTGAAGATCCAACTGAATTTATTAATTGTGTAAAATATTTAGGACCAACTTGGGGTGGTATCAACCTTGAAGATATAAAGGCTCCTGAATGTTTTATTATTGAAAGCAAATTGCGTGAAATCATGGATATTCCGGTATTTCATGATGATCAACATGGAACCGCAATTATCTCTGCTGCCGGTATTATCAATGCTTTACATATTTCAGGCAAAAAATTCAAAGATATTAAAGTTGTAGTGAATGGCGCTGGTGCCGCTGGTATTGCCTGCTTAGAGCTTTTAAAAGCAATGGGCTTACCTCACGATAATGCCATTCTTTGTGACACTAAAGGCACAATTTACAAAGGCAGAACTGAAGGAATGAATCAATGGAAATCAGCTCACGCTGCAAACACTAAAGCAAGAACTTTAGCTGAAGCAATGAAAGGCGCTGACGTTTTCTTAGGTCTTTCTGTAAAAGGTGCAGTTACTAAAGAAATGGTGAAATCAATGGCAAAAAATCCAGTAATTTTTGCTATGGCGAATCCTGATCCTGAAATTACTCCAGAAGAAGTTCATGCAACTCGTGATGACGCAATTGTTGCAACTGGTCGTTCTGATTATGAAAACCAAGTAAATAACGTAATGGGTTTCCCTTACATTTTCCGTGGAGCACTTGATGTGCGTGCCTCAACAATTAATGAAGAAATGAAAATTGCGGCTGCAAAAGCAATTGCAGAACTTGCTCGTGAACATGTGCCTGATGATGTAATTAAAGCATATGGCGGTCGTGACATGAAATTTGGCGCACGCTATATAATTCCAACTCCTTTTGATGCACGTTTAATTAGCCGTATTCCAGTTGCAGTTGCTAAAGCTGCAGTTGAATCAGGCGTTGCCAGAAAACCAATTAAAGATTGGGATGCTTATACAAAACAGCTTAAAGCAAGACGCGACCCTACAGTTAACAGCTTAAGTATGGCTTTTGAAAAAATTGCTAGATCACCGAAAAAAGTTATTTTTGCTGAAGGTGAACAACCAGAAATCATTCGTGTTGCCGCAATGTGGCGCGATAATGGTTATGGCACACCAGTTTTGATTGGTAAAGAAGCGGTAGTTTTGCAAAATATGAAAGAGGCAAATATTGATCCGAAAGGCATCAAAATCTATAATGCCGGAATTTCTGATGCTAACGCTAAATATACTGATCATCTTTATAAAGAATTACAAAGAGAAGGCGTATTACGCTCTGATTGTGCTCGTATGGTAAAAAATGATCGTAATATTTTTGCTGCTTCAATGCTTGCTTGCGGCGATGGTGACGCTCTAATTAGTGGTTTAACCAGAGGTTATAGAAAAACTTTAACTGATATTTGGAAAGTTATTAAAAATAAAAAAGGTAAGATTTTGCTTGGAATTTCAATGGTTATTTCAAAAGGAAAAACCATTTTCATTTCAGATACCGCTTGCTCTGAGCTTTCTTCGCCAGAACATTTAGTTAATGTTGCAATTCAAACTGCAGACAAAGCAAGACAGCTTGGTCATGAACCGAGAGTTGCCTTTTTATCATTTTCTAACTTCGGTAGTGCTTTAAAAACTGAGTCTGAAAGAGTTAAGAAAGCTGTTGAAATTCTTGATGGCATGAAAGTTAATTTTGAATATGACGGTGAAATGACTGCTGATGTTGCATTAAATATGGGTAAAATGTCAAAATATCCATTTTGTCGTTTAACTGCTCCAGCGAATATTTTGATCTGCCCAGGCCTACACTCAGCTTCAATTGCCACTAAATTGCTTGAAGAAATTGGTGAATGCACAGTTATTGGTCCAATTTTAAATGGATTTGACAAATCTGTGCAAATTGTTACAATGAGATCGTCAATTAATGATATTTTGAACATGGCAGTTATTGCTGCTACTGATACTAAGTAATATTTATGGAGGTTTTGTATGTCAGATGCGAAAGGTCCTGCACCATCAGCGGTAAATTCGGCAATGTTAGCTTCGATGGCTGACCATGCTCATACTGATTCCTCACATTTAGGTTCAGGATCAAGAGCAGCAACAGTTGGAGACGGAGAAAGCCACCACCCTATTATGCAGGATCGTCTTATTAACTCCAAATTGGGTCAAAGCTTATCTGCTAATAGTTTAGATTCTATGCTACCAACTGGAAAATTTGAAATCCCAGGTTCCGAAGGAGTTTTTGATCAACAATTAAGCTTGGGAGTTCATGAAGCGCCATTAGGTCATAACCTTGGTGGCGGCGTTGTCGGTCTTGCTGATGTTGGCGCTGGAAATCTTGGATTTGGAAAACAAACTCATCTTCCAGATTTAAAACACTCTCTCTCAACTAAAGGTCAAGAAGGTGGTCATTAATTATGGAACCTGAAACACAAGATCGAAAAGCAAATAAATGCGCTGATACTTCTTGCGCTTGCGATAACAAAAAAGCAAATTCTAGCTTGAATTTAAAAGAAGAAATTACCACTAAAAACAAGGAAGATGATAAAGCTCTTGATCCAACCCACTTTGGTGATTGGCAAGTAAATTGCAGAGCGATTGATTTTTAGAGCTGTTGTGTCATCCTGAGCTCTAAAGTCACTTTTAGTGACTGTGAGCGAAGGATCTCATGAAACGCACTAGGATCCTTCGCCAAGAATTTCTAAAAGAAATTCTAAGGCTCAGGATGACACATTATATTTTATATAAAATCCCAAAATGATAGAAGAAAAAGACGAAGTTAAAAACGAAATACAAGTTATAAAACCACGTTCTGATCCTACAAAATCAAGTGATGCTGGCTTTATCAATTATTTAAAAGAAATTCAAAAATTCCCTATTCTAACTGCCGAAGAAGAATATGAATATGGCATGAAATATAAAAAAGATGGTGATCCTGAAGCTGCGAAAAAACTATTACAAAGCCATTTACGTTTAGTTGTAAAAATGGCTGGAAAATTCAGAAAATATGGACTTCCAATTACTGATCTTGTTTCAGAGGGAAATGTCGGACTTGTTCAAGCCGTAAAAAAATTTGATCCTGAAAAAGGCTTTCGTTTCTCAACTTATGCAATGTGGTGGATTAGAGCCCATATTCAAGAATATATTTTACGCTCTTGGTCACTCGTCAAAATTGGCACAACAGTTGCGCAAAAAAAACTTTTCTTCAATTTACATAAAATTAAAAAAAGAATTAAAGGTGCTTCTGAAGGATCTCTGAGTAATGAGCATATTGAAAGAATTGCTAAGGATTTAAATGTTTCAAAGCAGGAAGTAATTGATATGAATTCAAGACTTTCACAATCTGATTCTTCTCTAAATGCCGTTATTGGTGAAGACGATGATGGAGAAGAAGTTGTAAATTTAATTGCGGCGAATCAGGAAAGTCAGGAAGAAATTGCCATTGAGAATCAAGAAAAATCAAGGCAAGAAATGATGTTAAAAGAAGCAATGGCAAGTTTAAATGAAAGAGAGCAAGATATTGTTGTGAAGCGTTTAATGTCAGAGAATCCAATGACTTTAGAAGAGTTAAGCCAAGCTTATAACATCTCGCGTGAACGTGTTAGACAAATTGAGGCGAATGCTCTTGAAAAAATCAAAAAATTTGTTGCTAAAATGCAAAAGAGGGTTTCTTAAATGTTCACTGGAATTATTACCAATATCGCAACTGTTGAAGAGTTAAATTATAATAAAAATAAGGATTTATTATTTAAAATTTCTCTTAAAGAAAAAATAAAGAGAAAGCTGGAAATTGGCTGTTCTATTGCCTGTAATGGCGTTTGTCTTACTTTAATTGATAAAAAAATTTCGGCTAAAAACACAGCTCTTTCCTTTCAAGTTTCGCAAGAAACTTTAGCAAAAACTAATTTCAAAGAGTTAAAAATTAACGATTTAATTAACATTGAATTTTCAATGAGACTTGGTGATGAGTTTGGTGGACATATGGTTCTAGGTCACGTTGATAATGTCATAAAAATTAAAAAAATAGAAAAAATTAAAGATTCACATAAATTTACTTTTCTTGCTAATAAAAGCTTAATAAAATTTATCGCGAAAAAAGGTTCTGTAACTTTGAATGGCGTATCTTTAACTGTGAATGAAGTTAATGGAAACTCTTTCAGTGTAAATTTGATTAAACACACAATTGATAATACAAGTTTTAAATTTTCTAAGATTAATGATTTAGTAAATTTTGAAATTGATCTCATTACACGAATAATAAAACAACAAATAAAATGACCATAGATCATAAATTTTTAGCGACAATTCCGGAAATAATTGCCGAAGCAAAAGAAGGAAAAATGTTTATTTTGGTTGATGATAAAAATCGTGAGAATGAAGGAGACCTTGTAATTCCTGCCTCAATGTGTGATGATCAAAAAATTAATTTCATGGCAAAATATGGACGTGGTTTAATTTGTCTTGCTCTTACTGAAAAAAGAGTCGAAGAACTTAGTTTACCATTAATGGCAATAAATAACCAATCACATCATCAAACTGCTTTTACCGTTTCAATTGAAGCAAAAGAAGGAATTTCAACAGGAATTTCTGCTTTTGATCGTGCTAAAACAATTAAAGACGCCATTGATCCAAATAAAGGTAAGGAAGCAATTGTCAGTCCTGGTCATATATTTCCACTCAAAGCTGAGAAAGGTGGAGTGTTAGTTCGCGCCGGTCACACAGAAGCAGCAGTTGATATTGCAACTTTAGCAGGGCTTAACCCATCTGGTGTAATTTGCGAAATTATGAATGATAATGGCTCAATGGCGCGTATGCCGGATTTAATAAAATTCGCACAAAAATATGACATGAAAATTGCTACAATAGCTGATTTGATTGAATATAGACGTAAGAATGAAAAATTAATTGCCGTAAAAGAAGTTGGAAAATTTGTGAGCAAACATGGTGAATTTGATCTAATAATTTACAAAAGCAAAGTTGATGAAATTGAGCATATTGCATTGATCAAAGGTGAAATAGATAGCACAAAACCTGTGTTGGTAAGAATGCATCACTTAAATATTTTTAGCGATTGTCTAGAGGATGCGCAAAATCCAAGAACTGGATTATTAGTTAATGCAATGAAAAAAATTACTGAAAATGGTAATGGTGTTATTGTTATTATTAGACAACCAACTGAGCCGATAACTCATCTTTTGCAAACTAATGCCAATAAGCCAAAGCACAAGGAAAATGAGCTTAGAAGCTATGGCACAGGAGCACAAATTTTATCTGATCTTGGAATTAAAAATATGATACTTTTGACTAATTCTAAAAAGTCAGTAATTGGTCTTGAAGGCTATGGAATCAAGATTTCTGGACATAGAAAAATATAAAAAGTGTTACCTCTTACTAAATCACAATTAGAAAAATATAAATCTGGTTGGATAAGATCTTTTTGCAGCAGCTTTTCACAAGATGAAAATGGCGATCCACTTCCTTGGATGACCTACCCTTTCATTGAATTCATCTCTGATAAATTAAATAAAAATCACGTAATTTTTGAATATGGCTTTGGAGCTTCAACTTTATTTTTTGCTAAAAAAGTAAAGAAGGTTGTGGCAATTGAGAGTAATGCCATGTGGCTTAAGGTGATGCAAACCTGTCATCCTGAATATGTTCTTCACTGTCATCCTGAGCGTAGCGAAGGATCTCCATCAACGCACGAGATCCTTTGCCAAGATTTTCTAAAAGAAAATATAATGGCTCAGGATGACACCAGTAATATTGAAATAACTTTAATGCAAGACGCGCTAACCAATTCAAATTACGAAAACTTCGCTGCTAATTACAAAGAAAAATTTGATTTTATTTTTATCGATTCTCTAAAAAGATTTGAATGTGCCAAAAATTCTATCGCCGCTTTGAAAGACGATGGAATTTTGATTTTAGATGATTCACAAAGAAAGGGCTATAAAAAGATTTTTGAGTTCTTTGAAAAAAATAATTTTAAGAAACAAGATTTTGTGGGAATTGCACCAGGACAATTGAAAATTAAAAATACTACTGTTTTTTGGAGATAGATTAAACAACCACCATATTGTCAATATGCACCAATTCTGCTTTGTGGGTCTTTCCTAAAATTTCTTTTACTTCATTAGAATTTTTGCCCATAACTTTTTTAGCTTCAGAAGAGCTGTAATTACTAATGCCAATGGCAATATGATTTCCATCTTCATCTTTAATAAATACCGCCTCACCTTTTTCAAAATTACCAATAATTTTGACAACTCCAATTGGTAATAAACTTATTTTCTTTGAAGTTAAAGCTTCTTTAGCACAAATATTAACAATCACTTCGCCCTTAGCGTTAAGCAGTCCAGAAAGCCATTTTTTACGTGATTTTGAATCTTTATTTTCACTATAAAAAATTGTGTAATTTTGCTTAGCATCAAGCAATTTTTGCAAAGGATTTTCAACTAAACCATTAGTAATAATTGTATCACATGAAGAATTACTAAGCATTTTTGCTGCTTTAATTTTTGTAACCATACCGCCAGTTCCAACATCTGAAACAGCTCCACCAGCCATTTCTTCAATATCTTTAGTAATTTTTGTTACTTCAGAAATTAATTTAGCATTTTTATTAGTTTTAGGATTTGCATCATAAAGACCATCAATATCAGAAAATAAAATAAGTAAATCTGCCGAAATCATTTGTGCCACGCGCGCTGCCAAACGATCATTATCGCCAATTTTTATTTCATCAACCGCCACAGTATCATTTTCATTAATGATTGGAACTATGTGATTTTTCAACAAAGTATCTATTGTATTTTGTGAATTAATATAACGCTCGCGATTATTGCAATCAGATGCCGTAAGAAGAATTTGTGCCACTTCTAAATTATTTTTCTTAAAAAAATCACGATAAAAACTCATCAATTGAATTTGCCCAATTGCTGCTGCAGCTTGTTTTTCTTCTAAAGATAATTTTTTATTTTTTGATTTTAGGAAATTTTTGCCAAGCGCAATTGCGCCAGAAGAAACAATCACAACTTCAAGATTTTTATGAATAAGATTAGCAACATCTAAAGCTAAATTCTTTAACCATTTCTCGCGCACCAAACCATCTTCAATTAAGAGCGAAGAGCCAATTTTAATTACTATTTTTTTTCTTTTTCCAAGATCAAATTGCATATTTTTAATATTCCTTAAAACGCATGAGATCCTTCGCTGCGCTCAGGATGACAGATCGTGTCATACTCCCGCTATAGAATTTCTTTTAGAAATTCTTAGCGAAATATCTCTGGCAATAAAACATAGTTGATCCTTAAAACGCTTCGCATTTCAAGGATGACGATGTAAAAATCTAATTAGTTAATCCTCTTTCAGCGCGGCTTTTCTCAATTCCGTCTTTATAAATAAAATTTTCAATCAAAGGCAATGGATAAGAATCAAATGAGTCTGCTCCAGTTAAAACATAAATCGCAACCAATCTATTATGTGCATCTTGTGTTCCATCCTTAGTTAAAATATCAGGAAAATCTTCACCAAAAGATCTAAATTCAATTGAAGTTTCTGGAACGCCATTTTTGACGAGATATTTTTTTACTAAATCAGATCTCTTAAAAGCTAAAGTTTGATTATATAGCTCAGAACCTGTGCGGTCAGCTCCTCCAACCACAAGCAAACGATAATTACCTTTTAAATCAACCAAATATTTTAATATATTAATAAAATTCTTATTCGCTTTGTCATTAAATTTTGCGCTATCTAAATCAAAAGCAATTTCAAATTTTTTAAAGTTTGGTTCAATAATTACGGTCTTTGGTTGCTTATCTTTTTTTAGATCATCAAGATAATATTCAACTTCACCCAAAAGCTGATAAAATCTTTCGCGACATTTTGCTAATTCTCTGCCTCGAAAAATAGCTTTTGATTCCTTTGCAGACCAGCAATCATAAAGATAAGACAAATGCGCCATTTGAATTGGCAAATTAGTTTGCATTGTGGGAGTTAAAACTAACTCTAATCTTTTTTGCATCGCAATTATTTCTTCAAGCTGCACTCTATCAGCATCCCAATTAAGAGGATTCTCAGGAATATATTCTTGGTTTAAAGAAATTTTTAAACCTTTATCAGCAAAATACTCAGAATCTTTGTGAGATTTATTTTGTTCTAAATTGCGGGCGAATTGTAAATATTCTAAAGAGAGATAACCATTGTAATCAGCACGAGATTTCAAAAGATTTTCTTTTCTTGAAAGTAAAGTTAGGTTTTTTTCAGCACATGAAGTGATGAGAAGAGAGGAGAGAAGAATTAGAAATAAAAAATATTTTTTAAATAAATTCATTTAGTTGATTCTGATATTTTAAATCCCCCGTCATGCTTCGCATGACACCCCCTTTGAAAAAGGGGGTATTTAGAGGGTTTAGCTATTCATAGACTTAAAAAACTCTTCGTTAGTTTTAGTATGCTCAATTTTTTGAAGCAAGAACTCCATAGCATCAACTGAGTTCATTGGATTTACAATTCTACGTAACATCCAAACTTTTGATAGAGTTGCACGATCAACCAATAATTCTTCTTTTCTGGTTCCAGACCTTGTAATATCAATCGCTGGATAAATTCTTTTATCAGAAATTTTACGATCAAGCATGATTTCGCAGTTACCAGTTCCTTTAAATTCTTCGAAAATAACTTCGTCCATTTTTGAACCAGTATCAACTAAAGCTGTCGCAATAATTGTTAGAGAACCACCTTCTTCAATATTTCTTGCTGAACCGAAAAATCTTTTTGGTTTTTGTAATGCGTTAGAATCCACACCACCTGATAAAACTTTACCTGATGAAGGAATCACAGTATTGTAAGCTCTTGCTAAACGAGTTAAGTTATCAAGAAGGATTACTACGTCTTTTTTAGCTTCAACCAATCTACGAGCCTTTTCAATTACCATTTCCGCAAGTTGTACGTGACGAGTTGCTGGTTCATCAAACGTTGAACTTACAACCTCACCTTTCACACCGCGAATCATGTCAGTCACTTCTTCCGGTCTTTCATCAATTAACAATACAATCAACACAACTTCTGGATGATTACTTGTAATTGCGTGAGCAATGTTTTGCATTAATGAAGTTTTACCAGTACGTGGAGGAGCAACAATCAAAGCTCTTTGACCTTTTCCAAGTGGAGAGATCATATCAATCACACGAGTACTGATGTCGTTGTTAAGAGGTTTGTCCTCTTCCATCATAATTTTATTTTGCGGATAAAGCGGAGTTAGATCGTCAAATAATACACGATTTCTAATTTTTTCTGGAGCACCAAAGTTAACTTCATTTACACGAAGTAAAGCAAAATATCTTTCACCTTTTTTCGGTGCACGAATTTGTCCTTTTACAGTATCTCCCGTTCTAAGACCAAATCTTTTAATTTGACTTGGTGAAACATAAATATCGTCAGAACCAGGAAAATAGTTGGTTTCAGGAGCTCTTAAAAAACCAAAGCCATCTTGTAAAACTTCTAAAACACCTTCACCAATAATTACGTTTTCAGGATTTTGATCAGAGAAATTTTTCAAAATATGATAAATGATATCTTGTCTGCCGAAATCTCCAATATTTTCTAAACCATGTTCTTTAGCTACATCAATAAGCTTTTCTGCTGATTTTAATTTTAGTGATTTTAATTCAAGAGTTTTTCCCTGACCAGTTGCAGCTCCTCTTTTATTATTATATCCGTAACCATTATCTGAATCATCATCTCCATCATCAGAAGATTGGCTTGAAGAGCTGTTTTGAGAAGCATTGCTGCCTCTGCTAATTAAATTTCCAGTATGTATACGTGCTGGTGTTTCACCATTTTGTGAATTTGTATTTTTGCCAACTATAGGATATTCATCTTGCGAACTTTGATTTGTAGAATTATCGCTTGAAGTAGAATTTTGGTTGCCATTAGAACCATTTGAACCATAACGCAGTGTAAGAGTTGAAGACATTATTATAAAGATTTGTTGATATTAACAGGTTTTTGGCAAAAAGAGATTTCGCCGAGAATTTACCAAAAGAAGTAAACAAAAACCTAAAGTGAAAATTGATTTATAATTTAATTGATTTTAATAAGAAGAGATTTTTGGGATAGAAGCCAAAAAGCTACAACAACAGGAGCTTGGTGAAACAAACTCCGAAGAACATCAAGAATCGGTTCATCAAACTAAAAGTATTTTTTCTGCCTGTCAAGTAGATTATCGTCACGGCCGTCCAAGTCAGTTTCTTAGTTGGCTTGCCAACTTAGAAACTTTAGATCCGGTATCCATCGTTCATAATGGATTGCGGATGAAGTATTTCTAAGAATTGTCTTGCAATTCTAAGAAATACTAACTCCGCAAAGACAAAAGGATAATCAGGCAAAAGTCACAAAATCCTTAATCACTACCTTTCTTCCTGTCTTTTCAAAATCAATTTCAAATTTATTTCCATCAATTGAAATAACTTTTCCATAACCAAATTTTTGATGAAATATTCTTTTGTTCATTGGCGAGTTAGATTGTTTATTATCATCATTATTCACAAAGAAATCTGATGATTTTTTTGCTTGCCATTTTGAGCTATTATAATTTGAGTTATTAGAAAAATTACTTTCGCTTTTTGAATAGTTAAATCCTGTGTTGAAGCCATATCCACCACCAAAAGATTTTTCTTCAAAATCAATTTCATCCTTGGGTAATTCTTCAATAAATCTTGATGGAAGCGACATTTGATAATCACCAAAAACATAACGGCTTTTGGCATAGCTTAAATAAAGATTCTTACGCGCCCTTGTAATTGCTACATAAAGCAATCTTCTTTCTTCCTCAAGTCCATTTCTTTCTTCAACTGATCTTGAGCTTGGAAAAATTCCTTCTTCAAGTCCTGGAACAAAAACTAAATTAAATTCCAAACCTTTGGCAGCGTGAATTGTCATGATATTAACGGAATCTTGCACTGACTTATCATCGCGCGCTTCAACTAAAGAAACATATTCTAAAAACTCAATTAATGACGAAAATTCTTCAAGGCTTCTAGTAAATTCGTTAATATTATCAATTCTACCTTGCGCTTCTAAGCTATTTTCATTTTGCCACATTTTTACATAGCCAGATTCTCTCATCACAACATCGGCAAGTTCAGAAAGTTTTATTGTTTGAGACATGCCATTCCACTTCTCGATGTAGTCTACAAGCTCTTTTAAAGCATCTTTTGATTTTCCTTTTAGCTCACCAGCTTCAATCATTTTCTTAATTGAAGCAAATAAGGAAATATTATCATTTTTTGCTTTTTGATAAATATTACTAATTGTAGATTCCCCTACTCCACGCTTTGGAACGTTGATAATTCTACTTAAAGCAAGATTATCAGACGAATTTGCAACAAGACGTAAATAAGCAATTGCATCGCGAATTTCCATTCTTTCATAAAATTTCAAACCACCAATTACTCGATAAGCCAAAGAATTTTGCATGAAAGATTCTTCAAAAGATCTGGTTTGATAACCAGCGCGCACTAAGACTGCAATGTCGCTTAATTTAAAACCCGACGCATAAAGTTGTTTTATTAAAGAACATACAACTTGTGCTTCCATTCTGTCATCCGCAAAAGAAATTACTTTTACTCTCTCCCCTTTTCCTTCATCAGTCCATAAGGTTTTACCATGACGTTCTTTATTGTTGGAAATAACGTGATCCGCAGCTTTTAAGATGTTGGAAGTTGAGCGATAATTTTGTTCAAGCCTAATGACTTTAGCATCTTTAAAATCCTTTTCAAAACGTAAAATGTTAGCAATATTAGCACCACGCCAAGAATAAATTGATTGATCATCATCACCAACACAACAAATATTTTTATGAAGCGCTGCTAAAGTAAGAAGCCAACGATATTGACTGCCATTGGTGTCTTGATATTCATCAACCAAAACATAACGAAATTTATCCTGGTAATAAGATAAAATTTCTGGTGATTTTGAAAAAATTTCTAAATTATATAAAAGCAAATCACCGAAATCACAGGCATTCATGCTTTTCAAACGATATTGATAAGTTTCATAAACTTCTTTTAATTTTGGTAAATTTACTTCTAAAGATTCAGATTCAAGCTTTGCTGGCGTAACCATCTGATCTTTCAAACGTGAAATTTTTCCTAAATAATTTTTTGCCGGAAATTGCTTAGTATCAATATTGAAATCAGTAAGAATTTGTTTTAATAAACGTGTTTGATCATCAGCGTCAATGATTGTAAAATCACTTCTCAAACCAACAACCTCAGGATGGCGGCGTAATATGCGCGCAGCAATTGCATGAAAGGTTCCAATCCAAAGATTATTTACTTGATCGTGAACAACTTCACCAATTCTTTTCTTCATTTCCGCAGCAGCTTTATTGGTAAAAGTTACTGCTAAAATCTGCGATGGCGAAGCCAAATGAGAATTTACAATATGAATAATTCGTGAAGTTAAAACGCGAGTCTTTCCAGTTCCAGCCCCCGCTAATACTAAAAGAGGACCATCGGTTTGTTTTACAGCCTCTTGTTGCGCTTGATTTAGCTTTGTTATTTCTGATGACATTTTTATTTTGTTCTATGTGCAGAATGGGATCTCATGACCCCATCCTAAAGTTCATAACTTATTATAATTTTAGAATGAATATGTGGACTGGGTCAGGAGACCCAGTCCAGCAATATGAAGCGTTATTTTCCAACAATCAAATAACCTCTATAATTATCACCATCTTTTGTATTCATGGCTTTATAAAGGCTTGGAAGTTGAACCCAATACCAAGTGTTTTTATGCAAAGCAGCATCTAAAACTAAAATTGAGTCACTCTCTTCGTCATAGGCAGCTAAAGGCGAAATGTGACCTTTGGTTTTATTGCCAATCATTTTTCCATCAAAATTTACAACAATGAATTTTTTATCTTCAGCTAAATATTTCTTCACATCATCGCGAAATTTCTGAATTGATTTTTCATCATTTTGTTCAACATAATGAAGTTTTACCTTTAAACCATAAGCTTTGTTCAAAATTTTTGCATAATCTCCTAAAGCAACTCCAGCATCATAAATTTTCTCACCATTCTTAACTTCCTTAGGTTCTTTTAATTGAATTATTTCACGTTTTTTAATTTTATCAGTTTTTTCATTTAAAAATCCAAGTTGTGAATAAGAGTGAAACTCAATAACTCCACCACCCATCGCTTCAGGCTTTTTTATTTCATTTTCTTTTTGGCTTGGAATTTCTTCACCAGCATTTAATGCGTTCATCAACATAACTCCAGTTGCAACAGAGCAATAAAGTGGGTTTATTTGCGGTTGGTAATAATTAGCCAATTGATAGAAATCATTATTAAATTTACTATTTTTAAGACGCTTTAAACCTTCAACGCTGTTCCATTTTTCAGTATCAGCAGCATTTGCCAAAACAGGTATTGCCAAAATAAAAAATACTGAAATTATTTTAATTAAATGTTTCATAAAATTTTTTTAGTTTAAATGGCCGCAATTACAGTTAATGATAAATGTGATTTAGAAGTAATTTCTCTTGTCGAAAAATTTATTAAATTTTTGGAAAGTGAAAAAGGCTATTCTATTCACACTATAAATTCTTATCAAACTGACATTCTCTACTTTCTAGATTTTATTTTCAAAGCAAAAGAAAAAATTATTACAAAGGAAGATTTAGAATATTTGATTGTGCGAGATTTTAGAAGCTGGCTTGCAGCAAGGCTTGACAATCACAATAATGCTTCAAACGCCCGCGCATTATCAAGCCTCAAGTCATTTTTTAGATTTTGTAACGAAAATCTTTTACTAAAAAATCAAGTAATTGAAAAAATTAAAACTCCTAAAATTGGCAAATCAATTCCAAAGGCGGTTGACGTAATTGATATTGAAAAAATTTTAAAAGAAATTGCCACAATTCATAAAAAAGATATTTGGAAATGCAAAAGAGATGAAGCTTTATTAACTTTAATCTATGGTTGTGGACTTCGTATTTCAGAGGCTTTATCTGTTACTAAAGATTCTTTATCTAATGGCAATAATTTAATTGTTACTGGTAAAGGCAAGAAACAAAGGCTGGTTCCACTCTTGCCAATTGTGATTGAAAAAATAAAAGATTATTTAACAAATTGCCCTTTTGAAGTTGCTTTTAACAAGCCTTTATTTTTGGGTAATAAAGGTAAAACCTACACCAGACGTGACTTCAGCGCAGTAATTTACAACATTCGTCATAATTTAAATTTACAAGAAACTATTACACCTCACGCTTTTCGACATTCATTTGCAACTCACTTACTTGAATCAGGCGGAGATTTAAGAACAATTCAAGAACTTCTGGGGCATGAAAGCTTATCAACTACGCAAAGATATACCAAGGTTGATAAGAACCGCTTGCTTAGTGCTTACGGTGAGTTTTTTAAGAGGTGAAGGAATAAAGGTTAATAATTTTTAGTATTATGCCATTTTTTTAATAAACTTTAGGATTGAGGTCAGAGGACCTAGTCAAGTGCTAAAATTACAGTGACGAGAATGGCTGACGGAAATTACATCCACTTTTAAGAAAATCTAAATTTATCAAGTTAGATGCATTTTTGTTCTCCACAGTATGCATTTTATATAGATTAATTTTATTGTTTTCCAATAATTCCCAATAGTTCCAAATAATAATAATCCCACTTACTCTTTTTGTAACTCTAAAAAAATCTTCAACTACATTATTAACTAAATCCTTCATTTCAGTAGAGAATGTCCACTCATCATTTATTTCAATAAGCACTAAATTCGGATTAACGGAGTTTTTTGGTAATTGCTTTCTTGCATCATTTAACACATTGGAAAGAGTGTTTTTATTTATTTCTCTAGAATTAATCCTATCCTTAACCTCCACATTAATTATCAAATCTTCTTTCCTAACGATAAAGTCAAAATCTTCACCCTTAACTCCCTTTCTTATAACAAACTCAATATTGAAACCATTTTTAAGAAAAAAATTAGCACCCTCCAATTCTAAATATTTAGATCTCAGTTGGTCTGCAGTAAATGAATTTAAAAAAAGTTCAAAGTTTTTCTCATTTCTAAGAAGGTAAAGATTATCTGCCATAATAATAATTTGACGTATTTCATCATAGTTCAAATCGTGCTTAATAAATCTACAGATTAAATTATCATAGATACCATTACTTTTTATTCTATCCTTACCAAAAATCTCCTCGAAGACTTTAAAAGACAGTGCTAGATCCATGGAGAGAGGATCTTTAAACATTGGCCCTTGTTCAAGCAAAGAATTTTTTTCTTTTATCAACTTATCTCTTAATAAATTATTATTGTTCATGTGTCATTTAAAATTTAAAAACAGTATAACAAGTTATGTTAAGAGTTATTAATAATTTGTTGAATAATTTCAAAAACGTTCCTTAGGAACTGGTTACAAGGCAGTTACTGCCTAGTACAAAATTTAACATAAATTTCTCCATAATCTTATCCGCTGGTTGAGCAAAGTCGAAACCAAGGATAAGATTTATTGTAACGCTTCTCTTGGTTTCGACAAGCTCAACCAGCGAAAAGCTATTCTAATATAACTCCGGATGAAAAGCCTGCGTTGGCCTTTGATTCGTCTTACCTTTCAAAGCTAATTTGATAATTTCATTCATCTGTTCTTTTGACATTTCACTTTCTTTTTCCATCACAAACCATTTCACACCTTCCGTACAAGGCGGCGTTGTTAGAGAGCCATCATAGAAAAATAATTTGCTATTTTTATCAATCACTTTACCAACATTAAATTCACTCCACACATCATCTTTTTTTGGATTTTTTAGTAAGTCGATTAATTTATTAAATTCCGAATTTTCTTTACCAACCTTTACCAACACTGATAAAGCCGCTATTTGTTCACTATCACTCTTATGAAAAATTTGCATTTCTAAAGCTTGCTCTTCACCATTAATTTGATGTTCGCTTGGATGATGAAATTGTAATGATTGCAAGTAATATGGCTTTTTACGAATAGTAAGAAAATCCTTACGATCAAAAGTAAATATTACAAAATTAGGATTGAGTTCCTTAGTAACTCCTAAATTACTGTAAGAAAATTTTAACTCACTATCTTTGAACTGATTGTCACTTTTCTTTGATTTGAGATCAATGTTAATTGGTGATTGATTATAGCCAATTTTACAAAATTTGAATTTTTCTTTCTCAACGTCACCCCAATGATCTGGTGCTGTTTTACCTTCATAGCTCCATTTTGCGGAGCAAGCTGAAACAAAAATTGTAAGTAAAAATAACAATTTTCTTTTGCCCGTAGCTTTTCTCTGGTTAAACTTGTCGAAACCAAGAAAAGCTTTATGTAAGAAAATCTTATCCTTGGTTTCGACAAGCTCAACCAGCGGATAAGATTTTAATATTTTATTCATCAAAATTTATCCAATTTGTTAATTCCTGCAAAGCTCTTGCTGAATAAGCCGCTTTACGATCTAATTTTTTAGTTTTCTCTTCTAAATTTTCAAACAATCCAAAATTTACATTCATTGGTTGAAAGTCAAGACCTTCATGACCACAAGTAATGTGATTTAAAAGCGCGCCAATTGCAGTTTTCGCATTTGGCTTAGATAATGCCTTATTAGAAATTTCACTAGCTGCAAAAATTCCCGCTAAAAGCCCCATCGCTGCTGATTCAACATAACCTTCAACTCCCGTCACCTGCCCCGCAAAATAAATATTAGAAAAATTTTTAAAATGTAAAAACTCATCTAACAATTTTGGCGAATTTAAAAAAGTGTTACGATGAATGCCACCAAACCTTGCAAATTCAGCATTTTCTAAGCCGGGAATTTTTTTAAAAATTCTTTGTTGATCACCATATTTCATTTTAGTTTGAAAACCAACAATGTTATATAAAGTGCCGATTTTATTATCTTGGCGCAATTGCACAATAGCGTAAGCTTTTTCTAAACGATTTTTTATTGGTGTGCCTTCAGGAGATTTTGGGAAATGCGGATTAGTTAAACCAACTGGTTTCATCGGCCCATATCTTAAAGTATCAAGACCTCTTTCTGCCATTACTTCAATTGGCAAACAACCGTCAAAATAAGGCGTGTCTCTTTCCCATTCTTTAAATTCAGATTTTTCTGCAGCTAAAATATCATTAATAAATTCATAATATTGCTCTTTATTAAGAGGACAATTTATGTAATCAGTGCTATTTCCTTTATCATAACGAGACTGAAACCAAGCCTTTTCAAAATCAATTGAGTCTTTAAACACAATTGGTGCAATGGCATCAAAAAATGCTAAATGTTCTTCTCCTGAATATTTTAAAATTGATTTACTAAGTAAATCTGAAGTAAGAGGACCTGTTGCAATAATCCATTTTTCATTTGAATTAATTGGCAATTCAGAAATTTCTTTACGTGAAATTTTTACTTTTTTAGTTGCTAAAAGTTCACCTTCAATAAATTTAGAAAAACCTTCGCGATCAACTGCCAAAGCTGATCCAGCGGGAATTTTATTTAAATCAGCAGAGCGCATAATTAAAGAATCAAGCAAACGCATTTCTTGATGCAATAAGCCAATTGCAGTATTAACATCATCACTTCTCAAAGAATTTGAACAGACTAATTCAGCAAAATCTGCAGTTCTATGCGCAAAAGTTTTACGCGTTTCATCACGCATTTCAAAAATCTCAACTTCTATTCCTCTTTTTGCTAATTGCCATGCGGCCTCTGATCCAGCAAGTCCAGCGCCAATTATATTTACTTTTGTTATATTAAATTTCATCAAACAAATTTCTGATGGTAGTAGGCACAAATGCCGAAACCTTATTAGTATCAAATTTAGGTTCTAAATCACCTTTTCTCTTCACATATTCATAACGAATTCCAAACAATCCTCCACCCTCACCTCCAGTCAATAAACCACTAACCACATTACCAAGAATTGGAATTTTTCCAATACCAAAAAGATTATTAATAATAAATCCTGGAATAATCATACCACGAATTTGGTAAGTGTTATCGCTAAGATTCATCACACCTTTAGCAGTAATTCCAATCTTGTAATTATTGGCGACAAGAGACTTGAGATTTAACATGCGATCTTGCAAATCAAACTCAATTTTTACTGAATCAAAAATTATTTTTTCACTAGAAAATATTTTATCTTTAACTGAAGAAAACAAATCATTGCTGGATAATTTTTTTACCGCCGCACTTTCAAAAATTGTGATATCATCATCAATTGAAATATCGCCAGTTAAGACTGGTCTTTGATTAACTGATTTATTGATAAAATTAATTTTAACATCGCCACCTAAAACTTTATCTGAAATACCGAAACCTTCAGCTAAATAGCCAATATCGCTAATTCTTCCGCTAACTTCTGAAAAATCATTTTCAGCTTTTTTATTTATCTGAAAGACAATCAAGTAATTTTTAGCATAATTACCCTTGATAGTTCCATTATAACAAAAACCGCCAGAACAATTTAAATAAAATGATAAATTACGTATAGCCTTATTCTTAACAAGCCCTAACTTACCAAGAGAAATTTGTATTTCTGTTCGTGATAATCCAGCGCCAGAACCAACAGAAACTTTATTCTCAATAAATGGTTCTAAATTAAGAGCTTTTCCTTTTATTGAAATTTTTTGCGAAGAAGATTTTTTATCAGCTGAATAGGAAATTGAATAATCATTTTTTCCAAAATTATAATTTTTTATATTCACTGATGAAATAGATAGAGGTGACATGTTGAAACCAATGTTTCCAGAGATGTTTGACGTTTTATTTGCGGACTTCGTTAAGGATTCATTTTTCCATAAAGAAATATTCTTCAACTCCATTTGATTTGGTTTTGCAAAAGAAATAGTTAGATCAAGACCACCTCTAATTCCCGATTTTTTTTCCACATCAATAGCCTTATAATTCAGGTTTGCCGCATTCAAATCAATTTTCGTAATAAAATCGTTACTTTTTATATCCTTCTTAGTTGTAATTTTTACATCACCATTTACATAGTCATTTTTTAGATTAGAGATTGTGGAATCAATAGAAACGTAAGAATCTTTCAATGCTATTTTTGCACTTAAAGGAACACGAATATCAAAATTATTTTGCGAATCTCCATTTAAATATTTTTCAACTTCACTTGCAAATTCTTTACTATTATCAGCGTGTTTCAATGAATCAGAAGCATGACCCTGAGATTTACCAGAAATATTTAAAACCGGAATATGAGCAGTAAAATCAGGGATTTCAACCATAGTATCAGAAATTTTGCTACCTAAAACACGACCATCTGAAATCAAGATTTTCATGTCATTTTTACTAAAAGTTGCTACACCTTTAATATCCGTAATTTGAGGAAAATTTTTATCATAATTAAGATCAAAACCAGAAAATGCAATTTTAGAATCAATCTTCTCTAAATCATGATTTTCACCATTTTTTTTGATAATAAATTTAGCATATGCATCCTCAATCATACCACCACTAACATGCTTAATCACCCATTCTCTAATTCCATTATGATGTAGAAAACTTGGCCAAAATTTCTCCATTTCATCATTTAAAACATTTTTCAATTTTATATCAAAACTTGAGGTCATATTTTCTGGATCTTTAAGATCAGAAAAAGCAGCAGACATATTTAAATTAGCGACGTTTCCTTTACTGATAAAATTAGTGCTAACCTCAGAAAAGCTTAATATACCTAAGTCAGAATGATATTCACCATTAATTGTTAAATCTGTAAAATGCATTTTTTGACTAAAAAATTCAGGAAATTCAAAACTACCTTTTGCTGATTTTACTTTAAAAATTAAATTACTTAAACCTTGTTGATCAAAAGAGAAGGAAGAAGCAATATTAAATGAGGAATCAATTTGTTCTAAAAATTTTAATTTCGGATGAAGATCAACAATTGATCTTGCCTCAAAATTGGCAATATTTAATCCACATTTTAAAGAGTCGTGATGCTCTAAATTACAGCTGGCGTTAAAATTTACATCAGGCTTAGTTTCATCAAAACTGATTTGATTTATTGAATCTATAGTTAAAATATCATTTTTTAATTTTGATTTAATCTGTGATTTTTTAATCAAAATTTTTCTATCAGCATTTTTTCCTTTTAATAAAAATTCAGCATTTTCTATTTCAAAATTTTTGATCGGATTACTTTCAAATTTAATAGCGTTAAATATTGTTTCGACTAAGTCTTTTGAGCTTGTTTCATAAACTTCTTCACTTGATAAATTAGCAACCTCATCTTGCTTATTATTAATAACAATTTTTGGATTAATAATTTTTACTTTTGATGGTTTAAAATAAAGGAATAAAACATTAAGTAATGATATTTCAGCTTCAATTTTTGGAATAGTAAATTTCTGTTCTTCCTTTGCTTGCGGTGCTAAATAGAGAAGATGTAATTCATCAATTGCAACTTTTATTGTTCCGTAACGTGTGAAGCTTATGTGGCTGTCTTTAATTGTAGAATCTCGACCAACTTTTTCTTTAAAATAATTCTCAATTTTGTGAGTTACAAAAGGAAATGACTTTGGCGCAGTTGAAACCAGAACCAAAAAATAGAAAAGAGTTACAAAAGATATCAGAAAAAGAAAAAAACTGGATTTATAAAATAAACCAATTTTTTTCTTTATCTCTGTGGAATTTATTTGGATATCTAAAAGAGAAGAATGTTTTTTATTACGCGATGATTTCTTCTTAAAAAACGTTATAGCAGGTTTGAAACGATGTTTTTTTTTAAACATTTTTATTTCTCATCATAATCTTACGATCTTGTAACCAAACGGAAAGAAGGTATAAATAAAACCGCATTTTTTTCTTTTCCTTCAGAAACTTCAAACAAGCAGCTTTGCTTATCAAGAACGCTCTTAACATGCTGCTCATCTAATTTTGAAGCAATATTTGCATCAGCAAGATTTGTGTTTAAATAAAAAATTATCGCCATTTGATCAAAGTGATCAATCATTATAGTAATATTAATTTCTGCATTTATGTCAGCCTTAAATATTCCAGATAAAATTTTCTTCAAAGCATCATGAAATATAACTTTATCAAATTTTACTCTTGGTAATAATTCACTTTCAAAAGGATGATCAAATTTAATTTTGCTTTTGAATTTGTCGCTAAGCGTTGCAATAAAGCCATCTAAAAACTCAGTCATGTCAAAAATTTCTTCTTCAACATCAAGTTTGTTATCAATAACATTCTCATCAAGAGAGTTAGTAATTGAGCTCTTAAGCTTTAAAGCATTAAGATAAATTTTATTGATATCATCCAAATAACGACGGTGAGGTAAGGCCCCATAAGGCTCATCTTTTAACATTTTTGACACTTGTGTAATAACATCAAGGTACGAAAAAAGCTCATTTGGTAAAACTGTTGAAACTTGGTGCTTAATATTTTTAATGTTACGATTGTGGAAATCCTGTAATTTAGCGGCGTTAGCAGTTTTTTCTTTGATCTTGGCAATCATCAAATCAAAATCAATTGGCTTCACCAAATAATCATTCGCCGATAAATTAACACCTTTAATCACGTTATCTTTTTGTCCCAAAGCAGTAAGAAAAATAAAAGGAACAAGATTGTTTTTGATGTTTTTTCCTTCACGAATCATCTTAAGCAAAGCATAACCATCAACCTCTGGCATCATGATATCAGAGATTACAAGATCCGGTCTATTTTTGGTAAAAATATTAAAACCTACTTTACCATTCTCAGCTTCAAAAACTTCATAGCCTTCATCACGAAGTATTTCAGCAATATTTTCACGAATTTCTTGTTCGTCTTCTACGCAAAGAATTTTAATTTTATTTTGTTCTTGTTGCTCTGTCATATTAAAAATTTAAAAATTATTTGTTTGGCTAAACTAAGTTATTTTTAAAACCCACCCCTATGTAATCCTGAGCTATACAGTCACTTTTAGTGACTGTGAGCGAAAGATCTCTTTCTGCTCATGAGATCTTTCGCCAAGAGTTTGTAAAACAAACTCTATGTCTCAAGATGACACAGGATAGATTAAACTATCTTAGCACCTTCAAAATTTCGCAGTATCTCATTCACCATATCATCATTAATTCCATTAGTTTTTTCAGCAATAGTTTTTTTCTCTAAAACAACATTTTTTTCATCTTGATAATTTTTTGAAGCGGATAAATCAAGAAGTTGATTTTTCAAATCTGGTAATGCCACTAAATGACAAATTCTTGCAATCAACATTTCAAAAGCCGCTTTCTGCATATCAGAAAATGCTATTTCGGAATTTCCTTTAAGCAACATTTGCCATATTCTGGTTATAGAAGAAAGAGAGATTTTTTTTGCAATTTCATTGATTTTTTCTTGTTGGAATTTTGAATAACCATCAAGCTTGTATCCTTTAATTAACTTACACGAAGTCACTTTATGAGTAATTTCCATCAAGTCTGAAATTAATTGTAAAATATCTGAAGAATAAGAATAAAGAGCATTAAATTTTGCAATTGCTGCAGAAAAATCACCAAGCAATAAAGTTTCAAAAAGCTCAATTACTTTTATTCTATCATTTAAACCAAGCATTTTTTCAACCACATCAAAAGGTAATAATTCTTGATGATTATTGTTCGATAATGCCTGATCAAGAAGTGATAAAGAATCTCTCACTGAACCTTCCGAAGTCTTGGCAATAAGCTCTAAAGCTTGCTCATCGGCTTTTAAATTTTCTTTACTTAAAATATTTTTTAAATGATTTGAAATTTCATTTTCATCAAGTCTTCTTAAATCAAACCTTTGACAACGTGACAAAATTGTGATTGGAACTTTTCTAATTTCTGTTGTTGCAAAAATGAATTTTACATGAGCAGGAGGTTCTTCCAAAGTTTTTAACAAGGCGTTGAAAGCATTGTTACTTAACATGTGAACTTCATCAATGATGTAAATTTTGTAAGCAGCCATAACCGGTGCATAGGCTATGGAATCAATAATTTCACGGATATCATCAACACCAGTTCTGCTTGCTGCATCAATTTCAATTACATCTTGATGTTTTGAAGCAGTAATCGAGGTGCAGTTATCACAAACTCCACAAGCACTTGCAGCAGATTCTTTATTGGTGCAGTTAAGAGTTTTAGCAACAATTCTTGCCGTTGTTGTTTTTCCAACACCACGAATTCCAGTGAGGATATAAGCGTGATGCAGACGATTATTTTTTATTGAATTAGTGAGAGTTGTGACCAAAACTTCTTGTCCAACCAATTCGCTGAAATTCTGCGGACGATATTTGCGAGCAAGGACAAGATAAGAATTCATTATTAAGAGGTCACTTAAAATGTTCAGACAGTGAATGTTATAAATTTTAACACGCTTTTGCAAAAAAATATCTAAGCAGCTTGAAGCAAAAGTTAGTGTTATAATTTACAGCAGAGGCGGAAATAGCATGACCCAATTAAACTAACCATGGGCTGCTTTCTTTCGAACCTGACCCTTTTAATGAGCAAACTGCCCACACTATTTCCAAAAATTATTTTGCGAATATTTTATAAATTAGCAACAGAAAAATTTACTCATAAACAATTCCAGATCTTTGTGCTAGATCACCAAATCTTGTAAATTCAGAATCGAAAAACAAACTAACGCTTCCAACTGGACCATTTCTTTGCTTAGCAATTATTACATCAGCTACATGGCTTATTTCTCTCATCTTATGGCTCCACATCTCTAATTTTTCTTTATCACTATCAGATGGTTTTTTTCTTTCATGATAATAACTTTCACGATAAATAAACGCCACCACGTCAGCATCTTGCTCAATTGATCCTGATTCACGAAGATCAGAAAGCTGTGGTCTTTTATCTTCTCTTTGTTCAACCGCACGCGATAATTGTGACAAAGCTATAACCGGAATATTAAATTCTTTAGCAATGGCTTTTAATCCTTGGGTAATTTCTGAAATTTCCTGCACGCGATTTTCTTTAGAACGTTCAGAACTTCCTCTAATTAATTGCAAATAATCAATTAGTAAAAATGATAAATTGTGTTTTCTAACCAATCTTCTGGCTCTGGTTCTAATTGCGCCAATTGAAAGGGCTGGCGTATCATCAATAAAAAATGGCATTTTTGAAATTTCAGCACTATCTCTGGCAATGGCTTCCCATTCCATTTCATTAATCTGACCAGTTCTAAACTTTGTGGCATTAATACTGCTTTTCATTGAAAGAATTCTTGCTGAAAGCTGATCTGCCGACATTTCAAGCGAAAAGAATCCTACCGCTTTTTTTTCTTTCGCATCCTTATTTAAAAATTCACAAGCCTTAACTGCAATGTTAATTGCCAGTGCAGTTTTACCCATTGACGGGCGCCCCGCAAGAATTATTAAATCTGATTGCTGCATACCACTTAGAATTTTATCTAAATCAACAAAACCCGTTGAAACCCCACTAATGTGGCTGTCGCGAGTTTTAGCAATGTGAGTTTTTTTCAAAGTTTCAGTTAGAGAAGAAGCAATATTTATAAAATCTTTTTTACTGCCGCCACTTTCTGTAAGATGAAATAGCCTTGTTTCTGCCGCTTCAATTTGCTCTTCCGCACTTGTTGTTTCTTCACTTTTATAGGCCTTCACAACAATATCTTCGCCAATCATCACTAATTCTCTTTTTAGCGATAAGTCATAAATTAATTTTCCGTAATCCGCTATATCAATGATTTGAGAAGCTTTGGATAAAAGCGTCGATAAATAAATTGCACCGCCAATTGCTTTAACTGCAGGGTCAGATTCAAAAAATTGTTTTAACGTAATTTGATTGGCAATGATATTTATTTTCTCAACATTATGTTGAATTTGAGCATAGATTTTTTGATGAGCCGGTTCGTAAAAATGTTCCTCAAGCAAGAATTCTGATACACGATTTAAATATTCGTTATTTAGAATAATCGTACCAAGAACTGCCTGCTCTGCTTCTATGTTGAAGAGTTCTTTACGTTCTATTTCTTCTTTAATTAAATCTTTAGACATTTTTTGTTTAAAATTTGCTTCTAACTCATGAGATGTTTCGCCAAGATTTTGTAAAAGAAAATCTACGGCTCAAGATGACAACACAGTGTCATCCTGAGCGCAGTGAAGGATCTCTTGCGAAATACTAAAACTAATTTTCCAATCGCAACATTTCTTCAAAACTTGGCCGGCGACGAATTACAGTAAATTCATTACCATCAACTAAAACCTCAGGAATCATTGGACGGCAATTATATTCATTAGACATTGAAGATCCGTAAGCACCAGCGCTAAAAAATGCTAGTAAATCATTTGCTTTCGGATCAATAAAATCACGAGATTTAGCAAGTACATCTGTGCTTTCACAAACTGGACCAACTAAATCATACTGTGACTTTTCGCCATTTTTTGTAATTACTGGTAAAACTTCATGATAAGATCCATAAAGCCCTGGACGCATCAAATCATTCATCGCTGCATCAATAATTATAAAATTTTTAACATCAGTTTCTTTTAAATATACAACTCTTGTAATCATTAGTCCTGCACTACCAACCATCGCTCTTCCCGGTGCAATGGTCAATTTCACATTTAAATCTTTAATGATTTCTTTAATCATTTTGGCGTAATCATTAATCAATAAAGTATTTTCATTCTTATATAAAATTCCAATACCTCCACCAAAATCAAGAGATCTAATGTTAAAGCCTTTTTTTCTTAGTGATAAGCAAAGCTCACGCACTTTTAAAAAAGCCAATCTAAAAGGTTCAAGATCTAGAATTTGTGAACCGATATGAGTTGAGATGCCATATATTTCAATTGCTGGCAGCATTTTGGCTTTTTCATAGACTCTTTCCGCTTTATCAATATCGATACCGAATTTATCACCTTTACGACCAGTTGAAATCTTGTCGTGAGTTTTAGCATCAACATTTGGATTAACTCTTAAACTAAGTTTTATTTTTTTATTTAAAAAACTTGCAACTTCATTAAGAAGAAAAATTTCCGCTTCTGATTCTGCAGAAAATTCTTCAACTCCAGCGTTTAGCGCGTAGCCGACCTCTTCTCTTGTTTTTCCAACTCCGGCAAAAACAATTTTTTTTGGATCAATTCCCGCTTTTATTGCACGAAATATTTCACCAGCTGAAACCGCGTCAATACCAGATCCAAGCTCAGCAAGAGTTTTCACAATATGAATATTACAATTCGCTTTAATTGCGTAACAAATTTTGTGATCAATATCAGCAAAGCTTTTTGCAAAATTTTGATAATTTTCAATTAAAGTTTTTTTCGAATAGCAATAAAAAGGTGTTCCCACTTTAGCTGCAATATCAACAATTGCCACGTTTTCAACGTGAAGTTGATTTTGATTATTTATCTCTTTGTAAGCTGCGTATTTCATTTGTTTTTTATTCACGTCATGCCGGACAAACATTTTCTTAGTTGGCTTTGCTGACTTAGAAACTGTAAATCCGGTATCTATTATTTTTTATGGATTGCGGATGAAAAATTTCTAAGAATCACTTACGTGCTTCTAAGAAATTTTATCTCCGCAATGACTGGCTATTAATAGTTTAACTCTCGTAACAAGAATACATGTAAGAAGTAACTGAATCAAATTCACTAGCGCAAGAATCAACTCTTTTATAGATTGGATGCAGATCCAAATCATGTCTTGCTTGCCTTACTTCTTTTTCAGTTAGACCACTTAATTTTGCTAAACGTTTGTCAGAAAATCCCATTCTTTTAATTTGCAAGAAATCTTCACGATCCTTTGGTAAACCTTCTTTCTTAATTTTGGTTTCAACTTCTAAAGCACTGCTAATTTGTTCTAAAAACCATCTGTCGTATTTGGTAATTGTAGCAACTTCCTCAATTGACATACCTTCACGCAAGGCTTGCGCAATAAGTAATAATCTATTTGGCGCAGCAATTTTTAATTTTTCAGTAATGATTTTTATGCGTTGTTCTTTATCTTCTGAGGCAATTGATATATCATCCATGCCGCTCAAATTCAATTCCATTGAACGCAAAGCTTTTTGAAAACTTTCAATGAAAGATCTACCAATTCCCATTACCTCACCTACTGATTTCATAGAGCTTGAAAGCACATTATCAGAACCTTTAAATTTCTCAAAAGTGAACCTTGGAATTTTTGTAATAACATAATCAATTGTTGGTTCAAATGATGCTGGAGTTACTCCACCAGTAATGTCATTTTTAATTTCATCTAAAGTGTAACCAACCGCTAATTTCGCCGCCACCTTTGCAATTGGAAAACCAGTTGCTTTTGAAGCAAGAGCTGAAGATCTTGAAACTCTTGGGTTCATCTCAATCACCACTAAATTTCCATTAGCAGGATTTACAGCAAATTGTACGTTAGATCCACCTGTTTCAACACCAATTTCACGTAGCACCGCAATTGATGCATCACGCATTTGTTGATATTCCTTATCTGTTAAAGTAAGAGCTGGCGCAACAGTAATTGAATCTCCGGTATGAACACCCATCGGATCAACGTTTTCAATAGAACAAATAATAATTGCATTATCATTTTTATCACGCACCACTTCCATTTCATATTCCTTCCATCCAATGATTGATTCATCAATCAAAATTTCGCTGGTTGGAGAAATTGCTAAACCATATTGCACAATTTGTTTAAATTCTTCTTCAGTGTAAGCAACGCCACCACCAGACCCACCAAGAGTAAAAGAAGGACGAATAATTGCTGGCAAACCAATTGTTTCTAACGCTTTCATTGCATCTTCAAAAGTTTTTACAATAGCGTTTCTTGGTGTTTTTAAACCAATTTTATCCATCGCTGCTTGGAATTTTGAACGATCTTCCGCCTTATTAATTGCCTCAATTGAAGCACCAATTAGTTCAACACCATATTTTTCAAGTATACCTTTTTTTGCTAAGTTAATTGCACAGTTTAAAGCTGTTTGCCCGCCAACTGTTGGCAAAATTGCATCTGGTTTTTCTTTAGCAATAATTCTTTCAACAATATCAACATTGATTGGCTCAATGTAAGTGCGATCCGCCAAATTCGGATCTGTCATGATTGTTGCAGGGTTTGAGTTAATCAAGATAACCTTGTAACCCTCTTCTCTTAAAGCTTTGCAGGCTTGAGTTCCTGAATAGTCAAATTCACATGCTTGCCCAATTACAATTGGACCAGCACCTATAATTAAGATTGATTTTATATCTGTTCTCTTTGGCATGAAAATTAAATAAACTGATGGCTAAAAAAATTTTATCCATTTAAAAAGATTCATAGGCAAAAGTCAACTTAACTAAAATTACTTTAATGGATCAGAAAAAAATTAAAAATAAAAAAGCTCCGCTTACTCGTAAACGCACGCTTTCTCGTCTAATGGCAGTACAAATTTTTTATCAATTTGAATTTTACGAAGAAAAACATTCAATTGACCAAATAAGAGATGATCTCATCGATAATTATTTGATGGAACAAAATGAAGCAGAAAGCTCTTATCGTGAAAAAATTGATTTCAGCTTTCTAGAAACGCTTTTGAAAGGAATGCAATTATATCTTGGTGAAATCGATCATGAAATCTCGCCATTTTTAAAAGAAAATTGGTCACTTCAATCACTTCCTGACATCATGCTTTACATAATACGCTTTGGTTCTTTTGAACTTAAATATATGAAAGACGTGCCGCTAAAGGTTGTAATTGACGAATATGTTGATATTGGAGCATCGTTTTTTGAAAATAAAAAAGTAACTTTCTTAAACGGTATTTTAGAAAATTTAGCTAAATATTATCGCGCTGAAGAATTTGCTAAGGTTTCAACTCATAAAAAATAAATCATGTCAAAAATATTAATCGGAAAAATTAATTCAGTCTTTGGAATAAAAGGCGCCGTAAAGCTAATAAGCTTTTGCGAGGATCCAATTCAAATTGAGAAATATCCGCTATTTGATGATAAGGGAAATTCCATAAAATTAAAAATTAGCAATAAAAATAAAGCGATTGTTGGAACTACAGGTTCAGGAAATGCCATATTGATTGCTGAAATTGCTGGAGTGACTAATCGTAATGACGCTGAAAAATTACGCGGTACTGAGTTATTTGTTGAGCGTAAAGATTTTAAAGAAACTAAAGATGATGAATTTTACTATGTTGATTTGATTGGTCTTGATGTTGTTGATATGGAATCAAAGAAGCTTGGCAAAGTGATTAACGTCTATGATTTCGGTGCTGGTGGCATGCTTGAAATTGAATTTACTAAAAGCGATTCTAAAAAAACTTTAGAAAAAATTGAAAATTTCCACTTTAAAAAACAGACTTTTCCCGAAGTAAATTTAAAGAAAGGATTTATTAGAATTGATATTCCGGAAGTGATTAAGGGGTAATGGTTTAAATGTCATCTCGAGCGTAAGCGAGAGATCTTTTTCGAATAAAAAAGATTTCTCGGCTTCGCCTCGAAATGACAAAATATACTACCCACCCAACTTCTTCTGAAAGAAATCAACGAAAGCCTTAATTTTAGGGGATTCGAATTTTTTTGAAGGATAAACCGCATAAAAACATGTTTTATGCACCACCTCATAATCTTTTAAAAGCACAATAATTTTTCCTTCTCTGATTTCATCTTCAATATCACGTGCTGATTTAACTGTAACACCATCTCCAGCAAGAACTAACTCTTTAATAATTTCACCACTATTACATTTAATATTACCAGTCATTTTACGTAATTGAGTAACTTTTTTTGTTTCTATATTGCGTAATTCCCAAGTTTTATTTGAATGCGCACCTGTAAATCACAGCCTTCATCAATAATATTAACAAGAACTAACTATTGTTTTGCTAAATAATAAGCTAAACTATATAAGAAAATAAATTATTATCTGCCACACAGAAATTATTCGTTTTAACAGAACAAATAATTTTTAAATAGAGAACTTGTTAAGAATTATGAAAGAATCTTTAAAAAAAATATTACATTGCATTATAACGTAAAAGACTTGGATCTGATTAAATTTGCTGAAGAAAGAAAAGGCAGTATTGCAGAATTTATTTTCGCTCACACTAAAAACATAAAACACAATCCATCGCTAAAAGCTTTATTTACCAAAGATAAGGCAACTCTTCAAGTTGCAAATAAGGTTTTAAAAAATAAGAAATTTTTTAAAGAAAATATTTTATAGTCACGTGAAGGTGAAAGTTCTAAACAATTGAAGTCACAAAAAGTAAGAATTAACGATATTAAAACTTCAAAATATTTTGAGGAATTTCAAAAAAATAAAAATAAAAAGGCAATTGCCTTTATTGGTGGACCAGCTGCTGAAGATGGTGCATTAATGGCTGCTTTAATTCCAGAATTTAAAAATAGGCTTGATGATATTTTTACATTATTGATGATTATCGTAAATCTAATGTAAGTTCTTCCGCTAAACAATTACACGCCAGACACGCCGTTCCTCTTAATGCTGAAGAATGTTTGACGGGACATGCTTTAATTCCAGTTTTATTAAAAAGATCTTTGCAAAGATTAACTGTTAATAAGACACTTAATCCTCATTACATAAAAGTTGATATCAGCTATAAAACTCTACTCAAAAACTGCCTAATTTACTTAAAAAGTGAATTAGATTAGAAAAGCTATTGAAGAAAAATTACATCCGCTTACTGATAACGATTGGGGGCGTATCGAATCACTTTTAACAATCTCACTTTTGCAAGAAAATGAAAAACTAACCGGACATAAAATTACTGAATTTAAAGGTGAAAATAATAAATCTTATTCAATTCATTTAACCTTCAGTGCTAAAGAAGATGCGGGATTACGTCAAGAAAATGAATGTTTTAAACGCGCTGGAATTTTTGCAAAAGAAATATCACGTAAAGAAATTGAAAAAATTTTTGGTAAAAATAACACTATTTTTTCAGCCTATTATTATCCAAGCGATTCTAATATTTTATTTGATGCTCATCAAACTAATCGCAAAATTGCCAAAGAACGTGGAGTTAAATGGCGTCACTCTAAAACAAATTTTCTTAGAAGAAGAATATGGAATTGCTAAATTAGCTGGAATTGAAATTGAAAAAGATGGTAAGGAAAAGTTTTTACGCCTAACAGAAATGCACACTACTCTTGGTTATAGAGCTGAATATGTTTTTTCTGACGAGGGTTTTAATGCTACTAATCAAGAAATTATTGATGAAATTTTTAATAAAAATAACTCGTCTTTAAACAAAAAATATCGCTCTAAAATCAATAGAATTAAAGATTTTTTTGGATTTGGTAAGATTAATACAAAAATCACCACCGCTTCTGGAATGTCAATGAATCTCATTTTAAATAAAACTGCTAAAGTAAGAAATTTGATCTAAAGCTTTGGCGGAACCACTGGTCAATTGGCCGTTACTAATAGCCATTGGACAATGATTGCACAAGACGAAGAACATGTAATTTTGCGTGTTACTGGTGGAGGATTTTCGGGATCAGAAGAATATAAATCAGCATATTTCCTCAACACTTTTGCTAATACAATTCGCATTTTTGGCTTTGAGGCAATTAATGGAATTATTTCAACTTATGCCTGCCCACGCGCCATTGATCCTGATAATGCCACAAGATGGTTACAACCTGCAAAAGGCTTTATAATTAGTTATGGCAAAGGTGGAACTGGAAATAGTGAAAGAACTGCAGAAGCAGCACTGGCTGCCTCTTTCTTAGGATTTGGAAAAGAAGTTATCGAATTTTACGACCAATTTAAGACTATTAGAAATAGAACTATTGGTGAGGAAATAAGAGTTCTTGTCAGCCATGTTATTAATGATGGAAATATCCATTTTAAGAATTTGATTAAACAAGTTTAACGAAAAATGGGTTACAAAACTTATGGTTTTGAAGGCTTTTCTGAATATTGTTTTATTAGAATAGTCGACATAATTAACTCATTAAAATCTTTAGTATCACTTCCTAAAAGATGGTCTTATCACTTATTCTCTTTAGTTAAATTAAAAGGTAAAATGCCCGCAATAATCACCAAAGAGAATTTTACTGAAATAAATAACCATGCCAATGATAATGAAATCAAAACTGATAAAAAAATAAATATTGTTAAATATTTCTAATCACATCCTAATTCTTTTGATTTTTGCAAATTAGTTATTAAAAAATACAGGAATAAATAATGAGCAAATGCTTAAAGCAATAGACACTGTTAGCTAATTTTATATTTTAAGATTTTTACATCACTTTTTTGTAAATTTTTGCTCTTTTTTTTAGAAATTTTTTTAAAATATGCCTATATTTGTCAAAAATTTCTAAAAAAATCGCTAAAAATTTTCTAAAAAATTGATGCAAAAAATTAGCTAACAGTGTCTAGCAAAAATTAAAAAATTTTTCGATGAATTTAAGTAACGAACAAAAAGGTATAGCCTTAGTTATTGGATCTGCCGTAGCCTACGGCTTCTTATATTATTTTGGCATTAGCATTATTCGTGAAAATTATTCGCCATTTGTCACAATGTTTTGGCGTTTTTTAATTGCGACGATTTTTTTATTTTTTTTAGTTCTGCTAAAATTAAAAAAGATTTCTTTTTTTAAGCGCGAAACATTATTGCCACTAATAACAAGTGCTCCTTTTCACGGAACAGCAACTTCACTTTATTTCGTTTCAGCAAGCTTAATTGGCGGGGGGCCTGCCGAAGTTTTGCTTTTCACTCATCCAATTACAGTATTGATTTTTAATCGTTTAGTTTACAAAACTCACATTGCAAAAATTTGTTACATCGCAATTAGTTGCATCATTTTTGGCACTATCTTACTTAGCGATTTCACTCACGCCAATTTCAATTTAAATGGAATTTTAATTGGATTTTTAGCCTCAATATTTTTTGGTCTTTATATAACTTCAAGCAAAAGTAATAAAACTGACCCATTAATTTCAGCCTTTATGGTCTGTTTCGGCTCAATTATTATATGCCTTATTTTCACTTTACTTCACGGCAGTTTTGTAATTCCTGATAGTCCAAAAATATGGTTTAACGTCCTTTGTTTAGGCTTGATTTGCACGGCATTACCAATTTTACTTTTTCAAAAAGGTTTAAAATTTATTGCTTCAGAAAAAGCGGAGATAATTTCAATGCTTGAACCACCAATTGTAATGCTGGTTAGTTTTATTTTTTTATCGGAAAAAATTACTCTTATTCAATTATTTGGCAGCATTATAATTTTTGCCTCTGCACTGATTGTGACAACTAAAAAGACTAGTTAATCTTATACGCCGGTTGAGCTGCGCCGCACTGAGCCTGACGAAGTGTCGAAACCAAGTATAAGATTATGCTACTTCTCTTGGTTTGTCACAAGCTCAAGGCGCAAGAAGTAAGGATCATTTCTTCTCAATATTCGGTAAGAAATAAGTCAGAAGTCCAATTGCTGGCAAGAATGAGCAAATGTGATAAATAAATTTTATACTAGTTAAATCAGCAACTTTGCCAAGTGACGCTGCAGCAATTCCCGCCATGCCAAAACCAATTCCAAAAAATAATCCTGAAACCATTCCAACTTTTCCCGGTAATAATTCCTGCGCATAAACCAAAATTGCTGAAAATGCTGAAGACATCACAAGTCCAATAATAAAAATTAAAATTGCAGTTAAGGTTAGTCCACAATAAGGAAGTGCTAAAGTTAATGGCAACGGGCCCAAGATTGAAACCCAAATCACTAATTTTCTACCATATTTATCAGCAAAAATTCCACCAAACAAAACTCCAATTGCAGTTGCTAAAAGAAATAAAAATAAATGAAGCTGAGCGTCTTTAATTGAGAGTCCAAAGCTTTCTATTAAATAAAAAGTGTAATAGCTTTTAATGCTTTCCATGTAAAAGAATTTTGAAAAAATCAGAATTACTAAAACTACGAAAGAAAGCGCAACAACATTTTTTGGCAAATTATGATGATGTGTTTTTGCTTTAGAGGCAAACTTACCAGCTAAATGCATCTCCTTAAACCAATTACCAACATAGGTCAATAAAATCATGCCAATCAAGGCAGCAAAACAAAATAAGGCAATGCTTTGTTGCCCTTTAACTAACACAATAAAAGCTGCTAAAAGAGGCCCTAGCGCAGTTCCAACATTTCCTCCAACTTGAAAAAATGATTGTGAAAATCCATGTCTGCCCTTACCTGCAAGCCTTGCAATACGAGATGCTTCAGGATGAAAAATTGATGATCCAGTTCCAACAATGGCAACAGCAATTAATGAGATGTAAAATTCATGAGCAAAGGCTAAAGTCAAAAGTCCAAGCAAAGTACAAAACATACCAAAAACTAAAGAATATGGTTTATGATTCTTATCAGTATATTGTCCAACAAACGGCTGTAATATTGACGCCGTGCATTGATAAACAAAACCAATCAAGCCAATTTGCGCAAAATTTAAATTAAGAGAATTTTTTAGAATTGGATAAACCGCAAATATCAGTGATTGCATCATGTCATTTAGCATATGACAAACGCTTATGGTAAGAAGAATTGCTATTGCTGCTTGCTCTGAAGAATTTTTGGCTGATGACGACATATCTATATCATGTACAAAATTCATTTTATAATAAAATACTCAATATTTCTAATCAAATTTTTCTTGTCTTTTGAGTTAGGACAATGGACGTTTTCAATATCCTATTTAAAAAAAATTTAATTTGATGTAACTAAATTAAAAAATAAAACGAAATAGGTAATGTGACAAAGTTCTATCTATGAATTTTGATCCACAATACAAAAATCAATAAAATTTATTTAAGGAGATTTACATGAAATCTAATAAAATTGTTTCTGCTGCTTTAACAGGTCTTTTAGCTACTACT
>JAGWYT010000001.1 GCA_018969185.1 Rickettsiales bacterium | reverse complement strand
TAGTTCCCGCTTAAATCCTGCAATAATCAACATGGTTTTAAATCAAAATCACCAAGAAACTCCTGCACCAACGTCAAAGCCGCAAACATTGCAGTATCCGCACGTAAAATTCTTGGCCCTAAACTCATTGAATAAAGATTTTTTAATTGCTTCATTTTTACAAATTCTTCTTCCGCAAAACCACCTTCTGGACCAATTAAAACAACAATTTCCTGATCTTTCTTAATTTCAATTTTAGGCAAAATTTCTTTTGCTTGCATTCCATTTCCTGATTCATCACAAAGAATCAAAATTTTATTTGCAGTTTTTTCGTCAGATAAAAATTTTTCTAATTTTTTAACTTCTCTCACTTCAGGAAAATCATTTCTTTCACATTGCTCGCAAGCCTCTTTAATATTGGCTTTGAAACGTTCAACATTAACTTTATCAATAACTGTTCTTTTAGTTATAATAGGCTGGAAGCAGGAAACACCAAGCTCAGTAGCTTTTGTTGCGATAACATCAATTTTAACATTTTTAATCAAAGAAAAAGCTAAAGTAATATTTGGTGATTTCTTTAACTCTGCACTTTTTTCTAAAATTTCCAAAATCAAAGATCTCTTTTTAATTTCTTTAATTACAGATCTAAATTCACCACTTACACCATTAAAAACAAAAATCTCATCAGCAATTTTTTTACGCAACACTTTAGTTAGATATTCAAAATCACCATCCATAATTTCAACAGCGTTACCAACTGCAATTTCACTATTAATAAATAACCTTGTTTTTCTCATAAATTTGATTAATTTGTACTTTAGTTTTCCAATCTAAAAAAATTAATTAGTGTATCTTCTATTATTTTCCACAGCTTTAATTTTGTTCTTTGCGGTTAATTTAAACCGTAATATCAGGAAATTGCAACTTAGCTCGCAAACTCAAGGCGAGAAAAAAGCACGCTTCAGCTCCCTGCCTATCCATTATATTTATTGTTTTATATTATGGTCAGTAATTTTTACCACCACAATAATTCTTTCACCTTTTAATTCCGTTACAAAATATTTTCTGCTGATTTGTTTTTTAATCGGAAATTATTTTTTAATTCGTCATTTTTATAAAATAAAATTCAACTCTAAAAATCATATTGAAGGCTTTCTAAAGCTTTTATTAACAATCACCGCCGGCATTGGCATCATTATCACAATTGTCATTACAATCTCCATTTTATTTGAATCTTTACGTTTCTTCAAAATGGTTAGTATTGAAGATTTTTTATTTGGCACCACGTGGAATCCACAAATGGCAATCACTGCTGAGCAATCAGTTGGACAAAGCTCTTTTGGCGCAGTTCCTGTTTTTCTTGGAACTCTTTTAATAACTTTGATTGCAATGTTTGTTGCCATTCCACTTGGCATTATGGCAGCAATTTATCTGTGCTTTTATGCTAAAGCAAAAACTCGTGATTATTTAAAACCAATATTAGAAATTCTTGCGGGAGTTCCTACAGTTGTTTATGGCTATTTCGCCGTGATTACAGTTGCGCCGCTTTTTAAAAATCTCTTTGCACAATTTGGAATTAATATTGCATCAGAAAGCGCACTTGCCGCTGGTTTTGTAATGGGAATAATGATTATACCTTTTATATTATCTTTAACTGATGATGCACTTAACTCAGTTCCACAAAGCTTGAAAGACGGTGCTTTGGCACTTGGCAGCACTAAATCAGAAATGATCAAAAAAGTTGCAATACCAACTGCAATGCCCAGCATTGTTGGTGCAGTTATTTTAGCAGTTTCACGCGCCATTGGTGAAACTATGATTGTGGTTATGGCGGCGGGATTAGTTGCTAAAATGAGCTTTAATCCACTTGATTCCGTGACAACCGCAACTGCACAAATTGTAACCTTATTAGTGGGAGATCAAGAATTTGACAGTCCAAAAACTCTTGCTGCTTTTGCTCTCGCTTTAACTTTATTTATCTTTACCTTTATTTTTAATATTGTTGCCCTTGTTGTAATTAAAAGATATAAACGTAAATACGGTTAAAATCTGATGAAAAGAAATATTGATTTAGTTCAAAAAACTTTATCTAAAAGACATCGCAAAGAAAAAAGATTTAAGCTTTACGGCATAGCGTCAATTGCTTTTGCCTTCGCCTTTTTGGTGCTTTTATTTGGCATGCTGATAACTAAAGGATATAGCTCTTTTTTACGTCATGAAGTTTCACTTAACATTGACCTAAGTGCAGAATCAATTGCCAAAAATTCTGATCTTGAATTAAAAGATATTTCAACATTATCAAAGGCTGAATTAATTGAAAAAATAAATTATCGTCGTCTTATAAAACAATCTTTGCGTGAAGAATTTCCTGAAATAGTTGAACTTGCTGATGTTAATAATTTATATCAAATAACCAGTAAAATCGCAGCTTTAGAATTGAGAAATCAAATCGAAAAACGCCAAGAATTAATTGGTAGTAAAAATAATTTTTGGCTTAGCACCTCTTCAAAATTCGACATTTATTTCAAACATAAAGAAAAATCATCTCTAAGCGAAAAACAAATAATTTTAGCTGAAAAATTAATCTCAAATCAAAAAATAAAAACTATAATAAATTGGAATTTCTTTAAATTCGCTGATTCAAGAGAACCTGAAATTGCTGGTATTGGCGCTGGTTTAAAAGGTTCAATTTTAGTGATGTTAATTTTCTTAAGCCTCGCTTTTCCAATTGGCATAATGTGCGCTTTTTATTTAGAAGAATTTGCTCCTAAAAATAAAATCACTGACATCATTGAAATCAGTATTAATAACTTGGCGGCAATTCCTTCAATCATTTACGGCCTTCTTGGTTTAACAGTTTATTTACAATTTTTCTATCTGCCGCGCTCTTCAGCTTTGGTTGGCGGCATGACTTTATTCATGCTTGTTTTACCAGTAATTATTATTGCAACGCGCAACACAATTCGTTCAATTCCAAAAACAATTAAAGATGGCGCGATGGCTCTTGGCGCTTCAAAAATGCAAATTGTTTTGCATCACTTATTACCGCTTTCAATACCGGGAATTATGACAGGAACAATTTTAGCAATTTCACGCGCTTTAGGCGAAACCGCACCACTTTTGATGATTGGTATGGTTGCATTCATCGCTGATATTCCTCAAAATTTTTCTGATCCTACTACCGTTCTTCCTGTACAAATTTATCTATGGTCTGACAGCCCAGAAGCAGGATTTGCTGAAAAAACTGCCGCCGCAATTTTGGTGCTTTTAGCAATGCTGATTTTGTTTAATTTGATTGCAGTTATTTTAAGAAAAAAGTTTGAAAAGAAGTGGTAGAATTTCTTTATTTATTTCGGTCCAATTATCCTCCCCTTGAGGGAGGATCGAAGCTGCTTTAGCAGCTTCGAGGAGGGGTAAAATTAGGTTTTTGAAAAACTATAACCCCTCCCCGACTCACAAGCAAAGCTTGTTCGTCGACCCTCCCTCAAGGGGAGGGTTATTAAAAGTAAATTAGTAGAAATTTATGCCCACAAAAATTGTTGGTATTTTAAACATTACTCCTGATTCATTTTCCGATGGTGGGAAATTCACTTCGCTTGATAATGCCATTACTCATCTAAAAGAAATGTTAAATGACGGCGCTGATATGATTGATATTGGTGCTGAATCAACCCGCCCTGGATTTACACCCGTAAGCACAGAAGAAGAATGGAAAAGATTAGAAAAAATTCTGCCAGCAATAACTTCAGAAGTAAAAAATTTTAATCAAAAAACTGGTAAGAAAGTTACCACCAGCATTGACACTCGTCACTTTGAAACTGCCAAAAAAGCTTTTGAAAATGGTGTTGATATTATTAATGATGTTGATGGTTTAATTGATGATCGCACCATTGAATTTATTGCCAAAAATAATATCACAACCATTTTGATGCATAATCTATCTGTGCCAGCAGTTGAAGGAACGTTAATTAATAGACATTTAAATTTGACTGACGAAATTATTAAATGGGCACAAGAAAAAATTTCTTATCTGATGCAAAAAGGCGTTAAAAAATCACAATTGATTTTTGATGTTGGAATTGGTTTTGGCAAAGATTCTTTGCAATCAATTCGTATTTTAAAAAACATCGATGCCTTTAGAGTTTTAGGATTGCCACTTTATGTTGGACATTCTAAAAAAAGTTTTCTTGATGCCATTGATTTTTCTGAAATGGGAGAGTTGGAGCCTGTTCCCAAACTTTTTACCTCAGATCGTAGGCTATTTTGTGCAGATGACAAGAAACAATTTTCTTCAGATATGCAATTATCTGAAGAAAATTTTCCGAAGTCAGATGCATCAAAAGAGCCACGAGATGAGGCAAAAAGCTCGTTATTACCTTGCGTAGTTTGGGAACAGCCTCCAGATAGAGCAAATAAAACTCTTGTTATTTCTAAATATCTTATAAAGAAGAATGTAGATTTTATTAGGGTTCATGATATAAAAAGAAATTTCTTATTAAAAAATTAGTGATTGTAATCTTGTTCGCTGGTTGAGCTTGTCGAAACCAAGAATAAGATTTTTACAAAACTTCTCTTGGTTTCGACAAGCTCAACCAGCGAGAAGTTTAATAAATCAATCAATTTACAACTACAAAAAAATGATTAATAAAAAAAAATGATTAATAAAAAATCCTTAAAAGCCTTTTCATTAATTGAACTTTCAATCGTCATTTTGGTGATTGGTATATTAGTTGCCGGAGTTATGGGTGGTGTTAATTTGCTTAAAAAAATACAGATTCAAACTGCGCAAAGCCTTACCAAAAGTTCTCCTGTAAGTGGAATAAAAAATTTAGTGGTATGGCATGAAACTTCTTTGGAAAGCAGTTTTATTAGCACTGAAACAACAGATGGCAACACAATCAGCACTTGGTATGACAATAATCCATAAGTAATGATAAAAAATGATGCCACTCAATCAACCCCAGGTGTAAGACCTAAATTTTATAATGATGTTTTTAACGGATTGCCCTCAGTAAGATTTGATGGCACAAATTACATAGTGCTTAGCATGAGAGGTTTAGAAAATAGTAATTTCACAATTTTTATTGTTGAAAAAAGAGGAGGAGATAATTCTACTTACGATGAATTTTTAGCAGGTTCTGCTGCAGGTAATCCAAGGCTTGGATATAGAAATGGCAGTACTGCAATATTTTATTTGGTCAATGACTTAGACTATAGTTCACAATATTTTGTAAATCATGTTCCATTAATACATACTTACTGGCTTAGCGGCACTGCTGGTAAAAAATATTGGCTAAATGGTGGCAAAAATCCAGTGACTGCTGATAGCTCGCAAACAACATTAGCTCCATCACTTGTCAATTATTCAGCTGGAGCTTATGGCAGTAATAAATATGAGGGCGATATTGCTGAAATTATTGCATTTTCACGAACTCTTAATGATGTAGAAAGAAGATCCGTTGAAAGCTATTTAGGACAGAAATATAAGATTACGCTTTCTCAATAGACTTTTTTAGACACCCCCTTGTAATTTCAAAAACCATTCTTAAATCACCTTTTGAAATTAAGGTTTTTTAAAACCACATCATTTTTAAATAATAAAAAATATAGTAATTAAAATGGGTAAAGTAATTGGTATTGACTTAGGAACAACGAACTCTTGCGTGTCAATCATGGAAGGCAAGAATCCTAAAGTTATTGAAAATTCAGAAGGTGCAAGAACAACACCTTCAATTGTTGGCTTTTTGGCAAATGGCGAAAGAGTTGTTGGCGCGCCAGCAAAAAGACAAGGCGTGACTAATCCAAAAAATACAATTTTTGGTATTAAAAGATTAATTGGTAGAAGATATGAAGATCCTCTTACTAAAAAAGATAAAGAGCTGGTGCCTTATGACATCGTGTCTTCAGGCAATGGTGATGCTTGGGTTGAAATTAAAGGTGAAAAATTTTCACCAAGTCAAATTTCAGCTTTCACACTAACAAAAATGAAAGAGACCGCTGAAAGCTATTTAGGTGAAAAGGTTACACAGGCTGTAATCACCGTTCCTGCTTATTTCAACGACTCACAAAGACAAGCAACAAAAGACGCTGGAAAAATTGCTGGTCTTGAAGTTCTTCGTATTATCAATGAACCAACAGCAGCAGCACTTGCTTATGGTCTTGATAAAAAAGGCAACCAAACAATTGCCGTTTATGACTTAGGTGGTGGAACTTTCGACGTTTCAATTCTTGAAATTGGTGATGGCGTTTTTGAAGTAAAATCAACTAACGGCGACACTTTTTTAGGTGGTGAAGATTTCGACATGAGAATTTTAAAATTCTTATCTGACGAATTTAAAAAAGATAATGGCATTGATTTATCTAAAGATCCTCTTGCTTTGCAACGCTTGAAAGAAGCAGCAGAAAAAGCTAAAATTGAGCTTTCGTCAACAATGGAAACTGAAATCAATTTGCCTTACATCACTGCTGATGCAAGTGGTCCTAAGCACTTAAACGTGAAATTAAGCCGTGCTAAACTTGAGCAATTGGTTGATGATTTAATCACTAAGACAATTGTTCCTTGCGAAAATGCCTTGAAAGATGCTGGACTAAAAGCTTCTGACATTCACGAAGTTATTTTGGTTGGTGGTATGACTCGTATGCCAAAAGTTGTTGAAACTGTAAAAAAGATTTTTGGTAAAGAGCCAAGCAAAGGCGTGAATCCTGATGAAGTTGTGGCAATTGGTGCAGCAATTCAAGGCGCAGTTTTACAAGGTGACGTGAAAGATGTATTACTTTTAGACGTTACTCCACTTTCACTTGGTATTGAAACTGCTGGTGGTGTGTTTACCAGATTGATTGACCGTAACACTACAATTCCAACTAATAAGAGCCAAGTATTCTCAACTGCGGCGGATAATCAAACGGCAGTTGCAATTAAAGTTTTCCAAGGTGAAAGAGATATTGCAATTCACAATAAACTTCTTGGTGAATTTAATTTAGAAGGAATTGCCCCTGCTCCACGTGGCATGCCGCAAGTTGAAGTATCTTTTGATATTGACGCAAACGGCGTGGTAAAAGTTTCTGCAAAAGATAAAGCAACTAACAAAGAACAACAAATTAGAATTCAATCTTCAGGCGGTTTATCTGAAGCTGAAATTCAAAAAATGATGAAAGATGCCGAAGTTAACGCAGCGGCAGATAAAGCAAGAAAAGAATTTGTTGAAGCGAAGAATCAAGCTGACACTGCTGTTTATGAAACTGAAAAAAGTTTAAGAGAGCATGGCGATAAAATTGAACCAGTAACTAAGGCTGAAGTTGAAGCAGAAATTCAAAAAGTTAAGGATATTTTAGCTCAAGAAGATGCTAAAGCCGAAGAATTAAAATCAGCAACCGAAAGCTTAATGCAAAAAGCAATGAAAGTTGGTGAGGCAATTTATAAAGCTTCGCAAGCAACTGCAGGAGCTTCTTCTGCGGAATCTGCTGGTGCTTCTAACAATTCAGAATCAGGCGAAAAAGTTGTTGATGCTGAATATGAAGAAGTAAAAGACGATAAAAAAGAGTAAATTAGAAAAAGGTCAAGGCTACTTTTCGTTGAAAAGTAGCCTGACCCCTTTCCTAAATCAAAATATCCTCAATTAATAATTGTACCTTTTCAACTCCCATCCAAGAATTAATATTCAACTGTCCAGCCACATTAATTGGTTTAGTAAATTTTGGATCTAAAAGAATTTCTGCTAAAGGACTATTCGCACCTCTAAAAGCAACTGCTTGTAAATTTCCACTAAAACCAATTGCCGTTTTAGATGAAAAAATACAGCTAATATGATCTTGATTTTTACCAATTAAATTTGCTCTTACTTTTTGTAAATCACGAATAATAAATTTTGGTTTAGAATTGCCCATACCAAATGGTTCAAGCTTTTCCAAGTCTTTTATCAATTCAATATTTATTTGAGCTAAGTCAAGTTCTGCAGCAAAAAACATATCTCTTTTTGAAGAAAATTCTATAATTTTTTCGCCCAAAATTTTATTAAAGAATTTATGTAACTCAGGAATTTTTTCTTCTAAAACTGAGAATCCTCCCGCCATGGCATGCCCTCCGCCATCAATTAACAAGCCTTCCAATCTTGCTTGTAAAATTGCCGAACCAAAATCAACACCATTAATTGAACGGCATGATGCTTTCCCTTTTCCATCTTTAACTGTAATTACTGCAACTGGTTTATTGTAAAGATCTTTGATTCGTGATGCCACAATGCCAATCACACCTTGATGCCAAGAGTTTGAAACAGCAAAAATCACTGAATCATTTATGCTAAAACCACCAATTGATTTTTCTAAATTATTTTGTGCTTCTTCTTGAATTTGAATTTCAATATCCTTGCGCTGCTTGTTAAATTCTTCTAACTGCAAGGAAATTTTTTGCACCTCTTCCTCATCTTCACTTGATAAAATTCTTGCACCCAAATCTGATTTACCAACTCTTCCGCCAGCGTTAATTCGTGGTCCAATAACAAAACCTAAATGATAAGCAGTTGGCTCTTCATTTAAACCTGCTAAATCACAAATTGTGCGAATTCCTAAATTACTTCTATTCTTAATAATCTTTAAACCCTGCGCCACTAAAGCACGATTTAAGCCTATTAGCGGCATCACATCACAAACCGTTCCAAGTGCAACAAGATCTAAAAGATTTAATAAATTTGGTTCACGTCTTTTACCCTCCCCTTGAGGGAGGGTCGAAGCTGCCAAAGGCAGCTTCGGGGAGGGGTTATAATTTAAATTAAAAAACACCGAATCCAAAACACCTTCCATATTCTTAAATACCTCATCATTCCAAAATCTTAAAACATTGAATCCACTCTTATTCAAAAACTCTGTTCTATTCTGATCATATTTTATAGCCTTATCTTCACTATGCTGACCACCATCAAGCTCAACAACCAACTTCTTTTCTAAACAAACAAAATCTACAATGTAATTATCAATTGCTTGCTGTCTTCTAAATTTATGTCCATCTAACTGTTTATCTCGCAAATAATACCAGAGTAGATTCTCAGCATCTGTTTGGTTAACTTTTAGCTCTTTTGCTTTTTCTAGGGTTTCTTTGGAGTAAAATCTAGTTGCTTTTGAAAGATTTTGATCCCCCACCGGCATGCCTTCGGCATGCCGACTCCCCCTCAAGGGGGGAGTAATTGCGCTGGAGTAGAATCCTTCATCACGCAAAGCTTTGTTAATTGCAACAGCAAAAAGAAAGCTCACTCCTGCCGCACAAATATTTTTATGAGGAAAATTTTCATCAATACGATTAGGATTTATCACTGCCAAAGCCTTTGGTTTTTCAGTAACTCCAATATGATGATCAATTACAATAATATCTAAATTCGCTTTTGCTGCTTCTTCTAACGGCTCAAAAGACACAGTTCCGCAATCAACTGTAATTACTAAATCAGTGCCTGATTTTTTTAAATTAAGCAAGGCATTAACATTTGGTCCATAACCTTCCAAGATACGATCTGGCACGTAAATTGAAACATCAACACCAATTTCACGAAAAAATCTTTTTAACAAAGCTGATGAAGTTGCACCATCAACATCATAATCCGCAAAAATTGTAATTTTTTTATTTTTCTTAATGGCGTCAATCACATGCTCTAACGCTTCTTTCATATCAAGAAGAGTAAATGGATCAGGAAGATTAGTTTTTATTTTAGGATTTAAAAAATTCTCAATTTCATCTAATGAAATTTCACGTTCAGCAATTAATTTTGCTAAAACTTGAGACAGTTCAAATCTTTGAGCAATCGCCATTGCCAAGCGTTCGTCATAATCTTTTTGTTGCCAACTTAGACCTAAAATTGAACTCTTATATTTTATCATAAGAAATTTTTTCCGCCTTAGCTCCCGGATGAGTCACCGCACCAAACCTTGCTGAACCAACTGTTTTAGCATATTTCCACAATGTTCCTGATCTATAATCATTCTCACGCGCTTGCCACTCAGACTTACGTTTAGCAATTTCAGCCTCACTTAAATCAACATCAATTGCGCCATTAATTGCATCAATTGTAATTTTATCACCATTTTTTAAAAGTGCTATCATGCCTCCAGCTGCTGCTTCCGGTGCAACGTGACCAACACAAAAACCTCTTGTTCCACCAGAAAATCTACCATCAGTAATTAGCGCAACTTTATTACCCATACCTTGTCCATAAATTGCCGCAGTTGTTGCAAGCATTTCACGCATTCCTGGCCCCCCTTTTGGTCCTTCATAGCGAATTACAAACACATCACCCTCTTTATATTGCTTTCTTTCAACAGCTTTGAAACAAGCTTCTTCAGAATCAAAACAAAGAGCGCTTCCAACAAACTTTAGATTCTCATTTTGCATTCCAGCAATTTTAACCACCGCTCCTTCAATAGCCAAGTTACCCTTCAACACAACCACACCACCACTTTTAGATAAAGGCTTCTCAGGTTTGTAAACTACATCTTGCTTTTCATTAAATTTCACATCGGCAAGATTTTCTGCCATTGTTTTTCCAGTAACAGTCAAGCAATCACCGTGAATATAGCCAGCATCTAAAAGAACTTTTAAAATCATTTGCACACCACCCGCTTCATATAAATCTTTCGCCACATATTTTCCACCCGGTTTCATGTCAGCAATATAAGGCGTGCGCTTAAAAATTTCACCAATATCAAAAGCGTCAAAATCAATTCCACATTCACTAGCTATTGCTGGTAAATGAAGAACCGCATTAGTTGAGCCACCAGTTGCTGCAACAATTGCCGCTGCATTTTCTAAAGATTTTCTTGTAACAATATCACGCGCTTTAATGTTTTTTTCGATTAAATTCATCACTGCTTTTCCTGAAGCATAAGCATATTCATCTCTTGATTCATAAGGCGCTGGAGCACCAGACGATCCAGGAAGTGCAAGACCAATTGCCTCACTTACACAAGCCATAGTGTTCGCCGTAAATTGTCCACCACAGGCGCCAGCCGAAGGGCAAGCCGCTTTAGTTAAAATTTGCAAATCTTCTTCAGTCATTTTTCCAGCATCTCTCTGACCCACTGCTTCAAACACATCAACAATTGTCACATCTTTACCTTTGAATTTTCCTGGTAGAATTGAACCACCATACATGAAAACCGAAGGCACATTTAAACGGCACATCGCCATCATCATACCAGGTAATGATTTGTCACAACCAGCAATTCCAACCAAAGCATCATAGCAATGTCCACGCACTGTAACTTCAATTGAATCAGCAATCACTTCACGAGAAACCAAAGACGATTTCATACCTTGATGACCATTAGCAATGCCGTCAGTAACTGTGATTGTTGTAAATTCACGAGGCGTTCCACCAAAATCTTTCACGCCTTTTTTTGCAGGTTGCGCCTGACGCTGCAAAGCAATATTACAAGGAGCGGCTTCATTCCACGCACTTACCACACCAACAAATGGTGAAGCTAAATCTGCATCATTCAAACCTTGCGGATATAAATCAGTTTTAATGTTGTAAAGCATGGTTTTACGCCCTTCGCAACCATGAGAATTCGTTACATAACGTGAAGGTAATTTTGATTTATCAAATTTAGGCATTTTTTAAAAGATAAATGTTGGTATAAATTTATTGGAACAATTTAATCACCTAAAAAATATTTACGCAATTCTAACCTTACCTTTTTCATAAACACCTTGCTGGGCTGCCTCTCTTAACCCATTCCAAATATTCATTGAAAAACGCTCAATAACCAACCTTCTTCAAAGATACTTTCCCAAACCTTACTTCAACTTTATCAGCAAGTTCAAGCTGCACCACTGCAATATTTGCAACCCTTGGCGGCACTTGTAATTCTTGAATTATTTCCTCAATTGAAATTGGCACGAAACTTAATTTCGCTGCAATTTCTTCGCGCACTTTTTTTACATCCTCATCACTTGGAGTTTTAGCTGTAGATATAATAAAATCTTCAGCTTCTGATTCTTCAAATGTTCCAACTTTCTCAAATAAAATTTTCATAGTTACTATTTCTCCTAAAATATCATCTATAGTTTCAGTTAATCTTGCACCTTCCTTAATTAAGCGATTAGTGCCATGGCAACGCGGATCAAAAGGTGAACCGGGAACAGAAAAAACTTCTCTACTCTGTTCTGCCGCAAATCTTGCAGTTGTTAAACTTCCCGATCGAAGCCCAGCTTCAACCACAATGACACCAAGCGACATGCCCGAAATTATACGATTTCTTTGAATGAAGTTTCCACCCTTTGGTGGCACGCCAAATGGCGTTTCTGATATGATTAAACCACGCTTATAAATTTCTTGATAAAGATCAGCATTTTCGCTTGGATAAATATGATCAATTCCTCCAGCAATTACTCCAATTGTTCCACTATCAAGAGCTGCGCTATGAGCAGCAGCATCAATACCTTTGGCAAGACCAGAAATAACAAGAAGAGAATTATCACCCAAATCTTTAGCAATTTTACGAGCAAATGCAATGCCATTAAATGAGGCATTACGCGGTCCAACAACCGCAACAGAATATTGATTAAGAAATTCTTTTTTTCCTTTTATAGTAAGAATTGGCGGCGGATCATCTATTTCACGAAGTAACCTTGGATATTTGTCGTCACAAAAAAGAACAATTTCTGCCGCAAAATTTTCAGTTTTCTTAAGTTCATTTTCAGCATCAATTTCAGAACATACCTTGATTGGTCGTCCTAACCCACCTTGAAAAGCTTGATCGGAAAGCCTTTCAAGAGCAGCAGCACTTGAACCAAATAATTCCAGTAAACGAAAGAATGTTGACCTACCAATATTCTCGCTTCTTGTCAGCCTAATCCAATTTAGCTTTTCTTGTCTTGTGATATTTTTTGTAGATGTGATTTTCATGGTGATTGTGGTGTGTTGTTAAAAAATTGCACTCCACATAACTGTAAAAATGAATTTATCCACTGGTTGAGCTTGTGACAAACCAAGGATAAGTTCATTTTTGTCTTTTCTTGGTTTCGACAAGCTCAACCAGAAAAAAGACAATTCACCAGTCATATTAGGTGCACAATTACTTTTATTTAATTTTACGATTTAATTCGATAACCTTTTTTTATCATTTTATAAATAATAATTGCAAGAACTAAGTTGATTGTAAGGATATAAATCATACCAATTGTCAAATCACCATCATTATGCCCTGTAATTGCATATCTAAAGCCATCAATCATGTAAAAAAATGGATTAAAATGCGCTATATTTTTCCAAAACTCTGGTAGTGAATTTGTTGAATAGAAAGTTCCTGATAAGAAAGTAAGCGGCGTGATAACATAACTTGTCATTGCAGACATATGATCAAAAGTTGATGATACAACACCACATAAAACTCCAAGCAACGCAAGAAAGATGCAGGCGAAAACTATGTAAAATAATAAATGAAGAAAGCTGTAGCAAGGAAGTGAAACAAAAAATGAAATAGCAATAAATGCCACAATTCCAACAGCAATACCGCGTAAAATTGCACCAACAGTAAAAGCAAATAATAATTCAAAGGCACCAAGAGGTGGAATTAAATAATCAACAATATGCCCCATGACTTTTCCCATCACAAAAGATGAAGAAGAATTAGCAAAAGCATTTTGCATTGCCGCCATCATAATTAAACCCGCCGACATAAAGACAGCAAAAGGCACGCCCTCAACTTCATTAATGTGATTTCCAACCGACAAGGAAAATACCGCCAAAAATAAAATGATATTTACGACAGGCGAAAAAAGAGTTTGATGATAAACTTTTAAAAAACGCCAAACTTCTTTCTTTAAAAGAGTGAAAGCACCAAACCAATTGATCTTTAATTTTTGATTCATATAAATTTTAAAATCATAAAGCATTCTTATAGTCTGATATCCTACTTTTTATTTAACAACACTTAAGATTTATTTATTACTATGCATAAAAAGGATCATAAAGCATTCTCTTTAATTGAGCTTTCCTTAGTTGTTTTAGTAGTAGGAATTTTAATTGCCGCCATCTCTCAAGGGCAAAAATTATTTAGCAAATCAAAATTAGTTTCAGCCCGCACATTAACTAAAAGCTCACCAGTAGCCGGAATTAAAGATCTTGCGCTGTGGTTTGATACAACTGCAGAAACAAGTTTTATTGATGCTGAAACTAACGATGGAAATACTATTAGCTCTTGGTACAGCATTAACCCACAATTACCCAATAAATTTGTTGCCTCGCAATATTCTTCTTATAAGCCAATTTACAAAGAACAAGGGATTAATGGCTTGCCAGCTCTTATATTTAGACGTACCGACGATAATACTGGAACATATTTAGCAGTTCCTTATAACCCTACTTTTCATCCAAGTCAATTAACAGTTTTTGTAGTTGTTGCTACCAGATCTGTAGTATCTTATGGCGCAATTTTTAGTGCCCGAAGTAACTCTGGCTCTAGTCTTTCAGGCTATACTTTATATGCCTATAATAGAACTTACCAACTATGGATTCATGGTGGTACAAGCTATGGGTTAAATCCAATATACAGCAATATCATACTCGATTCTCCAGATATTTTAACTGGAAGTTATGACGGAACAGCTATGGCATTTTATGATGGCGGCACTGCGGTTTCAGGTAGCCCAGAAACAAAGCCATACACAGTTTCTACAACTCCTGATTTCAGAATTGGGATTGGATCAAATCTTACTGGCAGTAGCGACTCTCCAACATTTTGGCCTTATGATGGCTATATAGGTGAAATTATTTTATATAGTCGTTTTCTAAAAACAGAAGAAAGAAAAGCAATTGAAAAATATCTAGGTCAGAAATGGGGAATTTCTGTTGCATCATAAGGCATTAGCAATACTGTTTTTAACTCTATTTGCGCCCTGCCTTATTAGTAAAGGTTAACAGTGCCATATTAATTAATATTTGCCAACAGTGCTTAGTTCAAAAAATATATTATCCGATTTCAATTCTAAAATTTCATCAGTTCAAAATAAAGAACAGCTTGAAGAAATTCGTGTTCATTTTTTGGGAAAAAAAGGCTCAGTAAATGAACTTTTTTCACAATTAAAAAATATTGCTGCTGAAGAAATAAAAGCCTTTGGCGCTGAAGTAAATAAGCTACGCGACGAAGTTACACAAAAAATAGAATTCAAAAAAGAACAATTTGAAAATGCTGATCTTGAACAAAAATTAATCAGCGAAAAAATTGACGTTTCACTAAATCCGAGAAAAGAAGCGCAAGGCTTGATTCACCCAATTAGCAAGGTTGTTGCTGAAATTGAAGAAATTTTTGCAACTCTTGGTTTTGAATTTGCAGAAGGCCCTGAAATTGAAGATGATTTCCACAACTTCACCGCGTTAAATATGCCGGCCGATCATCCAGCACGCCAAATGCAAGACACTTTTTATTTACAAAATTCTGATTTGCTTTTACGCACTCACACTTCAAACACACAAATTCGAAAAATGTTAAATTCAAAACCACCTTTGAAAATCGCTGCTTTGGGCAGAGTTTTCAGACGTGATTCTGATCAAACTCACACTCCAATGTTTCATCAAGTTGAAGGATTTATGGTTGATGAAAATATCAATATGGGAAATTTGAAATGGGTTTTAGAAAAATTTCTAAAAGCATTTTTTGAAGTAGAAAATTTGGAATTGCGTTTCCGTCCAAGCTTCTTCCCTTTCACTGAACCTTCAGCCGAAGTTGATATTGGTTATTCTTCAAAGGAAGGTCGCATCAAGATTGGTAGTAATGAGAAGTTTATGGAGATTTTAGGCTGCGGCATGATTCACCACAACGTTCTAAAAAACTGCAATATTGATCCAAGCAAATATCAAGGCTTTGCTTTCGGAATTGGAGTTGAACGTCTTGCCATGTTAAAATATGGCATTAATGATTTAAGAATGTTTTTTGAAAATGATCTGAGATTCTTACAACATTATGGATTTAAAGCTGGCGAGATTTAAAAATTTAAAATATTAGTGCTATCTAACTAGATCAATCTTAACTCCTAAATCCAACTTCTTCCAAACCTTATCTGCTGTTAATACTGGAAGTTTGTAATGTTTTGCAAGAGCTAAACATGCCCTGTCTCCAAGGGACAAACCATATTTCTTAGTAATAGAATCAATTGAAGCCGCAATCACAGCCTGCTTATCATCAAATTCTATAATATGTGAAAAAGTATTTTTGATTAGTTGTAACCCCTCTTCTCTCTCCTTCTTAGTTTTAAACAATTCTCTATTTAATACTGTAATGATTTCAGAAAAATTTACACTTGAAATGATGGCCCTATCAATAACCTTTTCTACAGCTTCAAAACCCTCTTCTTTGTTGATTAACGCTATTATCGCCGAAGTATCAACTACAATTTTGTGGTGCATATAAAAAATATTTATTACAGTTTTTCTTTACGTCGCATATCAATTACCGCATTAACCAAGTTCTTTTTACCCTTCTTGGAAGCAAGATTCTGAAGCTTTTGTAAAGATTGTTTAGGACTATGTATTATTATATCATTTTCAGATGAAATACTTAAAACAAGTTCATCCCCAGGCTTTATATTCAGCTGTTTTCTAAATATAACCGGCAAAACAATTCTACCATTATCACTAACTGTTACATTGCAATCACTCAACATATTCAACTTAAGTTTATTTTAATAAAAATGTCATTTTTTAATAATATGTCATTTTTTTGACAAATGTCAATATGGGTAATATAAATCTTATTCGCTGGTTGAGCTTGTCGAAACCAAGAATAAGATTTATATTTAGCTTTTCTTTGTTTCGATAAGCTCAAGGCGCGAGAAGCTAAAAAAACCAATAAATGTGAATTACCTAATTATTACTTTTACCGATCATAACCTGCTTGATCCGATCAAGTTCCTTATTAATTACTTCTAAATTATTTTCTTGAATAGCTTTTAACCACTCTAAACCAAATTCTGGACTGGTACCAGAACCAGCAGTAGTCGATGGCTTCATGTCGTTTAATATCTCTAACAAAGGATTCCACATCGCAGAAAGTATATTAATAAGACGTAATGGTTGGTTATTTTCTTCATGTGATGGTTTTTCTAGTCTCAATAATCTATCTGGTAATTCAGAATTTCCATGAACTTCTGGAGTTCTAAAATATTTTTTGAATTTTTCCACATGTTCTAAATTTGGAGCAAAAAAAACAAATTTATTACGTGGTTGTAAAATCCATTCTCTAAAATTTTTTGTTCTATCTTTTCCACCAGGAACATTCCTTCAATTTTCTATGCTATATAGAAGATCTCTCATTTTTTCCCATGCAATTGAACTAGATGTAATTTTTATCTGATTTGCAGTGCAATTAATAATATGAGTTTTTGTATTTAACCATGAAGTGTTTTCGTTATAATTTGCATTATAAATCTCTTGATTAACCCACCCCCCTATTCTCGCTTCATATTCAAGTTGAACTAGATACTCAAAACATTTTTTTAGTGCATTACGTTGATGCTTTTCTGGTAATAGTTGAATTTCTTTACTATTAAAAAAATCTTTCATGTTTTGCCTTGAAAAACTTTCAACAGCACTTTGATTAGAATAAGATTCACACAAAATCCTATAAAGAATAGCATCCATTCGATCACATAACTCTTGATTTGACAACTTTCCTATTTCTACTTCTGATAATGCTGTTAATTCTTTCATAATATACGAATCTAAAATTCTTATTTTACAAACTCCGGCAGTTCTGTCTTAATCTCAAGCCTCTTGCCAAAATAATCTTGAAGCTCAATTTTATAAGCGTGCAAACATAATCTTTTGCAAATGTCTTTTCGTAAAACTTCTTTACCACCATATTTCACATCATTTAAAATTGGATGCCCAATTTCTTTAGTGTGAACACGCAATTGATGTGTTCTGCCCGTAATTGGATTTAACTCAAGAGCTGAATAATCAACAAAAGTTTTTAATAATTTAAATTCCGTAATTGCTTCTTTTCCTTCTTCAAAATTGGGGCGAACTTTTTCATTCTTGCCAAAAAATTCTTTTCTTAATGGAATATTAATCACGCCCGATTGTTTTTTTACAATGCCAGAAACAAGAGCCAAATAAGTCTTCTTGATAGTTTTATTTCTAAAAGCATCGGTTAAAAAATCTGCTGTTTTAGAATTTTTTGCAATCAATAAAATTCCTGAAGTATCTTTATCAAGCCTATGAACCAATTGCCATTTTTTACTTAAAATAAAATCATCAACCGAAATTTCAATTCCACTTCCACCTTGCGTGGCAAGACCTGATGGCTTATTAATTGCCACTAAATTCTCATCTTCAAAAATTATTGATGAGAAAAAATTCTTTTGTTTTTCAAATGAAATTTTTGGTTTTGTTTTTTGTTTTTCTATTCTTTTTACTAAATTAGAAAAAACTTCAATATGGTCTGATTCATTTACTTTGTAAGACCCATCAACTCTTGTGTTATTAACTTTAACTTTTTTTTCACGAATTAATTTTTGTGCCAAAGCAAAAGAAATATCAAATTTTTTACATAGAAATTTATCTAAACGAACATCTTTCATCTTATGAGAAAATAACTTTCATGAAATAAAAACCAAAAAACACCGCACAAATTGCTAATACTAGCGATGAAACCGCGTAAATGAAGGCTTGCAAGTGATGCCCTGCAATTACTAAACGAAAAAAATCAAGTGAAAAAGCGGAGAAAGTTGTGAAACCACCAAGAAAACCAACAATTAAAAAATTCTTCAAACGAGGATCAAAAGCATCAAAATTTTTTATTACAAAATAATAAATAACACCTGCAAGCAAAGAGCCAAAAACATTTACAAAAAAAGTTCCATAAGGAAAGACTGCAGAAATTTGTCCTGATTTTACTAACCGCAAAAAGAAATCCGAAAATAAATAACGCGTCACTGAACCAAGAGCGCCACCAATTGCGATTAGTAAAATATTCATTATTAAACAAATTTTTTTAGTTTTTCTGCTAAATCAGTTTTTTCCCAAGAAAATCCGCCGTCAGCTTCAACATCACGTCCAAAGTGGCCGTAAGTTGCAGTACGCTTATAAATTGGACGATTTAATTGCAAATGATTTCTAATTCCACGTGGACTTAAATCAACTAATTCATTAATTGCTTTCACTAATAATTCCCCTTTTGCACCAGTGTTATGAGTATTAACATAAAGTGCTAAAGGTCTAGAAATACCAATTGCATAAGCAATTTGAATTGTGCAACGATCAGCCAAATTTGCTGCCACAACATTCTTCGCCAAATAGCGCGCCATATAAGCTGCTGAACGGTCAACCTTAGTTGGATCTTTTCCAGAAAACGCACCACCACCATGAGGTGCAGCACCACCGTAGGTATCGACAATAATTTTTCTTCCAGTCAAACCAGCATCACCATCAGGTCCACCAATTACAAATTTTCCAGTTGGATTAACTAAGAAATTTTCATCTTTGCACATCCAACCCTTAGGCAATGTTGCTTCAACAAAAGGTCTTATCAAATCTTTAACCTGCTTTTGTGTCATGCCTTCCTTATGTTGAATTGAAACTAAAACAGTTTCAGCTTTAACTGGAATTCTATCTTCATAACATAAAGTTACTTGACTTTTAGCATCTGGACCAAGATCTTTGAGCTTACCAGACCTAATTGCGTCCATGATATTATGCAAAATACGATGTGCATAATAAATTGCCGCTGGCATTAAAGCCTCAGTTTCCTTACATGCATAACCAAACATAATTCCTTGATCTCCTGCACCTTCATCCTTATTAGCAGAAGCGTCCACACCAACTGCAATATCAGCAGATTGTTCATGAATTAAGTTAGTAATTTTAAGATTCTGCCAATGAAAACCATCTTGCTCATAACCAATTTCTTTAACTGTATTACGAATAATTTCTTCAACTTCATTTTTAGAAATTTCTGGTGCACGAATTTCACCACCAATAATTACTGTATTAGTAGTGGCAAAGGTTTCTATTGCTAAACGCGCAAAAGGATCTTTTTTTAAATAAGTATCAACTAAACTATCCGAAATTTGATCACAAATTTTATCCGGATGACCTTCAGAAACTGATTCAGAAGTGAATAAATATTTCTTCGACATAGTTAAAAATTAAAAAGATTTTATAAAACCAACTCGAACAGTTGTGTAATTAGTATTAAGCAAATCAAGCTTTCCCAAATATCTTTGTACTGAAAATCTAATTGCGTCATTCGATCTAAATGGTGTGATTTGCATACCAGCGCCAACAAAAACCATTGTTTCACGAGATTTATCCTTATGAGCTTCAGTAGAAACATATTTCAACTTACTATTCATATTAGAGACTCCCGCTTCGCCAAAAACTTCAAACAAATTTCTTTGAATCGGTTTAAAAAACAAAGCAGACATATTGTATTGGTCTAAAGAGAATCTAGCTTTCTGCGACAAAGAAACGCCTTGCAAAGCATAATGATTTAATGAGGTTTGCACAAAGTTAATATTAACACCAAAACGCTCATTAATTCTAAAATGACCACCAATTGCAATATTTTCAAAATTGCTTAATTGTTTACCAAAATTATTAGTTTTGAAATCAGCATTATCTCCAGCGCCACTAAGCGAAGGAGCTTGATATTCAATGGTGGCAAAAGATTTTACATTAAAATCTCTTCCCCAAATTTTAGCATTGGCATTGAAGCTAAAAAATAAAAACGCGCAAAATAAGGCAGACGAAAGAATTTTCATAATGATGAAGTTAAAAACTAGTGAACTAACGGCGGGGGCTCCCTGAAAAGCTAAAGTAACATCTTGTTAAAGCTTATAACTTTTTCTAAAAATAAAATCAATTAACAAATTAATTTATTAAAGACATTGTGTTGAATTACGTCATGCCGGACAAACAGCTTCTTAGTCAGCTTTGCTGGCTTAGAAACTGTAGATCCTGTATCTATAGTAGATTGCGGATGAAAAATTTCTAAAAATCACTAACGTGCTTCTAAGAAATTCTAGCTCCGCAATGACGATGTTGCCCACTCAATTCTACTTAAAACTTCTTCTTTACCTAAAATTTCCACCACATCAAAAATTCCACCAGCAGAAGATGAAGAAAATGTTAGAACAATTCTAAGTAATGGTCCAAAATCCTTGATTTTCAAGGCTTTAGCAGTTGCAAATTCATTCAAAGAATTTTTTATTCCATCATGAGACCAATCATTTAAATCAGCAAAAACTTTTCCTAAATCAATTAATAATAATTTTTTTTCAGCAATTAATTTTTTTGAATTTTCATCAAAATCAGCTTTCAAACCATCAAAATAAACATCAAGACTTTGTGCCAAATCATTCAAAACTTCTGCTCTTTCTTTAACAAATTTTAATGCTTTTAAAATTCTTATTTTCTCATTTTGAGAAGGTTTCTTTTCAAGGAATTCTTCAACCAAATTCAATAATTCTTCTTCACTTTTTTCTTTTATATAATGTTTGTTAACTGATTTTAACTTAGCAAAATCAAAACGTGAAGGTGATTTACCAACCTTATCTAAACTAAACCATTTTATTGCTTCTTCGTCAGAAATAATTTCCGCGTCACCATGAGACCAACCTAAACGTAATAAATAATTTCGCATTGATTCAGGTAAATATCCCATTTCCTTATATTCAATTACAGAAGTTGCACCATGTCTTTTTGACATTTTTGCTCCATCAGGGCCGTGAATAAGAGGAATATGTGCAAATTCAGGAACATTCCAATTCATCGCTTCATAAATAACTTTTTGTCTAAAGGCATTTGTTAAATGATCATCACCACGAATAATATGAGTGATTTCCATGTCATGATCATCAACCACAACTGCCATCATGTAAGTTGGCGTGCCATCAGAGCGTAGCATCACTAAATCATCAAGCTCAGAATTTTTTACTTTAATTTCACCTTGCACTAAATCTTTAATCATCATTTCTCCCATCAAAGGAGCTTTGATTCTAATGACTGGTTTTACAGTTGAGCTTTGTGAATTTATTTTATCACGCCACGGACTTCTGAAACGAAAAACTTCTTTTTTTGCTTCAGCATTTTTTCGCATTTCTTCTAATTCTTCTGATGACGTATAACATAAATAAGCCTTTCCCATTTCCAATAATTTTTCCGCCACTTCTTTGTGTCTTGCTAAATTTCTTGATTGCAAAACAAAATCACCATCATGCGCAAGGCCAAGCCAATCAAGACCTTGAAGAATTGCATCAACCGCTTCAACAGTTGATCTTTTTTCATCGGTATCTTCAATTCTAAGTAAAAATTTTCCACCATGGTGTCTTGAAAAGAGATAATTAAATAAAGCTGTTCTTGCGCCACCAATATGCAAATATCCTGTTGGAGATGGAGCGAATCTGGTTATTACATTTGACTTATTCATGACTTTTTTGGAAATTTAAATTATTGTATTCTTGACAATAAGGAACCTAATCACAAGATATAAAAAGATATAATTACTGAACAATAATAAAAATCTTTAAGTAATCAAGATGGTATCAAACATGGACATTGGAGCAAGGTTATTAGAGAAAAAAGTTATCTCTGATGACCAATTAGTAATTGCGACAAAAGAACAAGAAAGACTGAAAGGCACCAAAACTATTGGTGCAATTTTGGTTGATCTAGGATTTGTTTCTGAAGGTGCTTTAGGAGAAATCTTAAATGAATCTTCTGAAATCAAAAAATTCGATATTAAATCTTCAATCATTGACGCAAGATTAGTAAAAAAAATCTCTAAAGATTTTGCTATTCACAATAAACTTATTGCGCTTTCCTGCAATAATAACGTGGTTACAATCGGCATGTCAGATATATTCGACATTGTTGCGCTTGACCAAGTTAAAAGATGTTTTCCACCTAATTTCAAAATTGTTCCAGTTTACATTCCTGAAACTGATATTTTACATGCCATAGATCAATATTATGACTATGAAATGTCAATTGAAGGTATTTTGAAAGAAATTGAAAATAGTGGTAATGACAAAACCATTAACGACGAAGCTCATTTACGTGGCGATTATCGAAGCCCGATGGTGCGTTTAGTGGACGCAATTTTAACAGACGCTGTGCACCGCACCGCTTCAGACTTGCACTTTGAACCAGAAGCACTTTTCTTACGTATTCGTTACCGTATTGATGGAAAGATGGTGCAAATTCGTTCAATTCACAGAGATTATTGGTCGGCAATTGCAGTACGTCTTAAAATCATGTCTGGTATGAATATTGCTGAAAATAGAAAGCCTCAAGATGGTCACATAAGCTCAGAAATCTTAGGAAGAAAGATTGATTTTCGTGTATCAACTCAGCCAACAATTAGTGGTGAGAATATTGTTATGCGTATTCTTGACGAAAAGCAATCAATTCTCTCATTAGAAAAACTAGGATTTAATGAAGACGGTATCAATACCATAAAAAGAATGGTTAAACGCCCTGAAGGTGTAATTATTTTAACTGGTCCTACTGGTTCAGGTAAAACAACAACTCTTTATACAGTATTAAACTTTATTAACTCAGTTGATAAAAACATTATGACTCTTGAAGATCCGGTTGAATATCACATTCCGATGATTCGTCAATCTAATATCAAGGCTGATGTAGGTGTCGATTTCGCATCAGGTATTAAAGCACTTTTGCGTCAAGATCCAGACGTGATTCTGATTGGTGAAATGCGTGATAAGGAAACAGCTACAACTGCGATTCAAGCAGCGATGACTGGTCACCAAGTATATAGCAGCTTGCACACTAACGATGCTTTAGGCGCAATTCCAAGATTGCTCAACATGGGTGTTCCATCATATCTAATGTCTGGTTCATTGATTGGCGTGGTTGCACAGAGGTTAGCAAGAAAACTTTGTACGCATTGTAAAAAAGAGCATCCTATTGAACCATTTGAAAAAAAATTACTTGGCACTAAATATGAAGATGTAACAATGCTTTATCAAGCTGTTGGTTGCGACCAATGCAATAACAGTGGATATAAGGGTCGTATCGTAATAAGTGAGATATTACCTTTTGATCGTGAACTTGATGATATGATTATGGCGTCTGCAAGCCGTAAAGAGATGTTTAATCACGCGGTAAGCAAAGGGTTTAAACCAATGGTTGAAGATGGCTTGCAAAAAGTTGTATCAGGAATAATAGATCTGAAAGGATTGATTGGCACAGTTGATATGACTGACAGAATGGAATAACTTACTTTAAAAACCCTAACTTTTGCTTCAAACTGCTTCGTTATTTTTCTTTTTTGCTTACTCATGTATGTTCAATACACTCCGTCGCAAAAAAGAAAAATATCTCGCATTTTTTTGCAAAAGCGGGTTAAAGAAGTTATAAAACCAAATAAATTAAAAATGACTTACAAAATCACAAAATCAAATAAACCTTTGGATATACTGATACCAAATGTTTCTGATAATATATTTAAAAAAAAGTCTTATGTTCTTAGCACAAATAATGTTGAAATAAGCGTTTGGCCTGAATTTATTGATAGCCAAGTTAGCCTTGCTGGCAATTTATTTGTTTGGATATATCACGTTAAAATTACTAATAAAAGTAACGAAGATTTAAGATTGATAAATCGTTACTGGAGAATAATTGACGAAAAAGGACATGTTCAAGAAGTTAATGGTGAAGGCGTTGTAGGAGAAAAACCATTAATCTCACCAAATGGCTATTTTGAATATAGTAGTGGAGTTCACTTGCGTTACCCTTCAGGAATTATGGCTGGCAATTATCAAATGCAAAAAAGTAATGGCGAAGTTTTTAATGCTAAAATTCCAACTTTTTCACTTGATATTCCTAGTCCCAAAGAAAGAGTTAATTAAAAAAATTAATGAAGATTCTTGCTTTTGACACAACAAATTCAACTCTGTCAGTTGCGATTCTTGAAGATTCTAAAGTCTTAGCAAAAAACACTATTTACGAAAGTGGTAAACAATCTGAATTATTAATTCCTGAAATTGAGAAAGTTTTAAAAAAATGCAATATCTGGTATGAAGATTTGAATTATATTGCTGCAACTTCAGGACCCGGTAGTTTTACTGGCATAAGAATTGGATTATCCGTTGCCCGCACTTTGAAAATTGCCACTAACCTTCCATTGATTTTACTTGATTCACTTGAAGTTTTAGCTTTCAAACATAGAGAAAAATCATCAGAAATTTTTGTTACAATTGACGCTAAAATGGATGAATTTTTTATTGCTTCTTTCAAAGAAAATAAACAAATTTTAAAATCTCAATTAGTGAAAATTCATGACGTTTCTAGCTTCGCACCTAAGTCAGAATTTATTTTATGTGGTAGCGGCAAAAAAATCATCGCACCGCTTCTAACAAAAAATAATTTTCAACCTATAATTGATGAAAAAGATGATGTAATTGAGGCCGATTTAGTTGGGTTACTGGCTTATGAAAAAATTTGCAACACAGAAGAAGTTACAACAAATAATGATGCTCTCTATTTAAGAAAACCACAAATCACTAAAAGAAAAAAGTAGAATTTATTTATGACGATTTTTGGAGGCCGGGGTCGGAATCGAACCGACGCATAAGAGCTTTGCAGGCTCCTGCATTACCACTTTGCTACCCAGCCGAAATGTGAAAAATGTGACAAAATTAGACAGGAAGGTTCAAATATAAGGATAAAAAACAATATTACAAGTTTTGTCCTTCATTTTTTAAGAATCCCTAGTAAAATAGCCTCTTATCTTGAAATCGATTTTTAATAAATTGAACCAGAAATGTCACAAACCATCTATTTACAAAGCTTTAAAAATATTCCTTCTGAAAAAACTTTGAAAGGATTTTACAATAATTGTCTTAAATCTGCAAAAGACCTACGCGCAGAGATAAGTGGCAAAAAGCTTGCAATGATTGATGTTGTTTTTAATGAAAGTGATTTAAAAACATTTGAAAGATTATCTAAAAAAATTTCCTCACATAAAAAAATTTTAATTCTTGGTGTAGGTGGTTCAAGCCTTGGTGGCAAAACTTTAACCTCATTAAAAGATCAGAATAAAATTGAATTTCTTGAGTCAATTGACCCACTGACAATCAAAACCACTTTAAATAAAATTGATTTTAAAAATACATTTTTTGTAGTTATTAGCAAATCTGGCGAGACAATAGAAACAATATGTCAAACCTTGATAATTCTTGATGAATTGAAGAAGAAAAAAATCACAAATTTTGCAAAGAGATTTTTATTCATCACGCAGTCACAAAATAATTCAATTGCTAAAATTGCTAAAGAAATTGGTGCCGAAATTTCTAATCATCCGAGTGAAATTGGTGGACGCTATTCATGCTTTTCTATTGTTGGAATGCTTCCAGCGCTACTTTGCGGGATTAATATTAAAAAAATTAGAAATGGCGCAAAAAAAATTATTAAAAATTTTTTAAATGATGATTGTCTAATCAAGTCATGTGCCACACAGCTTTACCTTTATGAACAGGGCTTTAGCAATAATGTTATCATGCCTTATGTTGATAATTTAAAAAATTTCACTGATTGGTATCGCCAATTATGGGCAGAATCTTTAGGAAAATCTGGCTTTGGTTCAACACCAATAAATTCAATGGGAACTGTAGATCAACACAGTCAATTACAGCTTTATCTTGAAGGTCCGAAAGATAAATTTTTTACTTTCGTCACAACAAAAGATCATCAAGCTAATTTTTTAGTTAATGATTTAAAAGATTGCAAAACCTTGTTTGGTGGCGAGAAATTAAGTGATATAGTTAAAATTGAACAAGAAACTACGATTGAAGTTTTAAATAGAAAAAAATTACCAATTCGAATTTTTGAAATTAAAAAATTAGATGAAGAAGTGCTTGGCGCACTTATGATGCAAATGTTCTTAGAAACTATTTTAATTTCTTATGTCAAAAAAATTAACCCTTTTGACCAGCCAGCAGTTGAGCTAAGAAAAGATTTAGCGAAGAAAATTTTGAATAAAAAATGATAAGCAAGTCTGAACAAAAACAACAAGAGATCCTTCGCTACGCTCAGGATGACAGTTCGTGGTGTCATCCTGAGCGTAGCGAAGGATCTCTTAAGATAGTAAACTTATTTCTCCTCATCTCATCAATAGCAGCACTGTGCTTCGCATATATTTCACAATATGTTTTTGATATGCAGCCTTGTGTTTTGTGCTTTTATCAGCGTAAGCCATTTTTTGCAATTATTGCCCTCACCTCACTTACTTTAATATTTTTTAAATCTGAAAAATTTAAAAAAATCTCAATTTATCTTTGTGCTCTATTACTACTCATCAATATTGGAATTGCCTCTTATCATGTTGGCGTTGAAAATAAGATATTCAAAGGCCCAACAACTTGTTCAGCCTCACAAAATTTAAATGAAATTACTGATCTTGAAGAATTAAAAATTGCCATCAACAATACTAAAGCCATTAAATGTGATGAGCCTGCATTTATATTTTTAGGCGTTTCAATGGCGGGATGGAATGTGATTTATTGTTTAGGACTGATTTTTGTAATTGGCTTTTTCCTTAAGAGAGCTATTCCACAGTAAAATTCACCTTAATATCCTGAATTGATTCTTTATTAGATTCAGCAAATTTCCATTTTTGCAAACTCTTCAATAGCAAATAATTTAATTCAGGATTGGTACAAGGCTTGATTAATTCAGCTCTTGCTGAACCATCTTCATTAATATAAAAACGTGCAATGGCAAAACTGTTAAATGCCTCATCGCGTAAGTGATCAGGAATTTTTGGCAAAGGTCCATATTTCACTAAAACTTTATTTTGCGAATCTGAATTATTATTCTTGTCATCCTGAACTTGTTTCAGGATCTTCTCTTTTTTTTCTGCATTTTTTTTGATATAACCATCATCAAATTTTGCTTCAGATCTTTTTTCAGAAACCTCTTCAATCATTGTTGCATCTATCTCTATAGTTGCAGGCATAATAACTTCACGTTTTTTTAAGAAAGATAAAAAAAACAAAGAAAGTAGAATAAAAATGGCTAAAACAAAACTGATAAATGGGTACTTCATTTATTCTGCACTATTATTGAAAAATGTTCAGCTCCCGCTTTACGAGATTCTAACATAGATTGTGACACCACTCCCTGCTTAGCTTCACTATCAGAAACAACAATTACAGTTTTTGAAAATTTCGTCAGTAATGGTTTTAAATTTTGCGATAATGATTGTAAATCAACTAACTCTTTATTTAAGAAAATATGATTATCTGCATCAATCGTTAAAGTGATTTTCACATCCTCATTTATTTTTTCTGCTTCGCCTTTTGTAAGATTTACGGGCATGGAGTCGAAACGATGCATTGAAAGAGACGCCAGCATAAAAGTTGCGAGTAAGAAAAACATCACATCAATCATCGGAATAATTTCAATACGTCCCTTTTTTGATTTTCTTGATCTTTTAAGTTTCATATCTTGTTTAAAAAGAATTTTATAAATCCTACGTCTTAGCACTTAGTGCTAAGCCTTTTCGCTAAAAACGTGCGTTAAGCACGTTTTTTAACGCTCAAAGCCTTTTTTCAAAAGAGGTTGGTATAGCCTAATATGGTCTACAATCCTAGTTCCAAGCCTTTCCATCTCATCTAAGACTTGATCTGTTTGACGTGAAAAATAATTAAAGGCAAAAAGAGAAACTATTGCAATTGCTAAACCAAAAGCCGTTGCAATCAGAGCCTCTGCAACTCCAGCTGTAACTCCAGTTGGATTAATTAAAGTGTCATCACCAATTAATTTGAAAGAATCCATCATGCCCGCAATTGTGCCAAGAAGCCCTAAGAGCGGCGCCACGGTTGTGATTGTTTCAAGAATCCATAAAGCACCATTAAGAGATTTTTCAATTAATTTTGCTTCATCAGCAGCACGTGATTCAAGCCACCAAATTGGCTTAGTGCGATTCTTTACAATCACATTAAAAAATACGTGATAATAATTTTTAGGCGAAAGATTTTTTATTTTTTCTTCAAGCTCTTGCCATGAAAAATCATATGTTTCAATGAGTTCCAACAAATCTTTTGGCAACTTCACTAATTTTTTATAAAGCAAAATTTTATCAATCATTATTGCCAGAGCGATTACAGCTAAGATCAAAAGCGGATACATTAAAATTCCGCCTAATTCCATAATATTTATTATTTTTGATATCATAGTTTAAAAAATTATTTTTTGGTTAAGCAAGTGTCATATTGAGCTATAGATTTTCTTCTAGAAAATCTTAGCGAAAGATCTCGTGCGGCTGTTAAGAGATCCTTCGCAAACAATCGCTAAAAGCGATTGTAATGCTCAGGATGACGGAGTTTTTTAAAATTTCTTACTTACAATTAAATAAGCAGTTCTTCTTAGTGCATATTGCGAAGCACTAACGCCAATTCCACTACCATCAGTTAACTGATATTTTTTGTCAAAAATATTAACCAATGCTAAACGCAAATTCATTTTTCCAAGCGCAATAATATCAACGTCTCGTGAAATATTAGCATTAAATTGAATATAAGATGGCATTGTATTCAAATTATTTTCTCCAGTGCGAAGTCCAGATCCATAAATAAAATCAGCACCATATTTAGTGCCAAATAATGAATGCGAAATACCACCAGACATTGTATAGCTTTGACTATGATCCAAAGTCACGTTATTTTTAGAAATATATTCAAGCTCTTCACTATCATGAATATATTGACCAGAAATAATATTCTTACCATAAGCATTTTGTGCAGAGAAATTAAAGTAAGAAGCAAAAGCGTCTTTTCTGTAATCAGCTTTGAATTCAAGACCATAGGCTTTACCTTGCTGATAATTAAAAGGGCTATAAATCAAAGAATTGCCGAATTGATGTTCATCAAGTAAATTTCTGATTTGCTTATAATAACCATCAAGAGCTAAAGTAAGATTTGGCGTGACTTTATGACTTATACCAACGTCATAATAGCTTGTTCTCTCTGCTCTAACCTTATCATTTCGTGAGCTTTCTGAAGCATTTGTAGTATTTTCAAATCTATTACGCGTGGTTTCAGAAATTGATGAAACTGGAGGAGGAGTAAAATAACGTGAATAACCAGCATGAATTTTAGTATCTTTAGTTAAATCATAAACAGTATTTAACCTTGGACTAACCTGACTTTCATTAACATAAGCATAAGATGCATCTAATCTTACACCATAATTAACAGTCAATTTATCTAATGCTTTCCATTCATTTTGAATATAAGCACCAACAAATTGTGAGTTCTTAGAACTTCCCTCATCAATTGCAAAAGGGTCTGAAGAGGTTTGATTGCCATCATCATCAGTTGCAAAAACAAGATTATTAGTGGCGCTTTTAACGCGATTATTATTAAGTAAGAAACCACTTCTTAAAGTATTTTTCTCATTTAATTCATAAGAAAAATCACCTTGCACACCATTTGCAAAACTGCTTCTGTCAAGGTCTGAAGCTATACCATTAAAAACCAAATCACCAACATAATCAGATCTAAATTTTAAATCGCTATAACGGCTATAAAGTGATAATTGATATTCAACATCATTATCTGCAACGCCTTGCAAAGCAGCAATTACAAATTTATTTGATTCAATTTGTTTTTGATTAAGACTATTTGAATCAACATTATTATAACCATTAAGACTATAGTTGGCACTCTGACCCGGATTATTTGGAATTTGAAAGCGATTATTAGAGTTTGAAACAATCAGATTCAAACGCTTTGAAGCATCAATTAAATAAGAGAAATAACCAAAAAGATTATTTTGATTAGTATCATTATGCGTTGATTTTCTTGCTGCCGTTGTTGATTCAATGCCACGATTATTTTCAAGATATGTAGCATTTAGATAATAATTTAAATTACCTTTTATACCACCAATTTGCTGGTTGAATTGTCTGGTATTATTGCCACCAATCATCAATTCTGAGCGATTATTTTTTTCAAAAGCACCACTCTTAGTTGTAATATCAACCACACCTGCAGTTCTGAATCCATATTGCGCTGGCATTGCTCCCGTTAAAAAATCAACTTTATCCGCAAAATGTGTATCTAAAGATTGCGAAAAACCTGTAATTCCTTCCGGTAACATCACACCATTAATACGATATTGTAAATTTGCATGATCTCCACGCACAAAAAGCTGACCCTGTGTCCCTTGTGTTACAGAAGGCGCGCGCAACAGCACTTGGTTTAGCGAAGTTGCCTGACCTTGCGGTAAATTTTCAATATCACTTTGTTTAAAAGTAAAAGAACTACCACCCGTTTTTGGTGATAATTTATTACGCGATTCATCAAGTTTTTTAGCAGTAACTTGATATTCTAAAATTGTTGATTCTTCTATATTCGCAGCATTTGCAAAATCAATTAGAAGTATTGGTAAAGCAAGTGCAGTAATTGCATTAAATAAGATGTTTTTTTTCATAATTATATTCATTAATTTTTAACCCCCTTTGACAATCATCTTAGTGATTGCAACTTCTTACTTAGAAAAAATAATTCTAAGTAAAAAGGGGGAAGCAGAGCGAAGAGACAAAGGGGAATTTAAAATTCAGCGATGAAAAATCAGATTAAATCCCCCGACTAAAATGCTAACGCATTTTAGCCACCCCCTTTTTCAAAGGGGTTTTGAAGTCTACAATAAATTTATGAAATAGCTGGAGGAGCTCTGGAATAGTAAGAAGAAAGGAGATAAGAAAGTTTAACCTTATTAAACTCTCGAGAAATAAAAGCTAAATAAAAAGCAAGAATTGTAAAAACTGCAAGCGCGACTGGTAAAATTTGATTTTGTAAATTCCATAATTCACATAAAGAACAATTTTCTGCCTTTTTAGAAGCATCAACAAAATTAGCAAAATGCGAAGAAATTATTTTTTCTAAAATGCTATTTTCGGCAGTTACAAAATTATTTGAATGTTGAAATTGATGCGAAAGACTATGAGCAAATAAAACAGCCTTGCTACTTATAAAAAGCGCAAGCAAAAGCGGTAAGAGAAAATACTTAGTAATTGACTTTGACTTTATCTGCAGCATTGAAATATAATTGAAAGAACTAATTGGTGCAATTTTGATAATTATCTTAAAAAAAATCAAATGATTTCACAAACTCTTAATCTTTTACAAAAAATCGGTAATTTTACTTTAAGTAATTTAAGTAAAATTGGTGAAATTTCTATATTTGCTGGAAACTCAGTAAGAACATGCTTCACGCCACCTTTTTATCCGAAAATAATTTTACGTCAAATTATTCAAATTGGTTATTTTTCACTGCCAGTTGTTGGATTGACTGCAATTTTTTCTGGCGCGGTTTTGGCATTACAAAGCTATTCCGGCTTTTCGCGTTTTAACGCTGAAAGCACAATTGCCACAGTTGTAGTATTATCAATTACTCGTGAGCTTGGCCCTGTTCTTGCTGGTTTAATGGTTTCAGGCAGAGTTGGAGCTTCAATGGCAGCAGAAATTGGCACTATGAAAGTAACTGAACAAATTGACGCACTGCGCACTCTTTCAACAAATCCCGTTCGTTATTTAGTTGCACCAAGAGTAATTGCTGGAGTTTTAATGTTACCATTTTTGGTTTTAATTGCTGATATTATTGGTGTTATGGGTGGTTATTTAGTTAGTGTTCATAGCCTTGGATTCTCACCAGGACCTTACATCAACAACACCATCAAATTCTTGGAACCAATTGATGTATTTTCTGGTCTAACCAAAGCTGCAGTTTTTGGCTTTATAATTTCAATTATGGGTTGTTATTTTGGCTATAATTCTAAAGGTGGTGCTGAAGGTGTTGGCATTGCAACAACTAATGCCGTTGTTGCCGCGTCAATTACAATTCTGCTCTTCAATTACATAATTACTGGAATATTTTTTGGATGATAAAAAAACGTAGACAAGAAACAAGAACTTTAAATCCTGAAAAAGAAGAAGATCTTAAATTAATAGAACAGCGCAAAAGACAGACCGAAAGACGCACATCATTAGAACACTTAAGAGCGCCTGGAAGATTTCATCTTGAAAAATATAAATTAGCAGTACCATTCAAGCGAAGCCTCAATAAAGATTTAGTTGATCCTTTGAGTGAGTCACTAGAAAATGCTATAAATCAAACTCGAGCATCAGCAACTAAAAAAATAACTCACGGAGAACCAGTGCCGAAGGAAGAACTAAGATTTAAAATAATAGAAGAAGAACCGCATAAACCATTACCAAGCGCTACTGTCAGCGAAGCAATTTCGGTATCGCAAAAAATAGAAAGAGACTCTTTAGGTTACCGTAAATGAACTACCATCACATCTATCACGCTGGCAATTTTGCTGATATTTTTAAGCACGTAATTCTTTGTCTTGCTTTAGAAAAATTTCATGAAAAACCTAGCCCCTTCTTTGTTTTAGATACTCACGCTGGAATTGGTAAATATGATTTATCTGACGAAAAATCCCTAAAAACTTTTGAAGCTGAAGCCGGAATTAAGAAGTTGCTATCTGACAATATAGATTTTTTACCACCACGCTATTTAAAAATTCTGGCTAAAATTAATCGCTGTGAAATTTCTGAATTAGCCGATAAATTTAAGTTTTATCCCGGCTCTCCATTCATAATTCAAGACTATTTGCGCTCGCAAGATAAGGCAATTTTTGCTGAATTAAATCGTGATGATTTTGCGCAATTAAAAAGAAATTTTGCTGGTAATAAAAAATTTTCTATCACAAAAGAAGATGGCTTCCATTTACTTAGTTCAAAGCTTCCACCCCTTGAAAAACGTGGTCTTGTGATAATTGATCCCGCTTTTGAAAAAGATCAAAGTTCAATTTCTGCTGATTATGAAAAAATAATTAATGCTCTAAAACAAGGCTATAAACGCTTCTCTCATGGTGTTTATTTAGTTTGGTATCCAATAATTAATAAGGATTTAGAAAAGAAAGTTTTAGAAAAATTTTATCAAGAAATTGGAAAATTATCTTTTGAAAAAAAGCTGCATGTAACTTTTAATCTTGGTAAAAAACCGGAAGAAGAAGAGAAAATGAATGCTTGTGGAATGTTTATTTTCAATGCTCCATGGCAATTAGATGAAAAAATGAAAATGATTTTACCAGAAGTTTTGCAAATTTTGAAGAAGAGTGATGAAGCGAAGTTTGAAATGATTTAACCAAAATCCTCCATCCTTACAGCCATTCCAAATTTATTAAAAATTTCATCATGAGTGGCAATAATCACTAATCCCTTACCATCTTTTATTTTAGTTTCAATCAAACCACACAACCTTTCCTTTGCTTCATTATCAAGGCTTTCTGAAGGCTCGTCAAGCAACCAAATTGTTGCTGGACAACATAAAAGTTTAGCCAGCATCACTTTTTTTTGCCAACCAGCAGATAATTTTTTTACTTTTTCATTTGCTAAACCTTCTAAAGCAAAAAAACTCAATGCCGCTGGAATCAATATTTCCGTATCTTGAAGCGATGCATAAAATTTTAAATTTTCAACAACGGTTAATTCTTGTTTTAGAAAATTCTTATGTCCAATAAATTGCAAATCACCATTAAAATCTTCACGCATCTCATCAATATCTATATCGCTCCACAGAATTTTCCCCGAAGTTTGTTTTGAAATTCCAGCAATCACTTTAAGCAAGCTAGTTTTACCTGAACCGTTCTTGCCGTTGATTACAAGCGCAGAACCCAGATCAATGGAAAAACCAATATTTTCAAAAATCTTCTTGTGATTTTTGAATAATGAGAGATTATCAACACTTAACATGTCCTAGAAACACTACTCCTGATTAAAATTATGTCACAATTAAAATTTGTTGAGCATGTTGCTTCACAAAATCCAAAATATCTAGTTATTTTCTTACATGGCTATGGCGCCAATGGTAAAAATTTAATTAGCCTAAGCCACGAATTTGCTCATGTTTTACCAGATTCTCATTTCATTTCACCAAATGCGCCCGAAGCTTGGGAAGGCGGATTTCCTGATTCTTATCAATGGTTTTCGCTTTATTCTGGTTTTGCTTACAAAAGCATTGCTGAAATGACTCCTGATGTAAAAAGAGCAAATAAAATTCTCACTAATTTTATTGATACACAATTAGAAAGATTTTCCCTAACTTATAAGGATTTATTTTTAGTTGGTTTTTCGCAAGGCGGCATGATGAGCCTTTATCAAGGATTAATCGCACCAGAAAAACCAGCTGGAATAATTTCATTTTCTGGAAAATTAGTTTTGCCAGAACTTCTTGGTGAAGAAATAATTTCAAAACCAGAAATGTGCTTAATTCATGGTGAAGCAGATTCTGTAGTGCCATTTTCTAATTTTCTTGAAGCTCAAGAATTGCTTAATGAAAAAGGCATTAATTTTGAATCTCATTCAATACCTCATCTAGATCATTCAATCGATATTCACGGTGTCAAAGCCGCACAAAATTTTATTAAAAAGCAAACTCACCACAATGAAAAATAACCACGCTTTTATTGATAGTCAGAATTTAAATTTATCAATTACAGGTTTGGGGTGGAAATTAGATTTTAAAAAATTTAGAAAATATCTGAAAGATAAATATTCTGTTGAAAAAGCTTATATCTTCATTGGTTTTGTTGAGAATAATGGAGATTTATATAAATTTCTTCAAGAAGTGGGGTATATTCTTATTTTCAGACCAACTTTGAAAAATAAAGATGGTAAAATTAAAGGAAATTGTGATTCTGAACTTGTGTTACATTCAGTATCAGGAGCCTATGAAGAATTATATGAAAAAGCAGTTATAGTATCAGGTGATGGTGACTTCTACTGTTTAGCAGAATTCTTAATCAAAAAAAACAAGTTAGAAAAATTACTCATTCCAAATCGGGGTGGATATTCAGCTCTTTTTAGAAGAATTCCAGTAGAACATCTTGCTTTTGTTTCTGATTTGAAGGAAAAATTACACAAATAAAAAGGGGCACCTCATAAGGACTACCCCTTATAATTCGCCCCTCATCGTGATTAAGGCGGTATTATAAATAAGCAAAATAAAGTGTCAATAATTATACACACAAAAATTATTAAGTAAAATATGAAACTTTCACAATATTTCCTTCCAACTTTAAAAGAAAATCCAATTGATGCCACAATCAAATCGCATCAATTGATGGTGCGTGCTGGCATGATTCGCCAGACTGCATCAGGCATTTACACTTGGCTTCCTTTGGGCTTAAAAGTTTTGCGAAAAGTTGAAAATATTATTCGTGAAGAAATGGATAAATCAGGTGCTCTTGAAGTTTTGATGCCAACAATTCAACCAGCAGAATTATGGAAGGAATCTGGCAGATATGATGCTTATGGTAAGGAAATGTTACGTATTAAAGATCGTCATGATCGCGACATTCTCTACGGCCCAACTCATGAAGAAGTGATTACTGATATCTTTAGAAAAAACATTACTTCTTACAAAGATTTACCAAAAAATCTTTATCAAATTCATTGGAAATTTCGTGATGAAATTCGCCCGCGCTTTGGTTTAATGCGCGGCCGTGAATTTTTAATGAAAGATTCTTATTCTTTTGATCTTGATGAGGTTTCTGCAAAAAAAACTTATAATTTAATGTATGAAACTTATTTTAAGATTTTTAGAAGAATGGGTTTAAAGCCAATGGCGGTGCGCGCTGACACCGGTGCAATTGGTGGAGATTTATCTCACGAATTTCACTTACTTGCCGATACAGGAGAAAGTGCAATTTATTATGATAAAAAATTTGATGAACTTTCTGAATCGAAAACTCTTGATATTGCTGCTATGCAAAGCCTATATGCTATGGCTGACGAAATGCATGTGCCAGAAAAATGTCCAATTTCTGAAACGCAAATTGCTTCACGCCGTGGCATTGAGGTTGGACATATTTTCAATTTCGGTTTGAAATACTCTAAAGCCATGGAAGCCTCAGTAATGGGGTCAAACTCCTCCCCGATCTATCCTAATATGGGATCATATGGCATTGGTGTTTCAAGAGTTGTTGCTGCAGCAATTGAAGCAAATCACGATGATAAGGGAATTATCTGGACTGATGCTCTTACACCTTTCAAAATTGCTTTAGTAAATGTAAAACAAGGTGATGAACTTTGCGATAAATTCTGTGAAGAAATTTATTCTAAATTAAAAGAAAAAAATATTGATGTTATTTATGATGATACTAAAGCTGGGCTTGGTCAAAAGCTTGCTGTTATGGATTTAATTGGCATTCCAACACAAATTATTATTGGTCCAAAAAGTGCTGCTGCTAATATGGTTGAAATGAAAAATAGAAAAACTGGTGAGAAGAAAGAAGTTTTAGTGAATGATCTATATACCATAATGTCATCTTGAGCCTTAGAATTTGTTTTACAAATTCTTGGCGAAAGATCTCATGCGTTAGGGAAAAATTCAAGAGATCCTTCACTTACAGCCACTAAAAGTGGCTGTAAAGCTCAGGATGACACGAATAAAAATAAATAAAATGACAAAAAAACCGATTTTACTTTGTATATTAGATGGCTGGGGAATTGGCGATGACGCTGATTCTCACAATTCAATTGCTCGTGCTAATTTACCAAATTACAAAAAATTATTAGAAAAATATCCACATTCACAATTAGAAACTTCTGGCCTTGCGGTTGGACTTCCCGAAGGACAAATGGGAAATTCTGAAGTTGGTCACATGACAATTGGCGCTGGAAGAGTGATTTTTCAAGATTTACCAAGAATTAATAATGCAATTTCTGATGGCAGTTTAGCAAAAAATTCTGAATTACAAAAATTAATTTCTGATTTAAAAATGTCAGGCAAAGCCTGCCATATCATGGGTTTGCTTTCTGATGGTGGAGTGCATTCTCATATTGATCACATAATTTATTTGGCGAACTTCTTAGTAAAAAATAATGTGAAAGTTTTGCTTCACGCTTTTCTTGACGGACGTGATGTTGCACAAAAAAGTGCGCTTAATTATTTAGAGAAAATAAAAAATATTGAAATTGTAACAATTCATGGACGTTACTATGCCATGGATCGCGACAAAAATTGGAATCGCGTTAAACTTGCTTATGATGCAATTGCTAAAGGCATTGGTGAAAAAAATTCTGATGCAATTTCAGCAGTGAATAATTCTTATAAAAATTCAATTACTGACGAATTCGTTCTACCAACAGTTCTTGGAAATTATGAAGGCATTAAAAATGGTGACGCGATGATTTTTTGTAATTTCCGCGCTGATCGCGCCCGTGAAATTTCAGAAGCTCTTTTAGATAATAATTTTAAAGAGTTTGAAACCAAGAAAATCAACTTCTCACACGCTTTAGCACTTACAGAATATTCGGAAAAATTAAATCAATTTTACAAAGTTCTTTTTCCACCAGTTGAAATAAAAAATTCATTACCAGAAATTTTAGCAACGAAAAATCTAAAACAATTGCGCATTGCTGAAACTGAAAAATATGCTCACGTAACTTTCTTCTTTTCTTGCGGAGAAGAAAAAGAAATGGCTGGCGAAAAAAGAATTTTAGTTAAATCACCAGCAGTTGCCACTTATGATTTGAAACCAGAAATGTCAGCTTTTGAGGTTGGTGATAAATTAATGGCAGCAATAAAATCTGATGAATTTGATTTCATAATTGTGAATTATGCAAATCCAGACATGGTGGGCCATAGCGGCCTGTTAGATCCTTCAATTAAAGCTTGTGAAGCAATTGATCAACAACTTGGCATGCTTGCAGATTTAATTTTACAAAAAGATGGTTACATGCTGATTTCTGCTGATCACGGCAATATTGAATGTATGATTGACGAAAATCATCAACCTCACACTTCGCACACAACAAATCCAGTGCCCCTTATTTTAATTGGTAATAATGTTAAAAACGTAAAGCTTGATAATGGTGCTTTGGATGACATTGCACCAACTATTTTACATTTAATTAATATTGCGAAACCCAGCGAGATGACTGGAAAAAATCTAATTAAATAATGACAAAGAAAATTAAAAAACCTGAAGAAGATAGTTTTATAAAAACACTGCTCGCCGCTATAATTTGTGCTGTAATTCTACGCTCATTCTTATTTGAGCCATTTCACATTCCATCAAGTTCAATGAAGCCAAATTTATTGATTGGTGATTATATTTTTGTGGCTAAATATTCTTATGGCTATAGCCGTTATTCCTTTCCTTTTGGAATAAAATTTTTTGAGGGCAGAGTTTTTGAAAAATCTCCTAAAAGAGGCGATGTTTCTGTATTTCGTCTACCTTCAGACCCAAGTATTAATTATGTTAAAAGAGTAATTGGACTTCCTGGAGATAAAATTCAAATGCGTGAAGGAGTACTTTATATCAATGATCAAAAAATTGAAAAAGTAAGTGATGGTATTTTTAGAGAAGAAAGTTACACATATGAAACTAAAGAAATTGCACAATTTCTTGAAACATTGCCTGAAGGAAAAGTTGTTGAAACTTTAGATGAGAGAGAATCTCCAGCTGACGATACTGGAATTTACACAGTGCCTGAAGGCAATTATTTCATGATGGGAGACAATAGAGATAACTCACAAGATAGCCGTTTTCAAAATTACGTTGGATATGTTCCAAAAGAAAATTTAATTGGCAGAGCAACTTACATTTTTTTCTCATCTGAAGAGCCAATATGGAAAATTTGGAAATGGAATCATTCGATTAGGTTACACCGAATTTTTAAGAAAATTGATTAAAAATCTTATCCGCTGGTTGAGCCTGTGACAAACCAAGGATAAGATTTATAACGCTTCTCTTGGTTTCGACAGGCTCAACCAGCGAGAAGCTATATAAACATAAAATCATTAAAATTTATAAATGACAAACTCACTAAAAAAATTCTGTCAGAAAATAAATTATAACTTCAGTGATGAAGCGCTTCTTGAAGAGGCAATTACCCACCCTAGCCTTTCAAAAGAGAACAACAATAAGAAAAATTATCAGCGCTTAGAATTTTTAGGTGATAAGGTTTTATCTCTTACTATCGGCGATTTCTTAATGAAAAAATATGAAAATGAAGCAGAAGGTGATCTCTCTAAAAGGCAAGCAGCTCTTGTCTCTGGAGAAACATTATCTGAGATTGCTTTAGAAATTGGTTTAAATGAAATAATTAAAATCAGCAAAGGTGAGCAAAATCTTGGCGGAGCAACTAACAAAAGAAATCTTGAAAATTCTCTTGAGGCTTTAATTGGTGCAATTTACCTTGATGGCGGTTATGAATCTGCAACAAATTTTATCATGAGATTTTGGCGTGAACATTTAAATAGAGATTACAACCCTCCAAAAGATCCTGTATCTTCTTTACAAGAACTAATTCAACTTCAGTCAAAACAATTGCCAGAATATAAAATTGAAAAATGCGGCGGATCAGATCACGCCCCTCAATTTCGTGCTATCCTAAGGATTTCTGGCATAGATGAAGAATTTAGCGCTATTGGAAAATCTAAAAAAGAAGCACAAAAAGAAGTGGCAAAAATTACATTAAATTTCTTAACAAAAAATTAACTATGAGACTTTTAGAATTTATTAATTCTGATAATAATATTGAAGGTGATGGAGTGATTGGCAAACTCTGCAAAGAAATCATGTCTCACAAAACTTATATGAGGGGTGGCCCTAATGAAAAAATCAGATTTGAAACAGATCAACAAAGAAAACAACTAATTAAATTAGTTGAAGCTGCTTGCCTACAAGATAAAAAACAGGAGAGTAGAAGTTTTGAAGAAGGTGTTAATATTACTGCCCTTTCTCACATAATAGATATTGATTCACTTGACGAAGAAACACAAGCTAAAGCATTATTTGAAATACTTACGGAAGAATCAAGAGTTGGCTTAAAATGGTTTCTTGGAGTTGGTTTTAAAGCATCAGCAAAATATAGTGATACTGAAAATTTTAATGCCTTAGAATTTTTGACAGAACATAGTGCTTATGTAGAAAATAAATCATTCTTTAAAGATGCCGCAAAAATTATAATTGATGTTAGAAAAAATAATACATATTTAGAAGAATCAAGATCTGGGCTAAGAAAACGCACAGTAGAAGGAAAAAACATTCCTGAATTAATAGATATTGAAAAACTTCTTATTTTTGGCATCGAAAAAGATCTAATAAATATAGAAGAATTTTCTCCAAGCTTTAACAGAAGGGAATATGAAACAGAAGGTTTTGAAAAAACAATTCAAAATATTTTTAAAGATGATACAAAAAGAATTAAGTTGCTAAAAGACTATAAAGCAGATATTAAAACACTTTCTCACGAATATGAGAGAGCAAAAAACAGAGTTGATAATATAATTTTAAATACAGTTCCTAAATTAGAAGAAAGAGAATTGCCAGTAAGAGCTACAATTCGTAGAACTAAACCTTCCACCATAGTAGTAGATACAACTACATCAGAGAACAAAGAATCAGGAATTTCTTCTTCTTTCTTAAGAAGAATAAGAAAATTAGGAACTTCTAATATTGGAAGAGCAAGAGAAGAAGAAATAGCAACAAAAGATGCAGTTACTGAGTTCACACCATTATTACTAGGAAATGAAGAGCCAGAAACTCCTAGTTCTTCTTTAAGAAGAAGAATTAAATATAAAAAATCAGAAACTTCTTCTTATGAAGAAGCGAATGAGGAGGAAGAGCAAACTGCATCCTTATTAAAAAAAGAAAAAGAAAAAGAAGAAAGTCAATCCTGCGCAATATCCTAACTCACGCCAAAATCTTCTTTATTTCTTTAGCGGTAATATTCTTACCATTCTCTTGATAGTAAAATTCAACCAATTTTACTGCATTAAAAACTGCTTCATAGCTTCTTTCAATATTACTTACAATCACGTCAATAACATCACGCGAAACCTTGAGTTGCTTCCTTGCAAAAGAATTTATCAAAAGCATTTTAATTGTCTCAAAACTTGGATTTTTTATTTCAAGCGCAAAAATATTTTTTATTCGTGAGGTTAAATCTTTAAGCTGAAATTCTGTTTTACCTTTTGCTGATAAAAGCAAGAAGGCCTTATTAGCAAAGGCGGCATTGATTAAATGAAATAATAATTCTTCATTTTTTATCTCATCAATATTTTCTAAAATATAAAATTTATTTTCAGAAAAAATTGACGATAAATTATGATGAGAAATTTCATCAATTAATAAAAATTCCGCATTAGTTTTTTTAGCAAAAATATTGAAAAGATGCGTTTTTCCTGATTTCGCAGCACCTCTTAAAATCAATGATGAAAATTGCGCTTGTGAAAATTTTTTCTGCGCAAAGAATTTTTCTAAGAAATTAACAGCTGCGGAATTTTCATCACATAGCAAAAAATCTTGCTCTAAATAAGGATTTTTATCTTTGTCTGTTTGAAGGTCTAAGTTTAACTGCACCGCGGGAATTCTAACAAAATAATTACATTAATAACGCGTCATTGCAGAGCTAGATTTTCTTAGAGCTCAGCTCTTAGAAAATCTTCATCCGCAATCCATGCTTAAAATTAAAATGGATACCGGATCTACATTTTCTAAGTCAGCAAATCTGACCAAGAAAATAACTTGTCCGGCCGTGACGTTCATGGGTATTACTCAATAACTTTAGGAACTGTGAAATAGCCATATTTAGCATCTTTGGAATTTTTCAAAACTGCATCTGCAATATTTCCGTCCGCAACTTCATCTTTTACCATTCTAAGTGACGCTTCATGAACGTTAGTTAGCGCTGCAACATTGTCAGTGTTCACTTTAGAAAGCTTTTCAACCCAATTGATAATTCCACCAACTTGACTTGCAAGCTGCGCTCTTTTTTCTTCTGCAATTTCAATTCTTGCTAATTTAGCAACTTTTTTGATATCATTTTCTGTAACTGACATAGACTTTAAATCTTAATTAAAAATAATGACTATTTTTAGCAACTTTGAAAACACAAATCAAGAAACCTCTGTAATTTTACCAAAAAATGGTCGCTTACTTGGCATTGACATAGGCACTAAACGCCTTGGAATTGCGGTTTCTGACGAATCCAGATTAATTGCCACACCAAAATTAATCATCAATCGCCAAAGCAATTTAAAGGATTTTGCCAAAATTAAAGAAATAATTGACGAATATAAGATAGTTGGAATTGTCGCTGGAATGCCAATTAACCTTGATGATTCTGAAATTCCAATGACAATTTTTGCCAATAATTTTTGTCAAAATCTTGATGAATTTTTAGACAAAAAATTACCAATTTTCTTTTGCGATGAAAGGTTAACTTCCTTTGAAGCTAGAGAAATTGGGGCTTCTAAGCTATCCCGCAAAAAAAATAAGTCAGGAAAAAAATATATTGACGATATTGCAGCCAGTCTTATATTGAGAGGATTCATGGACATTTATGATATCAACAAGCCTATATAATTTGATGAGAAATAAATCAAAAGCATTCTCTCTGATAGAGCTTTCCATAGTAATATTGGTTGTGGGTATATTGGTTGCAGGAGTAATACAAGGCAACTCAATGATCAATAAGTTTTTAGCTTAACCATCTCAAGAACTCTGTCTCAAAGCTCACCAGTTCCTTCAATTAAGAACTTAGTTCTGTGGTTAGATGCCACACAAGAAGATGCACTTACTAACACCAACGGTGCAAAATCAGTTGATAATGGAGATTATATTCAATCTTGGACTGATAAAAATCCACAATTTAGCATACCACTTACTTTCTCTATCGCAACTACTAGCAGATATCCATCTTACTCTGAATCAGCAATAAACGGGCTTCCAGCACTTTATTTTGATGGTGCTACTGATGGAACCGGCGATTATTTATCAACAGCTGAAGAAGCAAGAATTGCAAAACCAAACAGCTTTACTATATTTGCAGTATTTAAACCAATTGCTGGATATAGCACATCTGAAGGATGTCTTGGAATATTGACAAAGCAGACTGGTAGTGTTATTTCCAACCCTCCTTATGCAGTATGTTTTGTTGGAGTCCGCTCAAAATTTGGTGGGAGTGTAGTGAATGATGGCGATACTTCAGGAGCAACATCAAATCTTAATGCCACAGGAAGTAATGATAACTCTATTGTTAATGGTAATTCCTACATTGGCACATTGTCTCATGCAATAAATGTTACAAGCACTGGATTTAAATCATTTTTAAATGGTGGCAATTATTTTAAGACAAGCGCAACTTACTCAACAGGATTATCTGGTGGTAACCTAGTAATTGGGGCTCAAAAAACAAGTGTTGATACAAGATTCTTCAAAGGTTATATTGCTGAGATAGTTATGTATAATCGTAACTTAACTAACGAAGAGGCAAATTCAGTTCTAAGTTATCTTGGTCAAAAGTGGAAAATTTCCGTAGATAAGATGACTCAGCTTTAATTACTTGCCTAATTGGCATTCCTCCAACCACCGCCAAGAGCCTTATATAAATTTATGTAAGATTCAATTTGCTTCTGCTTCACTTCTATCAACTCCACTTGCGATTCTAAATAATCTCTTCTGGTCAAAAGCGATTCAAGATAATCAACTCTTGCTGCTTTAAATAAAATATTAGAAATTTCAAATGATGCCGACAAAGCCTCTGTTTGCTTGGTTTTCAGAGAATATATCTGTTCTAAGTTTGTGATTGAAGCTAATTGATTTGAAACTTCGGCAAAGGCTTTAATGAAGGTTTGATCGTAGTTATAAATTGCCTCCATCTGCTGATTATTTGCTGAAAAATAATCCGCCTTTATTGCTCTACGATTTAGTAGTGGAGCTGTCACTCCTCCCGCAACATTGTAAAAAAGTGAAGTTGGAGAATCGATCAAATGCTTAGAATTAAAGGCTTGATAGCCAATTGCCGCATCAATATTTAATGATGGGTAAAATTGTGCTTTAACTGATTTAACATTTAATTTAGCCGCTTCAAGCTTTAGAGAAGCTTGCTTTACATCAGGACGATTTTCCAGTAATTTCACTGGAATTCCCGTTACAACTTGTGGCATTTCAATTGCAATAAATTTATCAGAATCACGTTTTATTTTTTGCGGAAGCCTTCCTAAGAGAATATTTAAGCGGTTCTCAACAATTGTGATATCCTGTTTAATTTTATATTCACGACTTTTATTTTTTAAAACTTCAGCATCAAAACGTCTTACCGCAAGTGAGGTGGTGCGCCCCGCAATTTGCTGTAACTGCACTATTTTTTGTGATTGCTCTAAGGTTGCGACATATTTTTTTACAATCTCAAGCTCATTATCAAGTGCCATCAATTCATAATAATTGCTGGCAATTTCCGAAACCAATCTTGTCACCGCATAGTTCTTGCCTTCAATTGAAGATAAATATTGATAATAAGAAGATTTTGCCGCATTACGTAATTTTTTCCAAATGTCGATTTCCCAAGAAGCATCAAGCCCAAATTGACGATTGCGCAATTTTTCAGGAACTCCTAATGCATTATCACTAACACCCTGACTTGTATATTCAGAAACCTTATCATAGCCATATCCTGCACCAATTCCAACTTTTGGAATATAGGCACCTTGGCGCGCCATCACTTCATTATTCGCAATATTGATTTCCTGATTTAAAATATTTAATTCCTGATTATTTTTTAAGGCACTTTCAATCAGTGAAATCAAGCGTTCATCTTTAAAAAATAACTTCCAATTTTTATCTATAACATCTTCTTCTTTTTTTACCTCTTTGTCAGAATTAATTTCTTCCTGATTATATTTTGGGAAATTTTTTGGAATTGCTATTTTATCTTTCTTTACCGTTTGAGATTGTGGCAAGCTTGGAACACATCCTTGCAGAAATAAACATAAAAGAAGGAAATATATTTTTACGTCATCCTTGAAGCACGAATTGCTTCGAGAATCTCTATCAGTTAAACGCAAGAGATCCTCGAATTTGCTTCGCAAATTCAAGGATGACGTATGTAAAAATGATGACGGTTTTGTGAATAATTTTAACATAATTTATTCTCGATTAATACGATTAAATTTCTCTGTTAATGGCTCTTCATGCTCATCACGAATTAAACAAGTGAGGCAAAAATACAATATAATCCCGGAACAATTAATACACCAAAAACAGTACCAAGCAACATTCCACCAAGTGCTGAAGCACCTATTGTATTATTGGCAACTGATCCAGCACCTGTTGCCAAAGCCATTGGAATCAATCCCGCAATAAAAGCAAAAGACGTCATTAAAATTGGTCTGAAACGCACTTTAGCACCTTCAATTGCAGCCTCTATCACGCTCATACCAGATTGCTGTTTTTGACGTGCAAATTCCACAATTAATACCGCGTTTTTACCAAGCAAACCCACAAGCATAATTAAACCAACTTGCGCATATACATCATTTGCAAGCCCCATTAATTTTAGTAATAGGAATGATCCAAAAATCCCTGGAGGCAATGAGAACATGACTGCAAGCGGAATGATAAAACTTTCATATTGCGCTGCTAACACAAGATAAACGAATAACAACACCACAACAAAAATATAAATTGCCTCATGACCTCGCGAAGCCTCATCGTATGAAAGCCCTTCCCACGCAATATCATAGCCACGTGGTAATGTTTCCTTTGCAACTTCTTGTAACTTAGTTGAAACCGCAAAAGTCTTTTCTAAACTTGAACCGGGAGGAGTTTGAATAATAGCATAAATCATTGCCTGATCTTCATTTGGCACAAAGCCTGAAGGCACAAATTTAGTCATCAATAATATGCCGCTGACAAAAATAATGAGAACAGTGGCCGTAAGTTTTTTGCGATGAATAACGCGATTAAGAAAAGTCACATAAGTGACGCAAACCTTATCAAATTTATGATTGAATTTATCAAGCATAGAAGAAATAAAAGTTTTTTTATGGCCATCATTTCCGTGAGAATGTTTCTTTAAAATCATCGCGCTCAATACTGGTGTTAGAGTAAGAGCCACAACACCTGAAAGCACAATTGCTGATGCCATAGTAATTGAAAATTGTTTTAACAATATTCCAACCGGCCCAGTCATAAAGGCAATTGGCACAAATACCGCAACCATCAAAAGCGTTATTGCAATAACTGCACCACTAATTTCTCCAAGAACTTTTTGTACCGCCGCATATGGAGAAATATTCTCTTCAGCCATTTTAGCATGCACCGCTTCTACAACCACAATCGCATCATCAACAACAATACCAATTGCCAAAACCATTGCAAATAAAGTGATGAGATTGATTGATAATCCAAAAAATTGCATTGAAAAGAAAGCACCAATCAATGAAACAGGCACCACCAACACTGGAATTAAAGTTGAGCGCCAATCACCCAAAAACACGAAAACCACAAGAGAAACTAAAATAAATGCTTCAATAAGAGTGTGTATAACCTTATGAATAGAGGCATCAAGAAAATCAGAAACATCATAACTTATTTTATAATGAACACCAGCTGAAAAATCTTTACTTATCTCATTTAACTTTTCTTTAACCTCATCAATTACTTCATTAGCATTACTATTATAAGTTTGCTTCAACATAATTGATGCCGAAGGATGTCCATCAACAGTTGAATAAATATCGTAAAGCTCACTATCAAGTTCCACTTTGGCAATATCTTTTAAATAAAGAATTTCTCCATTTGGATTGGCACGAACAACAATATCTTCATATTCTTCCGGCTTATTATATCGCCCCTTATAAACTAAAACATATTCAAGTGATTGCGCAACTTTACCAGAGCTACTACCAATTCTTCCAGGATGACCAATGATACTTTGATCCGAAATTGCTTTCATAACATCGTCAGTTGCGATTTTATAAGCACGCATACGGTCAGGGTTAAGCCAAATACGCATTGCATAACTACGCGATCCAAGATTACGCGCTTGCGAAATGCCCTTAATCCTTTGTACCTCTGGTATTATATTAGTGTTAGCATAGTTAAATAAAAACTTCTCATCTATTCCTTCCTCATCACCATAAAGATTTACATACATCAACATGCTTGGCTGAACTGATTGCACAATCACTCCTTCTAATTGCACCAGTGGTGGCAATTTATTTAATGCCTGATCGACCCTTGTTTTTACTTGCACGATGGCATTATCAGGATCAACGTCTAAATCAAAAAGCACTTGAATTGTTGCTTCTCCAGCACTTGTTGCCGAAGAGCTAATATAGCGCATTCCCGGCACACCGTTAATGGCCCTTTCAATTGGAATTAAAGCAGAATTTACAAGAACATCAGCACTAGCGCCAGGAAATGTAAGGAATACGATTACTTGCGGCGGAGCAATTTTTGGAAATTGTGATACCGGCAATGTAACCGCAGATAATATGCCAAGAAAGGCGATGATTAGGGAAACGACAATCGCCAAGACTGGTCGATGTATGAATTTCTCAAACATGAAAATAAAATATTAGATCTCTTTAAAAGAAAACTAACAATAATAGCAATTACTCTCCAGCTTCTTGCTGGTTGAGCGAAGTCGAAACCAAGAGAAGCTTTGGAATAATTTTATCCTTGGTTTCGACTTCGCTCAACCAGCGGATAAAATTATTTCAATTAACTAGCTCTAATGGTTTTCTAATGTGCAATTATCAAGTTAGTCAGCAACAAGCTCAAGACTCTTAAGAATTTCTTCTTTGCCTTGAACCTCCGTTTTGATAATTTGTCCTATATGAACTTTACCAAGGCCTTCTAACAATATTTTATCATTGTCATTAATTCCGGAAGAGATGAGAAACAAGTGCGGGACTTCTGCAGCAATAGTAATTTGTCGTGATTGAATTTCCCCTTTTTCATCAACAACATAGACAAATTTTTTATCGAGGACTTCATAAGTGGCCTTCTGAGGAATAATTAAAGCGTTATTAAATTTTTTTGTGAGTAATATTGTTCCAGTCTCGCCATGTCTTAACAGCCCATCAGGATTAGGAAAAATTGCACGAAAAGCCACATTACCAACTTCATTATTGAAATCAGCTTCTATAGTATCAATTTTACCTTCATAAGGAAATAAACTACCATTCGCCAAAACCAGCTGCACCGGCATCTCAACATCATTCTTCTTATATTCCATGTAATCTAAATAATCCGCTTCTGATACGTTAAAATAGACCCACATTTGGCTATTATCTGCAATTGTTGTTAGCAGATCTCCTTCATTAACAAGGCTTCCTAAACGCACCTGAAAACGATCCATAATGCCATCAAAAGGCGCTTTAACTGTCGTAAATTTTACATGAGTTTCTGCTAATTCCATTTCAGCGTGTGCCTTATCTAACCTTGCTTTAGTAAGCGCCAACTCATTAGCGGAAACAACATTACTTTTCTCTAAAATAGCGGTGTTATCATATTCAATTTTGGCAAGCTGATATTCAGCTTTAGCTTTCTTTAATTCTGCTTCTAATAATAATGGCATGATTTGAAACATCGGCTGATCCTTATGAACAAGCTGTCCTTCATCTACATAAATATTTTGTAAATAACCTTTTTCTAAAGATCGAAGTTCAATATGTTGTACTGCTCTAATTTGCGAAACATATTCTTTTTTGATATCCATAGTTTCACGTCACGGCGTTGCAACTTGATATTCACTTTCTGTTTCTTTATTTCTACTATGTCTTAAGTGGGCAAAACCAAATGCTCCAATGGCAACGCAAAGCACAGCAACAACAGCAATCGTGAGGTTTCTATTTTTTGTAATTACTGCTAAATTCATTTATGACATCATAAAAAAAATTTACACCAACACACACACATCATAACATACAAAAAGAATTTGTAAACCTACAAAATTACTTTTAAAGCCAAAACCAACTCCTCAATCATACTATCACTATGGAGCGGAGTGACTGTTATTCTAAGCCTCTCGTCCCCTTTAGCAACTGTTGGATAATTAATGTGTTGTACGTAAATATTAAATTCCTGCAACAACCTTTTTGAAATTTCTTGTGATTTTTTAGCATCACCAATTACAACCGAAACAATATGTGATTGGTTCTCAACGATTTTTATCTCTGCATTTTTTAAAGCATCTTTTAATTTTTTAACCTGTTTTTTGTGCAAGCGTCTTTCACTATCGCTATTTTTTAAATGCCTAACATTCGCCAAAATTCCTGCTAAAACCATTGGTGGCAAAGATGTAGTAAAAATAAAACCTGAAGCATAACTTCTGATTGCATCAATTAATTTAGCATCTCCCGCAATATATCCGCCAATAGAACCAAAAGCCTTAGCAAATGTGCCTTGAATAATATCAATTTTATCTGACAAACCAAGCTCTTCTGCAAGCCCTGCCCCATGCTTGCCATAAAGCCCAACTCCATGAACTTCATCAACATAAGTCATGGCATTATATTTTGCTGCTAAATCAGTAATTTCACGAAACTTTCCAAAATCTCCATCCATTGAATAAACTGATTCAAAGATAATTAATTTTGGTTTTTCATTAGGATATGATTTCAATAATTCTTCCAAGTGATTCATATCATTATGTCTAAAAATATGCTTTTCAAGACCACTATTCTTAATGCCTTGAATGATTGAAGCATGATTTTTTTGATCGGAAAAAATTACTAAATCGGGAATTATTTTTGCTAAAGTTGAAATTGTTGTATCATTCGCCAAATAGCCAGAAACAAAGACCAAAGCTGCCGCTTTTTGACTTAATGCCGCAATTTCTTTCTCAACTTCAAGAATTAAAGATGTATTTCCAGAAATATTTCTTGTGCCACCAGAACCAATCCCATAAGCCTTCACCGCTTTTATAACTTCATCAATTGCTTTTTCATTCTGTCCCATTCCTAAATAATCATTGGAACACCATACGGTAATTTTTTTGCCATTTTTATTATTTATAGCATAAGGAAATTCTCCGCAAATTCGCGCAATATCAACAAACTCACGATAACGCCTTTCTTCGTGTAGCTTGTCAATTGATCTTGTAAAAAAATTCAAATAATTTTTATTCATTTTAAGAATCTGCTACAACAATTTTTTGTTTCTTAGGCAATGTTATAATCACGCCAAACAATATTATTAAAGAACCTACAATAACCCAAAAATCAATTACTTCGTCAAAAGCAAAATAAGAAATTATTGCCGTAAAAACTAAACGAGTAAAATCAAAAGGCTGAACATAGGATAAATCTGCCTTAGTATAGGCTGTTGAAATAAAAATATGCAATAGATTAGAAACCAAACCAAGAGCAGCAAACCATAACAAATCAACAAAACCAATTGCTTTTAAATGCGGTAAAGCGAAAGGAATTGAGCAAATTAGCATGACCAGAGACATATAAGCCACAATAGTTTGGGGCTTTTCAGTTTTAGTCATTACTTTTATGATAATATTTGAAATAACCCATAAAATCACTGAAGCAAAAGAATAAAAATAAGCGTTATTAAATTCTTTAAATCCAGGGCGAAGAATTATCAAAATTCCCACAAAACCAACAAAACAGCCAATCCAATTTTTTGATGTGACTTTTTCTTTAAGATAAATCATCGCCACCAAAGTGGTAATAATTGGAATGATAAAACTAATTGAAACCGCTTCTGACAATGGCAAAACAGTTACAACGTGAAACCATATCATCATTGATGCAAGACCATTTGTCCCTCGAAAAATATGCAACTTCAATTTCGAAGTTTTAAAAACACTTTTATAATCAATTAAAATTTGCGGCAAAAAAAACAAAAGACCAAAAAAATTGCGCACCATCACAATAAAAAGAATGTGGAAATTTTCTGATAAGTAGCGCACCAATGCTATCAACACTGAAGCCAAAAAACAGGCAAGAATTATAAAAAATATGCCTTGTGAATTTTGCGATAATCTATGATAAAATTTCATTTACAAATTTTGATAAAACTTAACTGCATCGCGATTAGAATTAATCTTTGCAAAATTAATTGATTCAATAAAAACACCACTCAAAGATCTGGCTCTTGATAAGGCAACATAGACCTGTCCGGGGCTGAAGCTATCTGATAAATCACAAGAAATTTTATCTAAAGTTAATCCTTGCGATTTGTGAATTGTCATTGCCCATGATAAAATAAGCGGAATTTGTTCAAGTCCTGCTTCAGAAATTAATTCTTTTTTTTGTTCATCATATTTTTCAAGCAGCCATTCTTCAGGGCTGATAGTAATTATTTTACCATTAGCAAATTCCACAACGGGATAATTTTTTTTCGCTGAAAACTCTTTTACAACACCAAGCGATCCATTAATAATTCCATCTTTTTGATAAGTATTTTTTATCATCATCACTTGAGCGCCAACCTTTAATTTCAAAGTTTCCGGCGCTAAACAATTTTTCTTCAAAAATTCAATTTTATCTTTTGAACCAAAATAATTTGCATTATAAACAACTTCGCTATGAGGAATTTTTTTCAATTCATAATCATTAATTTTTTCAACTTTATAATTATGCGTTGTTAAAATTGTTGGTTTTATTGCGGCTATTTGATCTTTTGCTTTAAGCCTTGAAGTCAGTATTTCTCTATCTTCTTCATCAATCAAACCTAAACGTAAATTATTTAAAACCTTCACAAATTTTTCATCATTCTGACGAAAAACTTGTTCTAAAACAAAAGTCTTCAAATTCAATTCTTGAAAAGCTTTAGAGTTAAAGCAAAAATCAAAAGCTGAATTATCCCTTGAGATTGGCGGCAATTGTAAGAAGTCACCGAATAGAACAATCTGTAAGCCTCCCATCACTTTATCATTATTTCGAACAGCACGTAACACTGAATCAAGAATATCAAAAATATTAGATGAGATCATTGAAACTTCATCAATTGCTAAAATTTTTGTTTTTCTAATACGTGCCCGAACCTTGCTAAATTTGGCACTAAAAAGATTTTCGACAATTCTATCAACCGGCATATTAGCAAAACCAATGCCAGACCATGAATGAATTGTTGATCCTCCAATATTCACGGCTGCAACGCCAGTGCTTGCTGTTACTTCAAAGCCGAGTGCAGAATAATTTCTTTTGAGAAAGTTGAGAAGATAGGATTTTCCTGTACCAGCGCCTCCTGTAATTAAAATATTTTCGCCTTTTTCAAAAGATTCTATAACAGATTTTTGTTTTAAAGAAAGAAAATTAAAATCAGGAGAGGTGTTAATTATCATAGGGGAAGAACCTCCTCTCTTTTTATTGTCGAGAGGAGGTTTAAAAATTATTTTTTATTTCTTAAAGCAGAAATTTTTTCTTTGAAAGAATTTACATCAATTGCACCTGGAATTAACTCTTCTCCAATCACAAAACCTGGAGTTCCATTAATACCAATTGCATGACCTAATTCAGAATTATCTTGTAAAATCTTATCAATTTTTGCTTGATCATTTTTCAAAGTTGCTTCTAATTTAGCAGAATCAACACCAACAGATTTAGCAACTTTAATTGCTTCAGCTTTACCTCTGCCACTTGATTTCATCATAGCTTCGTGGAATTTTCTGTAAGCATTTTTGTCAATTAAATGAACCGCAATTGCAACTTGCGACATTTCAACTGAAGCTTGTCCAAGGATAGGAAATTCCTTAAAAATAACTCTAACTTTATTATCATCCTTTAAAAGAGTTTCCACAGTAGCTTGGGCTTTTTTGCAATAACCGCATGAATAATCAAAAAATTCAACAATAGTTACATCATAGCCAGATGGGGAAACTGATGGAGAGCTTTCACTTTCAAGGTCAGCTTTTTTATCAATAATATTTTTTTGTGAGTCTTTTTGTTGATCTTCCATTGCCTTTTTTTGCATATTAGCAACTGAATCAATGATTGCTTTAGGATTTGCCTCAATCCATTTTGCCATTACTTTTTCAACATCAGCAACGTTCTTTACTTTCATATCAGGATCAAGACCGCTTGAATTAACTTCAGCAGCATTTTCATTTTTAGATTCCTTAGATTTACTACCAAACAGAGAGTAAGCTCCTCCAACAATAAGAAGAACAGCAACAACAATCATTATTGGTTTCACGAAAGATTGACTTTCAAAATTATCTTTATTTAAGAGCGACATATTCTATATTAATTAAGTTTTTATGAATGAGTATTTTCTGTAAGAGAAATTAAATCAAAATCCTATTTAAATGCAAGAGGTGAAAAATTACCCAAATTTCCTAATTGAAAATCAATATAAAAGCCTTGTTGTAGCAGGTATTGACGAGGCCGGAAGAGGACCACTTGCTGGACCAGTTGTTGCTGCTTGCGCTATATTAGATCACAATGATTTTCCACATAGCATTAATGATTCGAAAAAAATATCAAAAAAATTACGCCTCAAAATATTTGACGAATTAAAAGAAAAATCAAAATTTGGCATCGGTATAGTTGATGAAAAAAAAATAGATGAAATCAATATTTTACAAGCAACGAAACTCGCCATGCTTCTTGCCTATCAAGACTTATGCAACAAATATAAAATTTCACCACAAGTTATTTTAGTTGATGGAAATTTTGCTCCATTTTCTAAACAAGATGCTATTGTTGAAATATTACCCATAGTAAAAGGCGATCAAAAAAGCCTTTCAATTGCTGCCGCTTCAATCATTGCGAAAGAAACACGTGATCAAATAATGCTTGATTTGCATCAAAAATTTACTCATTATAGCTTTGATAAAAATGCTGGATATGGAACAAAATTTCATCTTGATCAAATTAAAAAATTCGGCATTTGTGAATTTCATCGTAAGTCATTTGAACCAATAAAATCATGGTTAAAATAATATCAGAAAAAAAATTAGATGCTGTTGAAATTGCCTGTAACGCCTTAAAAAATGGCGATGTTATTGCCTTTGCAACAGACACGGTTTACGGAATTGCTTGTGACGCTTCCAATACAAATGCTGTTGAGAAATTATATGAAATAAAAAAACGTCAGACAGAAAAACCAATCGCCATCTTTGTTAGAAATATTGAAGTTGCAGAAAAGATTTTTTTATTTGATGAATTAGCTAAAAAAATTGCTAATAAATTTTTACCAGGAGCATTAACTCTTGTCTTGCAAAAAGGCCCGCAATCCTCAGAAAATCTTGCTCATAATCTAAATAATCAAGATGATTATTTAGGGTTTAGAATTGTTGATCGTGAATTTATTAATAAATTAATGATAATTTTTAACGGCATTTTAGCCGTTACCAGCGCTAATTTATCAAATGAAAAACCAGCAATAAACTCTAAAGATGTTGAAAAATATTTTTTAAATTCAAAACTAAGTCTAATAATTGATGGCGGTGTGATAGGAAATAATGATATTTCAACCGTTGTCAAAATTATAAATGGAGAAATAAAAATTCTACGTCACGGCGCGATAAGCGAAGAAGAGTTTAAATTATGCTAACAAATGAAATATTAAAAAATCCATTAGTAAAAATTGGCGCCATTGCAGTAATTCTTTATCTTGCCTTATTTTCCGATAAGAAAAACCCTGACAGCCTTAGAAATAGACTATCTAAGGACAAGATCGAAAAAAATTTACATGAAGCTGGAAGTAAAAGTAAATTTATTATCACCAATGTTGGCGCTGCTAAAAAAGTTGCGGCAGAAAATACTAAAATGGGAGATGTTATTATAGAATGTGGTGACGAAGTTATAACAGATTACAGCATTTATAATAATGATAAAAAACTTTACACAGAGAAAAATAAAAAATTCACTATTGGCAGTAAGATTGATACCGTTATAGAAAAAAATATTATGGGTATGAAAATTGGAGAAACCAAGAAAATCAATATCATGGATGTAATGAATACAAATCAAGCAACCGGCCCTAGTCTTCCAAAACTTAAAAGTGATGTTAAATACAATATCACTATAGTTGATATCAATAAAAAAACTTCCACTTTAAAAGTAAAATTATCCTGTGATTAAGAATAAAGAAGCACTATCAAAAATATTGTGCGACTATGCACCTTTAGCCATTTTCTTCGTAGCTTATAAATTAAATAAAGGCGAAAATCCTCTTTTATTTGCCACAATCTGCTTACTCATCTCAACCTTCATCTCTTTAATCATATCATATATTCTAACCAAACATATTTCTAAAATGGCTCTATTTTCAGGGTTAATTTTAGGAACTTTTGGTGGATTGACAATAATTTTTAAAGATGAAAACTTTATCAAAATTAAACCAACAATCATCAATTTGGTTTTTGCTGCTATTTTATTTTACGGATATTTTACCAAGAAACCGCTTATTTCCTATTTACTTGGCACAGAAATTAAAATGTCCAATTCCGCGTGGCTAAAGCTTTCCTTACGCTGGGCCTTATTCTTCGTATTCTTAGCTTTACTAAATGAAATAATCTGGAGAAGTTTCCCAACTGACTTTTGGGTTCAGTTCAAAGTATTTGGCATTTTACCCATCTCAATAATTTTCACCATCTCTCAAATGCCATTTATGATGCGTGAAATGAAGAAGTAATAAGAATCAAATCGCGTCATCCTTGAAATAGGATCTCTTCCCTAAAACGCATAAGATACTTGATTTTACTTCGTAAAATCAAGGGTCAATTACCCCCAACGAAGCTGGAGCTATGTTTATGAACCGCCAGAAGGCGGTTTATGTTAACGAAATAATGGGATTTGTTCTGAGTTTGTTTTGAACGAATCCTAAAAAATAAACTAAATTTAATTCTTATTAAAAATTAAATTCATTACACTGTCATTCTGAGCTCTACAGTCACTTCTAGTGACTGTGAGAGAAGGATCTCATGCAACTTTAAACAAAATTCTTTTTGCAAATTTAAAAAAAACTCAAAACACATGAGATCCTTCGCCAAGAATTTGTAAAACAAATTCTAAGGCTCAGGATGACACGTAAGTAAAAAGTAAAAAATATTAATAAATTAAATACTTACGCATAGGCCAAACCTTGGTTAGTCCCCCGCCAGAGGCAGTGATCTCCCTATTGGGATGACATTTTTTATTCTCAATAATCCATCACCGTAATAATATCCGCATTATTAATGTTTTCGACCATCTCAACTGCGGCATAGCCTTTATCAACTCTCTTCACTATACCAATCAAAATTCCTGCTGGTAAAGTGTCACCATCCCCTGAAGTAAATACAAAATCTCCGGGTCTAATCGCATGATTTTTTTGCAAATATAAAATTTCCATAGTTGAACTGTTATTACCAGCTAAAATACCGCGAACTCTAGCTTTAGAAGTAATAATTGGAATTCGTGAATTAGCGTCAGTAACAAGTAACAGGCGTGATTTATCATCAAATACTTCTGAAATTCTACCAATCACACCACGATTTCCTGAAACAATTGAACCTTCTTTAACATCGCGATTCTTGCCTATATCAATATAAACAGCCTGATTAAATATTTGATGAGTTCTGCCAATAATATGCCCTACTTTGTAACTAGAACTTTTTGTTGTGATAAATTGCAATGTCTGTTTCAGCTCTTTATTCTCACGTCCAATATTCACCGCGTTAATATAAAATGATTTTAGCTTTTCATTCTCTGCTTTTAAAACTTCGTTATTTTTTTTAGCTTCAATTAATTCTTGAAAATTGGTTAAAAGATTAATCGCCGTATTAAACGGCAAGGCCGCAAATTTAGTGATTGGCATTGATATACCAATAAAACTACCAGAAACTGATCTTGAAAAATCCTTATTTATTTTTGAAGTAACAATAAAAACAAGACAAAGAAAACAGAAGAAAGGAAATTCGATTCTTTTAAAAACCGAAGTAAAATCATGACTTAAGCTATAATGTGTATTTGACTTGCTGAAATGCAAATAATGCTTCATACTCAAACAAAGGCAAGAGTCTATTAATCTTGTCTAAATAATGTAGCGCGAAACATCTTAATATTTTCAAGCACTTTACCACAGCCATTAACCACGCAAAGAAGTGGATCTTCTGCAACAAAAACTGGAAGACCAGTTGCTTGTCTAATAACAAGGTCAAGATTTTTTAAACATGCACCACCACCAGAAAGTACAATTCCTTTTTCAACAATATCTGAAGAAAGCTCTGGAGGAGTACATTCAAGGGCAACTTTCACCGCATCAATAATTTGTTCAACTGGTTCCATCAAACTTTCTGCTATTTGTCTTTCAGTTAGAACCATTTCTTTTGGAATACCACTTGATAAATCCCTTCCCTTAACTTCAATTGTTGCACCATCACCTTCCAAAGGTGCACATGCTGCACCAATAGTTTTCTTAATTCTTTCTGCACTTGATTCACCAATTAATAAATTGTGATATCTTCTGATATAAGAAATAATTGCATCATCCATTTTATCACCACCAACACGTACTGATCTTGAATAAACAATACCACCAAGAGAAAGAATACCAACTTCCGTTGTACCACCACCAATATCAACAATCATTGAGCCTGTAGGTTCTGTAACTGGTAAGTTAGCACCAATTGCTGCTGCCATTGGTTCTTCAATTAGATAAACTTCATTTGCACCAGCTCCTTCTGCCGCATCTTGAATCGCTCTTCTTTCAACTGGAGTTGAACCTGAAGGAACGCAAATAATAACCAAAGGACCTAACCAACTTCTAGTTTGATTAACTTCACGAATAAAGTGTTTAATCATTTCCGCAGCAATTTTAAAATCAGCGATAACACCGTCTTTTAGAGGACGAATTGCATCAATCTTTGCTGGAGTTCTACCAAGCATCATTTTAGCAGTAGCGCCGAAAGCACATGGAATTGTTTTACCATTTTCGTTGATTAATGCCACAACTGAAGGTTCATTTAAAACCACACCTTGATTGCGCACATAAACAAGCGTATTTGCTGTTCCAAGATCAATTGCGATATCTTTTGATGAGAATGAAAAAAACTTTGAAAACATATGACTCCAAGATTTAAAGATTATTTATTTAATTTTGTCTAAACAATTTATGTAGGCCAAAGCTGATGCCACAAGCACATCAGTATCTGAACCATTAGCACTAAAAGTTCTGTTATTTTGCCTTAATCTTACAGTTGCAGTTGCTTGAGCATCTGTTCCTTCTGTTACGCCGTGAAGCTGATATAGTTCTAGCGTAGCATTATGCGGTATTAAAGACTTGATGGCACCAAAAATTGCATCCACCGGACCATCCTTCGAAGAAAAATTAGCATTTTTCTCCTCATTGTCAATTTTTATTTTAATTGAAATTTTTGCATCCTTAGCCGCACCACATTTAACGTCCAAATCAATTAGCTGATAACGCGAACCTTGATTAATCAACGAATCATCAACTAAAGAGATAATGTCTTCATCAAGAATTTCTTTCTTTTTGTCCGCTAAATCCTTAAATTTCTTGAAAGCTTCCGCCAAAGTCTCTTCACTTAAATCATAACCAATTTCTTTTAAGCGATCCTTGAAAGCAGCGCGCCCAGATAATTTTCCTAAAACCAAAGAAGATTTTTCTAAACCAACTGACTCTGGAGTCATAATTTCATAAGTCTCGCGATTTTTCAAAATTCCATCTTGATGAATTCCACTTTCATGAGCAAAGGCGTTAGCGCCAACAATCGCCTTATTATATTGCACTGGAAAACCTGTAATGCTTGAAACTAATTTTGAAATTCTGGTAATCATTGTGGTGTCAACGCCTGTTTCAACACCATAAAAATCACCGCGTGTTTTAATTGCCATAACAATTTCTTCTAAAGCAGCGTTGCCTGCCCGTTCACCAATACCATTAATTGTGCATTCAATTTGTCTGGCACCAGCTCTCATTGCTGCTAAAGAATTTGCCACCGCCATGCCTAAATCATTATGACAATGCGATGAAATTATTGCCTTATCAATGTTAGAAACATTATTTTTTATTGCTGAAATTAAGGCAAAATATTCTTCAGGAGTTGTATAACCAACAGTGTCCGGGATGTTGATAGTATTAGCTCCAGCCTTAATTGCAGTTTCAATTGCTTTAAATAAGAAATCATGTTCTGAACGTGTTGCATCTTCTGGCGACCAATCAACTTCCGGACATAAGCCACGCGCTAAAGAAACGCTTTCTGTAATGGCATTTAAAACTTGTGCTTCGTCCATTTTCAACTTATATTGCATGTGGATTTTGCTTGTGGCAAGAAAAGTGTGAATTCTTGGCTTTGCTGCTGGCTTCACAGCTTCCGCAGTTCTTTCAATGTCAGATTTTTTAGCGCGCGCTAAACCACATACAACTGAATTTTTAATAGTTTTAGCAATTCTATTAACCGCTTCAAAATCACCATTTGACGCAGCCGGAAACCCAGCTTCAATTACATCAACGCCCATTTTTTCTAAGTTCTTCGCAATCAGTAATTTTTCTTCCAAATTCATCGTAGCTCCGGGAGCTTGCTCACCATCACGCAAAGTTGTGTCAAAGATAATAACTTTATCTTTCATAATCTTTTTTTAAAAAATTTTAATTGGAAATTAATTCGGATCGTTAATTCTAGGTTACAGATTATTTATGTAAATCAAAAAATCCTATGAATTTTAAAGCTTTAAAAAAAGGTGATGTTGTTGATATTATATCACCCGCAACCGCTTGCACTAAAGACGAAATCACAAAAATAAAAAATTTTATCAAAAAAATTGGTCTTACTCCAAGAATTATTGATGAAAAATTAATTTTAAAAAAAGCTATAAATCATGAATTTCCAAGCTTTGCGGCAATTAATCGCTTCAAAGAATTTAAATATGCAGTTGAAAATTCTGAATCAAAAATAATTTGGTGCGCCCGCGGTGGCTATGGTAGCGCAGAGATTTTGCCTTTTTTACAAAAAATGCCAAAGCCAGAAAATCAAAAAATTTTTATTGGTTTTTCTGACATAGTTTCGCTTACAACATTTATGGAACAAAAGTGGAATTGGTCTGCTATATGCGCGCCCGTCCTTGCTCAAATTGCTTTAAATAAAGTGTCAGAAAAATCAGTTTCCACCATAATAAATTTACTTTTTGGAAAAACCAAAGAACTAAAATATAATTTAAAACAATTAAATAATATTTCTTTCAATAACAATAAATGCAGCATAGTCGGTGGCTGTATCAGCGTTTTAGCAGGAAATTTTGGCACTAAAAATCAAATTGACTTCGAAAACAAAATTCTTTTTTTAGAAGATGAGGGAGAAGATGGCGAAAGGCTTGATCGTTACTTCAACCAAATAATAACAATCCTGCTTGAAACAAAAAAATATCCAAAAGCAATTTTACTTGGAAATTTTTTAGAAAGTAATCCACACGGCACTCCAAAGGCAAAAAATATTGATATGGCAATTAAAAGATTTATTGCCAAAATTGCGGAAAATAATTTAAAAATTCCAGTTCTAAAAGAAAAATCAAACTGCCTTGGACATTCAAAAAACATGATGCCATTGCTGCTTGGTTATGAAACAGCAATTAATAGAAATATTCTGATACAGAAACTTTAATCATAATCAAAAAGTACCTAGAGCTTGTCAAATAATAACAGATTTCGTCATTGCAGAGATATAATTTCTTAGAATTGCAAAGCGATTCCTAGAAATTATTCATCCGCAGTTCATAAAAAATAACTATGGATGCCGAATCTACAATTTCTAAGTTGGCAAAGCCAACTAAGAAATTGTTTGTCAGGCATAACATCTGTTTTCATTTGAAAAATCCTTTTTTTAATTTGTTTTTTTTGATCCAATGGTCTAAAAATGCATAATCTCATTTAAATCAGATTCAAATTTTCAAAAAACAATGTCATCTGCTAATCAAGTTGATCTTAAAAATATGACCATAAATTTTGGTCCGCAACACCCTGCCGCTCACGGCGTGCTGCGTTTAGTTTTAGAAATGGATGGTGAAGTTATCACCCGCGCTGATCCACATATTGGCTTGCTTCATCGCGGTACTGAAAAATTAATTGAATATAAAACTTACACTCAAGCAATTCCTTATTTTGATCGCCTTGATTACGTATCTCCAATGTGTCAAGAACACGCTTACGCTTTAGCTGTTGAAAAGCTTCTTGGATGCGAAGTTCCACTTAGAGCAAAATATATTCGTGTTTTATTTTCAGAAATTACTCGAATCCTAAATCACATCATGGCAGTTACCACGCAAGCTCTTGACGTTGGTGCCATGACGCCACTTCTTTGGATGTTTGAAGAACGTGAAAAAATGATGGGCTTTTATGAAAAAGTTTCTGGCTCAAGAATGCACGCTGCTTATGTTCGTCCGGGTGGTGTTCATCAAGATTTGCCAGCAAAATTAGAAGAAGAAATTTTTGATTTCGCTAATAATTTCATCAAATATGTTGATGACCTTGAAACTCTTTTAACTGACAATCGTATCTTCAAACAAAGAATGGTTGAAATTGGTGTTGTTTCAAAAGATGAAGCTTTAGCTTGGGGTTTTTCTGGCCCAATGATTCGTGGTTCTGGAATTGCTTGGGACCTACGCAAAAGCCAACCTTATGAAGTTTATTCTGAATTAGATTTTGACATTCCAATTGGCAAGAATGGTGATTCTTATGATCGTTATTTAGTTCGCGTTTCTGAAATGCGTGAATCAATTAAGATCATCAAGCAATGTTTAGAAAAAATGCCAAAAGGTGCAATCATGACTTTAGATTCTAAAATCGCTCCGCCAAAAAGAGGCGAGATGAAACACTCAATGGAAAGCTTGATTAATCATTTCAAATTATTTACTGAAGGTTATCACGTGCCGAAAGGTGAAGCTTACGGATGCGTTGAAGCTCCAAAAGGTGAATTTGGCGTTTATATCATTTCAAATGGTGGCAATAAACCTCACCGTTGCCGTGTTCGTGCACCAGGTTTTGCCCATCTTCAAGCATTAGATTTTATGGTTAAGGGACACATGCTTGCTGACGTTGTTACAGTAATTTCAACACAAGATATTGTGTTTGGTGAAGTTGATAGATAAGAGTTTCTTTAGAAAGATCCTCCTGCTGAAAACTGATTAGTTATTTTTATTTTCTGCAAAAACGAGTTTTTTAAAGGAATTTTTTAGATTAAAAAAACACACTTATGAAAAAAAATTTAGAAATATTTTCTAAGTTACTCAACGACGTCCCCACAATTTTCATAATTATTCCCATCTCTGTTCTAGCTCTAACAGCTTGGTTCTTTGTTCATCTCGTTAAAATTGAAGAAGATAAAATAAAAAATGCTCTTGGAATTGAAGCAATAAGAATTGAGGCAAGCTTGATTGACAGCGTAGAACACACATTTGCCATTATAAAAAATATGAATGAGCAAATTGCTAAAGATCCAAATAATAAAACCTATATTAACCAGATTATTTCCAAGTTTAAAACCAGCCCTGACTTAAGCGAAGCATTCTCTTGGACTCTTTTTTCTTGGGCAAATTCTCATCATCAAATTACTGTTGATGCAAAATATGGCGTAATGACAGAACCTTATGACCTTTCAAACCGCGATTATATTCACCTCACAGTTGATAGACCTGACGAATTTCATTTAGGAAATCCTGTTCTTGGTTCAACAAGTAAAAAATGGATGATACCGGGAGGCGTTGGTGCAGTTGATTCGAGCGGCAAATATCTTGGCGCATTAACAATAGGATTTGAAATAAATGCACTGGCAAGATCACTCCGCAAAACATTACAAAATAACAATGTGGGATTTGAATTAGTAAACTTTAAAGGTGTAACTGTGCTTTACGGATACAACACCTCATTTGGCTTCTCACGAGGAATTTTTGTTGATGCCAATTTAATAAAAACAATGTTACAAAAATTACAAGATTCTGATGAAGAAATAAGTATTATTGATATCTCATTATTTAAAAATCGCCATGGAATTTTAGTTAAAAGAATCAAAAACTATCCCTATTATCTAGTTCTAAGATATGATGATAAAATGATTGCTAATGGGCTATGGAGCAGCTTTATATCAAGATTTGTGGAAATATTAATATTATTTTTTACCTCAACATTATTATTTGTCTTTATCTATAGAAAAAAACACAAAGAAGCTGAAAGATTATTAACTGTAATTATTGAAGCTAAACATCGCACTTCAGAAATAAAAGAAAATCTGCAAAAACAGGTTTCAAGCTCTTCTCCTGAAAATAAAGAATTGCTGGAAAATACGCTGCATTTGGTAAAAAAAATTGAAGACAATTTGAGAGAAATTTCTTGATTTAATTCTGTTATCAAATCCTTATTCACGCCTCACGGCGTGATACCTACTTTTTCTTTTGGTGTTAAAAACCTTCATTGACAAATAAAATCTTTTACGTAGAATTCCCGCAAGAAGACACCTAATTTCTGCCTCGCAAGTGTTCTTAATTTCTGATGCTAGTAAGGTTTAAAATATAAAAACCATAGCTAATCTTTTAATTTATATAGGTAAACAGGATGAAAATTTATAATTCGTTAAAATCTGCTAAAAAAAGACATAAAGACTGCAAAATCGTGCGTCGTAAAGGTCGTCTTTATATCATTAACAAAACTAATCCTCGCTTCAAAGCAAGACAAGGTTAAGTTTTTTAAAAATTAATTTGTGCAAAAAGGCGGCCCCTGAGGTCGCCTTTTTACATTAAACTCTTCTTTAAATAAATGTCTTTGATTTCCAAAAAAATTAGGATTGGCACCAGAGCAAGCAATCTTGCAATGGCACAATCTTTGGAAGTTAAAAATCTTATCTTAAAAAACACCAACATCACAGAAAATCAAATTGAGATTGTTTCCTTTACAACTTCTGGCGACAAGATTCAAGATCGTAACCTTGCTGAAATTGGCGGTAAGGGACTTTTTATCAAAGAATTAGAAGAAGCTTTACTACAAAATAAAATCGACATTGCCGTTCATTCTGCAAAAGACGTGCCTCCATTCATTAGCGAAGAAACTATTATTGCCGCTTTTACAAGAAGATTTGACGTTAGAGATTGTTTTATTTCAAAAAAATTTAATTCATTTAAAGAACTTCCACAAGGTGCTGTAGTTGGTACTTCTTCAGCGCGTAGAAAAGCTATTTTGCTGCGTTTAAGACCTGATTTAAAAATTGTAAATTTCCGTGGTAATGTTGATACTCGTTTAAATAAAATCAGTAAAGATGAAGTTGATGCTTCAATCCTTGCAATATGTGGTTTACAAAGGCTTGAAAAGAATGTTGCTAAAGAAGTTATTTCAACAGAAATGATGTTACCTGCTGGTGGACAAGGCTCACTTGCCATACAAACACGTAAAAATGATGATGTTACTTTTAAAATAATAGAGCAAATTAATGACCAAAAAACTCAAATTTGTCTTGAAAGTGAGAGAGTTTTTTTAAAAGAACTAGGTGCTTCTTGCGCAACTCCGGTTGCAGTTTACGCATATCTTGAGAATGGTTTGTTAAATTTAAAAACCATGATTCTTGATTATGATGGCAGTGAAATTTTTGAAACATTCGCCACATCTGAATTTAAATTAGAAGATGGAATTAGACTTGCAAAAACAGCTGCAATTAAAACTAAAGCTGAAGCTACTGAATTGTTGAAAAAGATTTGTAATTAAAAAAAGTATAGAGATCCTGAAACAAGTTCAGAATGACGATGGCAGTTTGGTTTGTTATCCTGAACTTGTTTCAGGATCTCTACTAAAAAAACAAACTTATGAAAGATGTCTTTAAAAGCCGCTCCAACTCTCTAAAAAAACTTCTTGGAACTAATAAAATCGATTATTTTATTCTTCCCAATTCTGACGAATTTTTTTCAGAATATTTACCTCAAAATGAAAAAAGAATTGAGTTTATAAGTGGCTTCAATGGCTCAAGCGCCACTATTATTTTTACTCAAAAAAAATCCTATTTCTTCACTGATGGTCGCTATGTTTTGCAGGCAAAAAAACAATTAGATAAAAGAGAATTTGAAATTATTAATATTGCTGAGAAGTCAGTTCTGTCATGGCTTAAAGAAAATTTAGATAAGAAAACAACACTTGGAATTGACCCCAAATTAAGCAGCCTTAATTTTGTTAAATCACTAAAGAGATTAGACAGCAAAATAATTTTTCTTGAGAAAAATCCTATTGATGAAATTTGGAAAGATCGTCCTGAAGTAATCAGATCTAAGGTTTTTTCTTGCGGTAAAAAAATTGTTGGAATTGATTCAATTGCAAAACGTAAGAAAGTTTTAGAAGGATTTGAATCTGATGCAATGATCCTCACAAAGCCAGAAAATCTATGTTGGCTTTTAAATATTCGTGCCGCCGATATAGAATTTAACCCGCTTCTTCTTGCCTACGGAATTTTATTTAGAAATGGCGATGTTGAATTATTTATTGATAAAAAACGTCTAAATAAAAATTTAGAACAAGTAAAAATTATTGGTGTTGATTCTTTCTTTCAAAGAATTGAGTCACTCAAAATAAAGAAAGTTGAGATTGATCCTAACGCTACAAATTACTGGATTTACAGCCTTTTAGAAAAAAATAATTTTTCTATAATTGAGAAAAATAGCGCCATTGATTTGTTAAAATCGCAAAAAAATTCAACTGAAATTAATGGCGCAATTAAATCCCACGAAGCCGATGGCCTAGCAGTTACAAAATTTTTATTTTGGCTTGAAAATTCTCTAAAGAATAAAAAGAAAATTGATGAAATTTCCGCTGCAAAAAAACTCTTAGAATTTAGAAAAAATAATTCTGCATTTTTATATGAAAGCTTTGCTGCAATCTCAGGATTTGGTGCAAATGGCGCTGTAATTCATTATCACTCTAACAAAGAAACTAATAAGAAGATTACGCTATTCCAACCTCCTTTGAAAAAGGAGGTGGCTGAAGCACGAAGTGCGAAGCCGGAGGATTTAAATTCCCCATTTCAAAGTGGGTCCGATGGCGGTTCGCTATATTTAATTGATTCTGGTGGACAATATTTTGGTGAGGATTTCTGCGGCACAACTGATATTACAAGAACGATATCAATTGGAACTCCAAACAAAGAAATTATTGAAAATTTCACCAGAGTTTTGAAAGGACATATTGCTTTAGCACACGCTAAATTTCCCATTAATACAAGTGGAGCGCAACTTGACGCCTTAGCACGCAATCACTTATGGCAAGCAGGTTTAAATTATGATCACGGCACAGGACATGGAGTTGGCAGCTTTTTATCAGTTCATGAAGGACCTTGTGGAATTAGTAAAAACGCGCATCAAACACTTTTGGCAGGTATGATTTTATCTAACGAACCGGGATTTTACAAAGAAGGAGAATATGGAATTAGAATTGAGAATTTGATGTTAGTGAAAAAGTTTAATGAGAAGTTTTTACAATTTGAAACTTTAACCTTAGCACCAATAGATCACCGCCTAATCGATTTTAAAATGATGACCTATCCAGAAAAAAAATGGTTAAAAGAATATCACCAAAGAATTTTTGATGTTTTGAAAAGCGGTCTCAGCAAAGATGAAAAACAGTGGTTAGGCAAAATTACTACTTTTTATAAAAACATTATGTAGTAAGGACTGGAACTATTCTTTTTCCAGCTTCCCATATTATAGAAAAACTATTAGATTAGTAAATTTTTTGTCTAAGACAACAGCTTCGCCACTTCTAAACCAAGCATCAGCGCAACTTCATCTTTAGTTATTTTTCCAAGTTCTTTAACCGCTTTTTTACTTATAAAAAATGCTTTGCTATTATTGCTGCCAAAAATATCTCCACCCTCAATATCATTTGCTACAATCAGATCACAATTTTTCTTTTTTAATTTTTCTTTAGCATAATTTTTAATATTCGTACTTTCTGCAGCAAAGCCAATAACAAGCTGAGGACGGCTTTTACTATGCCCTACAAATTCCAAAATATCAGGATTTTGCACTAACTCTAATTTCAAATTTTTCAGAGCAGTTTTTTTTATTTTTTCTTTCACCATTTTTTTAACTTTAAAATCAGCAACTGCGGCGCAAGCAATGAACACGTCTTGTTTCTTCAGACTATCTTTTACCGCTGAGAACATCTCATCGGCTGTTTTAACATTAATTATTTTTTCTTTCTTAAGTGGAATAATCTCACGAATATTCGCCGCAACTAAAGTTACATCTGCACCCATTTCGCTAAAAACTTTTGCTAAAGCAATTGCTTGCTTTCCTGAAGAACGATTTCCAATAAATCTTACCGGATCAATTGGTTCAAAGGTTGCGCCACCAGTAATTAAAATTTTCTTACCTAAAAGAAGATTTTTATTTTCAAAAAATTCATTAATTTTATCACAAATTCTTTCTGGGCTTGCCATTTTTCCAATACCAATTTCACCACAAGCCAATATATCTGACTCGGGCTCAACTATTGATATTCCTGACTCAACAAGCTTAATTAGATTTTTTTCTGTTTGTTTATTTTGCCACATTTTTTCATTCATTGCTGGCGCAATCATGATTTTTTTATTAGAAGCCAAAATAACATTTGAAGCTAAATCATCGGCAAAACCATTTGCCATTTTAGCCATAAAATCCGCCGTTGCTGGCGCCACAACTATTAAATCTGCTTCACGAGAAAGTTTGATATGATCAATTCCTGTGTGATCTTCTGTGGCAAAAAGTTCATTGTAAGTTTTATTTCCTGAAAGGCTTGAGGCAAGAAGCGGCGTGATAAATTGCTCAGCAGATTTTGTTAAAACACAAGTAACATCAAAAGATTTTTTCTTTAACAAACGCACTAAATCCATTGCTTTATAGGCTGCAATTGAACCAGTAATGATTAGAAGAATTTTTTTATTTTTCATAATCCCAAATGCTTAAAAGCTATTTCTGTTAAAACACGCCCTCTTGGCGTTTTTTCAACGAAGCCTTGCTGAATTAAATATGGCTCAATGGTGTCTTCCACCGTGTCACGTTCTTCACCAATTGCAGCAGCAATTGTTTCAATTCCAACAGGACCCCCACGATAATTTTTTGCAATAAATTCTAAATAGCGATAATCAGAAGCGTCAAGCCCTGCTCTATCAATCTCTAAACGCTTCAAAGCATTGTCTGCAGTTTTTTGACTAATGATTTCTTCATTTTCATAATTAGCAAAATCACGCACTCTTTTTAAGAGGCGAATGGCAATTCTTGGTGTTCCACGTGACCTTTTAGCAATTTCAAAAGCGGCGTCTTTTTCAATTTCAATATTCAAAATTTTTGCATCACGAATAACAATTTGTTCAAGCTCTTTTGGGCTATAAAAATTAATGCGAAGCGGAATTCCAAAACGATCTTTTAATGGATTTGCAATTAATCCAACGCGAGTTGTTGCACCAACTAAAGTAAATTTTGGCAAATCAATTTTAATGGCGCGCGCTGCCGGACCTTCACCAATAATAATATCAAGCTTGAAGTCTTCCATTGCCGAATAAAGCACTTCCTCAACATTTTTATTTAAGCGATGAATTTCATCGATGAACAAAACATCACCTTGCTGCAAGTTAGTTAAAATTGCCGCTAAATCTCCTGATTTTGAAATTACCGGGCCTGCCGTTCCTTTAAAACCAACTCCCATTTCATGAGAAATAATTTGCGCTAATGTTGTTTTACCAAGTCCGGGAGGTCCATAAAATAAGGCGTGATCTAAAACATCACCACGCCCTTTAGCCGCATCAATAAAAACTTTAAGATTTTCTTTTAACTTTTCTTGTCCCAAAAAATCATGCAAAAAACTTGGGCGTAAAATATTGTCATTACGCTCTTCTTCTAATTTAACTGGATTTAAATTTTCGTTTTTTGACATTATAAAAATATTTCTATTTTTTAATTTAGTTTAAGCTTTTCGCTGGTTCCCGCGAAGTCGAAACCAAGAAAAGCTGAGAAAACATCTTATCCTTGGTTTCGACTTCGCTCAACCAGCGGATAAGATATTTTCGACAACTAATTAAACTTATTCTTACTTAATTCTCTCAAAGAAGAAGTAATTAAATTCTCTAAAGTAATTTTGGAATTTCCTTCAATTAAGAAATTAATTACTTTCAAACAATCATGCTTCTTATAACCAAGATTTTCTAGTGCTGAAAGCGCATCAGAGGCAATTTTATTATTTGAAATTTCTGTGATATTTTTTGTTTGCTTAACATCAAATCCAAGATCAATACCAAGTTTTTTTGGACTATCTTTCAACTCAGTTGTAATGCGTGATGCAAGCTTCGGACCAATTCCTGAAATTTGTGAGAAGGCTTTCAAATCAGAAGAAATTAACGCTTTTGCCAAATCTTCAATTACTAAGGCACTTAAAATTTTCTGCCCCATTTTATTACCAACGCCTTGCACTTTGGTTAATTCTAAAAACCAGATTTTTTCAATTTCAGAAATAAAGCCGTAAAGCTCGATCGCATCTTCTTTCACCGCAGTTTCAATAATCAAAGAAACTTCTTTTTCTTTGGGAATTTGTTTTAAAAATTCTGCCGTTTTTTGTGACAAAAAAACCACATAGCCAACACCATTAACATCAATTATGCACTTGTCTTCAGTAATTGAATCTATTAAACCTTTGAGTTTACCGATCATAATAAATTATTATTTAACCACCTAAACCACCATGTTCTTGACTTCCCATTACACTTGAACCATCTGGGAACATAAAAATAGATGGTGGTGTTATATCTTTAACAGGCTTCAAACTTTGTTCCATTACACTTACAGCATCTGAACTAAACGCTACTTTTTTAGCGCCAATTTCTTTATCATCCTCTTCACGCTTAACAGATTTTCTGTCTGGAGTGTTTTCTGTGCTTGAAGTTCCTCCTTTGCTTGCACCTCTAATTGTAGTAACATCTCTGTTGTCATCCACCGTTGCCTTTGCAGAAAACTGACTTTCAAAAGAATTTCTATATAAGCCACATATTGTAGAATGTAGCTTTATAAAATTATCACCATCTAAACCAGGTTCTATTTGTTTAGCCTCTGAATCATAAACAACCAAACTTGTATGGAAATCTTTGTTATCCACAATATAATTTTTTGTTAATTCAGTAATTAATTCTTTACTTGACCTCTTGAAAAACTCTTTATAGTACTCACGCTCTGCTTCACCACTGAAATGAATATTGTTTTTAGATATAAAATTATCAATAAATTCATCTTTTCCCATAGCCGCTTTACAAACAAATTCAAGAAATGGATTCTTTGATCTAGAATATTGAATAAAAACAGAATCATCGCCTGACATATCACTAAGCTTCATAGCATGATTTGCTACATCCATAACAAGAATTCTTTCCTTAGGATCCAAAACTCTTTCAGGAAATGTAACATCTCCAAATGTATTTTTTAGGTGAGCAGTTATCATTTTAAGATGCTTCCCAAATTGTTCTCTTTTGGGACTAGAATCAGAATCAACCTCACCCTTTCCAGCAAATTCTTGATCAAGAATTTCTCTAACAATATCTTGTGCAACAGTTGTAAAAGTAAGACTTGGTTCAGGTTTTAATCTGTCATTGCTTCTGCCGCGCTTAAGTTCTTTCTTATTTCCTGTAGATCTCATTTATTAAACAAATATATTAAACATTAGGTATGGATAGGAGTAGCGATTCAAAGAGACTAATTTATAGAGAATCAACAAAAAGACAAGAACATTTAACTACAGGATCTTCTTCTGGGTCTTCTTCTGATGATGAACATCCTTTAGAAAAAAGAGACTCAGAAAGCGTCAAATCAGAAATTAGCGAAATATCAACTGCTTCAAGCATCCACGCCTTTTATGCTGAAAAGGGAAATGTTGAGAACTTTAGCACAAAATATGTTTTCTCAACTGATGAAACTAAAGATGATGAGGATGAGCCTATGAAGGGTATCAGATTTGTTGTTAAACACAACAGTTCTGGAAAACTTATGGAAAGTGGAGATAGTGCATTACTAAATACTGCAATTATTTCAGCGGAAAACTCGAGCAGTGGCTTGGAGCTAATGACTACAATTATTGAAAACCTCTCACAATTGATTATAACAATACCTGATAAACCCGCAATTTTATCAAGCACCTCAAGAGAAGAAGTTAGTCTAAAATCAAAACTTAACGACCTACTTAATGAATACAGAGAAAAATGTGGTTCTTTAACAAGTTTAAGATCCATTTCACAAGAAATTGGTCTTATACCTCAAAGAGATTCAACAAGTGATTACTATGATCTTCCCATGATGATAAATAATGAGGTCCTCATAGAAAGTTCAAAAATCTTTGAAAATTTTCGTGTGTTGATAAATGACGAATTGAAAATAGTTAATAGATTTAAATCGCAAGCTGAAGAAGTTGAAACGAAAGGAAAAAGTGAAGTTTCTCAAGAAATCCTTTTTCCTGGAAATAATCCTGAAGAGGATGAAATGGCTAAAAAGGATATTCTTATAAAAGAAAGTGCACTACTTGCTAGGTGTTTAGCTATTGCGGCAGAAAAAAAAGATCCACTTCTTAAGGATTATACTAAAACAAAAACAATTCCAGGACCTAAAAGCCGTTATTGTGATGAATTACTAAAGTTAGAAGCAGATAATCTAACGCTTAGAAATTCATTTAAAGATTTAACTCTACCACCAGAAACTACAGAAGAAAAAATACAAGGAATTCGCGAAATAAAAGAAATTTACGCAATGAATGACTACGTTGTTGGATCTTCATATAAGAATTTAAAAACAAGATATGGATGTGAAGACACAGATAGTTTATTTAATGCCATTATCGGAAAAAAGAAAAGTAGTTCTACAGTTGATTCTGAAACTAAAAGATATATAGAATACATTGAGGATCTTGCTATAAAAAAAGGAAGAACCCTCCCTAACCAAAAGACTAAATACGTTACTTATGAATTAGATGATGATCTATCATCAAAATATTCAGCCAGAACTGATAGAAGACCTGATACAGCATTTGGTTCACATCAAGCAGATCATGTCACAGCTTATGTTGCTCTTGTAATGTGTTTTGTAAATGCAATCCCTCCAATAGCCAGAGCAAGAAATTTACCAAAAATGGTTGAAAATAAATTTAATATTGCACTTGGAAAGGAAGGAATAGAATCTTCAGGCTATGAAACTTGTGATGATAGAAGAAGAGATTTTATTAAATCTTTTGAAAGCTTAGAAGAAGGCAAATTAGACGCTATTAATAGACTAATAAAAACCAATGATTTAAGAAAAATAAATTCTCATATTTGTTATATTGCTAATAATTTTCTAGAAACAATAAATTCAGAAGAATATGCTTCGTTTTTTAGGTCAGAAGAAATAAGCGGTGGTTACACAAAAGGAAAAGATGAGGGTGAAGCTATTGATTATATTACAAAGTTGGTTGAGAAATATCGTGATGAAGCAATATTGTCAGAATTGGAAAACCAAATATCTGAATTGAAAAGCAGAGAAGAAGCTGAAAAAAAATCTGAGAAAATAGATAATTTAGAAAAATTTAAAAGTCGCGTTGAAGAAAAAATAGAAAAAACAATAATAGAAGAGAAAAGAACAGAAGAGGTTGGAATAAAAGAGTCTTCCACTGAAATTGGAGAAGGTGTCATTGAAGAGTTTTCAAGTAATTTTTGTAAAATTTTTGATTTAAAATATGCTTCTTTTGAAAAACATGAAGAATTTCAATATATTGATGATGAATTTAAGCCTGCCACGATGCGTAGGGTTGCCACATCTTTAATAGAAAGACATTTTAGAATATTTGGAACGTTTGCTTCAGAGGCAATAGAAGGATTAGAAAAATCATTGAATCAAAATATAGCAAAAAAGCTATCTCGTGATTTTATTGACAACTTTGTAAAACAAGAATCTTTTAGTAAGTTATTATTTGAATTTGAACCGGTATCAGAAGAAGATAAAAACAAAAGAAAAGAAGAATTTATAGATGAGTTAGAAAAAATCTTACACAATTCAGTAGAAAGATCTAAAATTGCATATCTTGATGTGCGTAACTTTATGGCAAGTCCACCAAAAAGAAAAACTGTTGAAGATACTGTTGAGGAATCTGCTAAAAGCGAAGTTACTGCCCAACTTTTCTTAGATATAACAGCGGGTGAAAAAAAACCAAGCCCAGATGTTTCTGGAGAAAAAAATGCAGAAAAAACTGGAAAAAAAGAATCAACACAAGATATAACACCACCCTAGTGTCGTCATGATATTTATAGTTTTGGTATAGACAAAATAAGGGACAAAAAAATGGAAATTGAATGGCTAATCAGTAAAGATCCAATTTACTTTGAAGATGCTCTTAAATTCATGGAAAACCGTGTTGAGAAAATCATTAATGGTGAGGCGAAGCCTTTAATATGGGCACTTGAGCATAAGCCTGTTTATACAGCAGGAATAAGCGCAAAAGATGAGGATTTACTTAATAAAACTGATATTCCAGTTTTTAAAACCAATCGCGGTGGAAAGTACACCTATCACGGTCCCGGAATGAAAATTATTTATGTTATGCTTGATTTAAAGAAATTTTTTGCACCAGCATCACCTGATATTGCCAAGTTCGTTGAGTTTTTAGAAAACTGGATGATTTCTTGTCTTGCGGAGCTTGGAATTAAAGGCGAAATTAGAAAAGGGCGAGTTGGCATTTGGGTTGAAACTAAAGATGGCGAAAAAAAGATCGGCGCTATTGGAATTAAAGTCAAAAAATGGGTTACTTATCATGGCATCGCCATCAATATTGCCCCTAATTTACAGGCTTTTGATAATATCGTGCCTTGTGGAATTAAGGAATTTGGCGTGACTTCACTTGAGGAACTTGGTGTTAAGATGAGTGAAGATTTTGATGAATTGTTGAAAAGGAAGTTTTAAAAATCCATTTGTACCGCCGGCGTGAATAAAGCAAAGCCACCAAATTTATCCTTACCAAAAGTTGAAATCATATATTGCCCTCTATCACTTTTTAAATAATTGAGAAAATCCATAGTCTCTTTATTTGGCTTAATTCCTGTGAGCGCAAAACAAGGATTTACAAGTGTTTCTCCACCTCTCACATAAATTTTTAAATTGCGCAATTCTTTACTATTTGAAAGCCAAGTGCCAAAATCCGTAAGAACATAAAGCTCTTCCTTATCAGCTTGCAAGAGGGCATCTTTAGGAAAAACATGTGATTTTACATACCATGATTTCTCACTTTTCCAAGGAGAAATTCCCACTAAATTCCAAATTGATTGCTCTTTAACATTAGTGCCAGAATTATCATCACGCGATAAGAAAATTGCTTCTAAATTTTTTTCTCCAGCAGCAGCAATTTTTTCAAACGCCTCTTGCGCTAAGTCTCTGGCACTTAAACCAGCAGGATTGCTTTTTGGACCAACAATTAAAAAATGATCATTAAAAATTGGTGTCCAATTAGTGGCATATCCTTCATTAACCGCCTTGTAACCTTGTTCTTTTTCATAAACTAAGGCAATGTCAATTGTGCCGTTTTGCAATTGTTTTAAAGTGTTTGGGCTAATATCCTGATACCATGCAATTGAATAATTAGCATCTTTAATTTTTAAAAAATCTTCAGCTAAAAAACGTAAAACCCCAGTTGGCCCCGCTCCACCATTACCTATTTTTACCTTAATATTATTATTTACATTAACCTTATAAACTTCTTTTGGTGAAGAGCTTAGATCACGCGTATCTTGTGCCACACAAGAAGTTTCAACAGAAAGTAAAAAAACAAAAAATAAAATTAGAAATTTTTTCATATTGAAATATGATAAATGAGTTATTATGTAGCACTTAACAATTCTAGTTATTACTTACCCCAAACAAATATTACAAAGAAAAAATGACTACAAAAACACAAGAATTTAATTTTGACGTAGAAGTTGGTAAAGTTTTAAATCTAATGATTAACTCGCTTTACACCAATAAAGACGTTGCTTTGCGTGAATTGATTTCAAATGCAGCGGACGCTTGCGATAAGTTACGTTATTTAGCAGCACAAGATTCAAAAATTCTAACCGAAAATGAAGAATTAAAAATTTCAATTACCACTAACAAGGCTGAAAGACTTATAATTATCTCTGATAATGGCATTGGGATGAATCGTGAAGAGTTGATTCAAAACCTTGGAACAATTGCAAGATCAGGCACCGAGAACTTCATCAAATCATTAACCGGAGATAAGCAAAAAGACGTTCAATTAATTGGACAATTTGGTGTTGGCTTTTATTCAAGCTTTATGATCGCTGATAAAGTTAGCGTATCCTCACGAAAATTTGACGATGAAAAATCTCACATTTGGGAATCTGATGGAAGCTCTAATTTCAAGGTTTCTGAGGGTGAAGAAAATTCTTCACGCGGCACAAAAATCATACTTCACTTAAAACAAGATGCTGATGATTTTCTTGATCGTTTTCACATTAAACATGTTGTGCAAACTTATTCTGATCACATCAATATTAAAATTGATTTCATTCCTGAAAATTTAGAAAGTGGCGCAAAAGTTGAAACTCTAAACTCAGCTTCAGCCCTTTGGACTCGCCCTGCCGCAGAAATTACAAAAGAACAATATCAAGATTTCTTTAAACATATTTCACACTTACCAGGTGAGCCTTTCATGACGGTTCATAACAAAGCAGAGGGAGTTATAAACTATACTAATCTTCTCTTTATTCCATCAATGAAACCTTTTGACTTGTTTCATCCTGATCGCAAAACTTCAGTAAAACTTTATGCTAAAAAAGTTTTCATCAGTGAAGATTTAAACTTAGTTCCTGCTTACTTACGCTTCCTTCGCGGTCTTATTGATTCTGATGATTTGCCACTAAATATTAGCCGTGAAACTTTGCAACATAATTTAGTAATTGAAAAAATTAAAAAATCAGTTGTAAAGAAAGTGCTTTCTGAGCTTAAGAAACAAGCCTCTAAAGACGAGACAGAATATTTGAGATTCTGGAATAATTTTGGTGCCGTTTTAAAAGAAGGACTTTGTGAATCTTCTGATAATCGTGAAAATATTTTAGAACTTTGCCGTTTTTATTCTTCAAAATCTCCAGATAAATTAATCTCATTAGATCAATATTTAGAACGCTGCAAAGCAAATCAGGATAAAATATTTTTCTTAAGTGGTGAATCAGTTGAAAAAATAAAATCTTCACCACAGCTTGAAGTTTTTTTAACTAAGGATGTTGAAGTTTTATTCTTAACTGACGCCGTTGATGATTTTTGGTTAACTGTGGCTTTGCCTTACAAAGAGAAGGAGTTTCAGTCAATTAATCGCAGCGATGTTGATCTTGAAAACATTGATAAAGCGAAGGAAGAAAATAAAGAAAATGATGAAGAAAAACCTAAAGAAGAAATCAAAGATGTTACAAATAGCCAATTTGATGATTTAATCAAATTCATGAAGGAAACCCTTGGTGCAAGCGTTAAGGATGTAAAAATTTCAAAAAAATTGACTAATAGTCCAGTTTGTTTGGCAGTTGATGCACAGGCGATGGATATTAGAATGGAGAGGTTTTTGCTTGAACAAAAACAAATTGCTGCTGGTTCGGCGAAAATTCTTGAAATTAATAGTAATAACAAAATCATCAAATCTTTAAACGAAAACCTATCTGACGAATCTAAAAAGGTAGAAAATCAAGATCGTATTAAGACTTTATTCGACCTTGCTTGCATGATGGAAGACGAACCTGTCAATGATACTAAGGATTTCTCAAGAAGATTGCAAAATTTGATGGGGTAAAATCTTATTCGCTGGTTGAGCCTGTCGAAACCAAGAATAAGATTTTGATTAAACTTCTCTTGGTTTCGACTTCGCTCAACCAGCGAGAAGTTCAATAAACCAATTAGCCTACAATTCTTCCTGCTTTTTGGTATTTTTCTTGACTACACACCATTTTTATGGCATAATAAGAGAATTATTCATTTTACTATGGTAATTTATGGTGGGAGAACAAAAAAAAACAGATAACAATTCATCCTCTTCAGCAACCGATACTACTGGTTCTGCTAGATCCATTAGCAAATTTTCTGACAAGGTTAAAAAAGAATCAAAGCAGGAAGCAATAAGTAACCTTGTTATTATCAGCAGAGTATCAGCGAAAACAGGAATCTCGCCAAATAATTTAATTGAAATTTATCCCTCTAAAAGCAGTGGTAAAAAATGCGATATAGAAACTATGACTAAGGATCTTAACAGCAAAGGCGGCGTTACTATAATTCAGCAAAGAAGACGTGATTTTGAAGATGCCAAGGAAAATGGTGGTAAGGCTTTTGTGGATAAATATTATCCAAATGGAATAGAAAGAGATTCAAGATCTAGCCAATCAGATATCACCCGCTAATCATCAGATTTTGATTTCTTCGCAATCTCAGTTAAATCATCAGCTCTCAGCAATTCTTCCTTATCGTTTTTATCTAAATTTTTCTTAGCTTCTTTAGCATATTTTATTGCCTTTTCATTATCGCCACGCCAAAAATTAAACTCTGCTAAAGCCAAGAAAGACCTGCCTTTATCACCAATTTTATTATAAGCACTTGCAATTTGCTTAAATAAAAATGGATTGTCATATTCATATTTTTTTGCCTCAAGTAATCTTTTAATAACAAGATTCGCTAAATCATGATCATTCTTCGACACTGATAAAACCGCCATCGCAAAAGCAATTTTTACTTGCGACGAATCTCTTTCATCAAGTAATTTTATTGCCTTATTATATGAAATTATAGAATCATCAACTTGCCCCAGCTCAAATAAAACCTGCCCCCTAAGCTCATATAAAAAACCAATTTCACTTTTATTATTTGCTGAAGTTTCATTAATGATATTATCAAGTAATTTTAACGATTGTTGAGCCTTGCCTTTTCTAAATAGAGCAATTGATTTTTTGTAATTTGATAATCTGTCATTTTGATTATTATAAGTCTCAAGAACTGCGTCAGGCTCATCCATAAAGCCTTCAAGCTTTGCTAAAACAACATTCATTTGCTCTTGCAACTTCGCATTAATTTTTTGATCTGAAAAATTAGTGTTTTTGGTACGCTCTTTTATTAGCGCAATTCTCTTCTCACTCACCGGATGCGATAAAAGATATTCGTCAATTTGTCCTTTATAGCCAATCATCTCTCTTTCAAAGAACTCTAACAAACTTACCAAACCACTTGCTGGATATTGCATCTTCGCTAAATATTCAATTGCATGTTGATCTGCCGCTTCTTCCTGACCACGAGTAAATTTCATATAAAGCCTTTCTGCAGTTTGCGAACCACCAAGAATTATTGCCTGTCCCGCTTCAGGAGATCCACCAATAACCGCACCAATTCCAAGTAAATAACTTAGCAACATTGCACCACTTGATTTTTCCATGGCTTCTCCTGACCTTGCCAAATGCCCCGCTGCAATATGACCAGTTTCATGAGCAATAACGCCAATTAACGCATCAGGAGTATTATATTTTCTGATTAATCCAGTATTTATAAAAACATTTTGCCCGCCACTCACAAAAGCATTGATACTATTGTCATTTATGATATAAATTTTGATATTATCAGCATTAAGATTTGCCGCTTTGAAAATTGGCTTTGCTAAATTGCGCAAGAATTTCTCGCTTTCTGCATCACGAATCAAGCCGTTTTCTGCATCAGCTTCAGAAAAGAAAGAGAAAAATAATAATAGGATAATTGCTATTTTTTTTAGCATGATCAAAATATGTTAAACGAAAATTTTAAATCATGTTTTACCATTCTTTTACAAATAAACACAATCTAAAAAATACAGCCACCTGGTTAAGCCTTGTTATTATGCTGGTTGCTTTTCTGTCATTATTATTTAGCGATTTTCAACCAAAGCAGAAACTTGTGACTCTTAAAATTGATATTAAGAATAAAGTAAATATCTGCCTTCCTGAAGATGAAAATCTTAATAAAAATTAATGACAAGCACAAATCCTCTTATCAAACATTTTTTAGATAAAATTAGAGCGGAAGATGGGCTTTCATTAAATACAATATTATCATACGGCAAAGATTTAGAACTCTTTAACGACTTCACAAAAAATAATAATATTCTTATCACTGACATTTCTAAAGATGATCTAAAAAATTATCTTGAAATGCTTCACAAAAATAATTTACGCCCTGCTTCAATCTCACGAAAAATTTCTTGTTTAAAAAATTTTTATCGATTTTTAGAAGAAGAAAATCTTATCAAAACAAACCCCACTGTTAATTTACATGGTCCAAAAAAAGAAGCAAAATTACCAAAATTCTTAAGCGAAGAAGAAATTTTTAAATTACTGAATATTGTAAATAATGATAAATCTGAATTTGGCATGAAACTGTCTTGTATGCTTGAAATTCTTTATTCGGCAGGTTTACGTGTTAGTGAACTTGTGCAATTGCCCATTTCAGCAATTTCTGAAATTGAAGAAAATGGTAATAAAACATTAAGAAATTATTTAATTGTTAAAGGCAAGGGAAATAAGGAAAGGCTTGCTGCGCTTAATGGCGCTGCAATTAAAAAACTTATCGAATATATTGATTTTCGTAAAAAAACTGGACAGGAAAAATCAAAATGGCTTTTTTTTGGCACTTTGCGTGCAAGCAAAAAACAAGATAAAATAAGGCAAAACCAAGAACATGATGTAGTGAATAATAATCACATCACAAGACAAAGATTTCATCAAATGTTGAAGGAGTTAGCGGTAAAGGCTGGCATTGATCCTGCAAGAATTCATCCACACGTAATTCGTCATTCATTTGCCACGCATTTATTAAATAACGGAATTGATTTGAGAGTTTTGCAGGAATTGATGGGACATAGCGATATTTCTAGCACCGAAATTTATACTCACATTCTTGATGCTAAAAAACAGGAATTGGTGTTTAAGAACCATCCTTTTTCGAAGGTTTTTAAACCCTCTTTGTAAAAGATGGTGGCTTGAAATTGCTTTGGCAATTTCAAGACGGGTGATTTAAATCAACGAACCATATGTTACATTTAAATCCTCCGTCATCTTTTGCTAAAGCAAAAGATGCCACCTCCTTTTTACTTAGAATTTATTTTTTCTAAGTAAGAAGTTGCAATCGCTAAAGCGATTGTCAAAGGAGGTTAAAGAGGTTAGAAATCTTTCTTAAAGGCAATTGAGAACACATCAACTCTTGTCTTATATTTTACTGACAAGCTGTTAACTGTAGCAGTTGAGCTCGCAACATTTAGATGTGTTGGTCTATAAAATAAATGCGCATAAGTTCCATCAAATGACCAGCCTTTGCCAAGTTTTTGATTAAAACCTAATGTTGTCCAAATTGCATCACCACCCGGAACTCTTGGTTCAGCAGTAGCATCAGTGATTCCATTTTTCTCATAAGCAACACCAGCTCTAAGTAAAATGTTATCGCTTAATTTGTAATTACCACCAACTGAGTGAATGAATGAATCATGCCAGTTAAATGATGAACTATCATTTAAATTAGCATTTTGTTCAGCATAAACAACAAGGCTTTTCAAGCGTGACCATCTTGTCCATGTAACATCATAAGCTAATTCCAATTGTTTATTTAGCTTATAAGCAAGTCCTGCAGTTAAAGATTCTGGAGTTGAAGTATTAGCTGTTACTCCTGAATATAAACCAAGAGCAGCAACTCTGCTTGAACCAGATAAATTATAATCAATTTTTGAGCGATAACCAATACCAAGTTTTAACTTGTCATTAACTTGATATTTTGCACCCAAGTTATATCCATAACCCCAATCATTGGCATTCATTTTTCCTATAGCATCATTACCACCAGTGTAAACTGCATTTGTTAAGGTTGCTTGCATATATTGAGCAACAACACCAACACCAACTGACAATTGATCAGAAATTTTGTGTGATATTGAAGGATTGAAATTCACAGTAGTAATTGAACTTTCAACTGCTCTATATCTTCCTGCCCAGCTTGGATCATATTTAGTTGACAATCCGAAAGGAGAAGTTACTGCAAAGTTGAAGGTTGTTTTATCATTAATTGGCGTAGCCAAATAAAACGCTGGAACAAAGCTATTTGAACCTGCTTGTGAAGAATTTCCTGAAATTGTAGTTCCACCAGAAAGTTTTCCTGTTGCACCATGCGGATCAATATCAAGTCTTAAATAACTTAATGAAGCAATAATCTCATTGTGCTTTTTACCAGCAGTTACTGCAGGGTTATAAAATACGTCACTTGCATCATGAATTCCTGTAACTGAACCAGCATAAGAAGTTGCAAGACCAGAAGTGGAAGTCAAATTTGTTGAATATCCAGCAGCAAGAGCGTTACTGCCATCTGCCATTAAAATAACTAATGCCGAAGCTAAAGAGATTTTTTTCATGATTATATTAGATTTGTTAAAAAAAACTTGTGGTGTCTTTGATTTGGCGGCAACAGCTTTAAATCTCAAACATTATGTGATAAGAATTATTTGAATTAAAAAAACTGTATTAAAAAGTTGCAATTACAAAAAGGTGCCACGCACCTTTTTTAGAACTGTTTTTCGTTCTGCTAAGCTTCGCTCCGCAAGAACCTAACTAAAATCAAAATCACTATTACCAAAATTAATTTTGCCACTTAAGGTAAGTTGAAATGTGTGATTGTGATCTTCAATTATAGTATTATTGCCAGAATTATAATAATAAAGAATTGATTCACTCTCTGAACTATCGCCATTAATTATACTCGCAAAGCCAAGCCCCGATAAATCAATCAAATCTTCTCCCCTCTTAAAATCAGAAATTATATCATAAGCGCTCGCATTTGAATCATCTAAGCTGGTAAAAGTAAAAATATCATTACCCTCTCCTCCCCTTAAAATATCAGCACCTAATCCCCCAGCAATCACATCATCACCCTTAGCACCTCTCATAACATCATTTCCATCTCCACCACTTAGATTATCATCACCAACTCCTCCACCAATATCATCGTCGCCAGTTCCACCATAAATCGTATCATTGCCTTGTCCACCAGATAAATAATCATCACCACTACCACCATAAAGCACATCATTACCAAGCACACCATCAATAACATCATTACCATCTTCGCCATAAACAATGTCATCATCGCCACCAGCATTAACAACATCATTTCCAGCTCCACAATAAATAAGATCTTTACCAAGACCTCCACTTAAATTATCATCCCCTGCACCACCATCTATAAAATCTTCCCCTTGATTACCATTAATAACATCATCTCCTTCTTCACCATAAATCTCATCATTACCAGCTCCTCCACTTATCACATCATTGCCTCCATTACCATGAAACACATTAACATTACCATCACCAACTATAACATCATCATAAGCAGAACCATAAATATTCTCTATGTTATATAAAACATCTCCTGCAGCATAACCACCAACATTAACATTAGTTGCAAGATTTACATTCACTGCAGCATCTGAATAATCATAACGCATCGTATCATTGCCAACACCTGCACGCACAACATCAGAACCAGCATCGCCATAAATTACATCCTCACCCTTGTAACTATAAATAACATCATCGTAAGAAGTTCCATAAATCTCATCATCAGCATTTGTGCCTTTAATAATGTTAGTAATAACATCAATATCAAAATTTTGACTGACACTTAACTCTCCATCACTTGCAGTAACTTTAAGTGAAATTGTATGCCCAAGTAAATAGCCTTGAATGCGTCCACTTAGAGTCCTAGTTTCTTCATCAAAAGTTAAATAACTTGGCAGTGCTGAACCATCAGATAAAGTAACATCATAAGTTAAGTTATCTCCATCAACATCAACAAACGCATCAGAAGGAATTATAAAACTAAAAAAATTAACAACCCTCGCCTCTTGATTTGAAATTGGATTACTTACTGTTGGTGCATGATTGCTTTTTGTGAATTCAAAATCACTTGCTGTTAGTGAATTATTTTCAATATTCTTTATTGTAAGAACTTGCCCATCTTCAAGAGTTACAGAGGCATCATAAGAATCACCATTGTTCAAATATCTAATATAAAGATCTGCAAAAGATTTGACGTTGGTAAAATCGTTAAGCTTAATTTTCTCTCCCACAGAACTTTCAAAATCAGAAATTTCAATTTTTGAATTAGATGTTTTATTAATGATGAATGTATCAACGCCAGCACCGCCAGTTAAATAGCTTTCAAGCGGAGAATTGCTGTTATAGTCACCATCAATTGCCGCAATTACAATTTCGTCATTACCATTTCCGCCATCAATAACATTATATTTATTAGCTGCTACAATTACATCATCACCAGCAGTTCCATTATTTTTGAAAATAAAATTATTTGCAGTCAGTTGTGATGAATCAACATCCTTAAGTATAATACTTCCAGAACCTAACTCACCAAGAAAATAATCAACATAAGCGTAATCACCATCTTGATAAATTTCTAAATCTTCAAATTGAATATTCAAAAATTGAAAATCTATTTTTTCATTTGAATTATTTACGTCAAAATCATTTATGTAATTGTAATTACCACTTAGCAAATTGTTATATTTATCTGCTCTAATCACAAAAACATCATTGCCACTTCCACCTCTGATATCATTGCCCGAAGCGCCACCATAAATGTTAATTATATCATTATCATCACCACCATTAACTTCATTACTTCCACCAGAAATTAGATTAATAACATCATCACCTGCATCACCATTAACTAAAGATGCAGACGCATTTAAATCAATTAAATCATTTCCACCACCACCAGATACTTCCTGTCTTGCTTCTGTCTCACTTACATATATCCAGTCATTCCCTTCCTCACCATAAATTTGAGCTGTTTCACCTGATGAACCATATTCTGAACTAATATAATCATCACCCGCACCGCCATGCACAACATCATTGCCACCCCAAGCGTAAATCTCATCATTTCCTGCACCAGCATTTACAATATCATCACCAGAGCTAACATAAACATAATCATCGCCAAAACCTGTATAAACCTGATCATTTCCACCATAGCCACTAATGTAATAATTATTCGTCATATCAGAATAATCAAAAACTTCATCTTCAGAAGTGCCATTAATTGTGGTGCCAATCTGAAAATTACTTGCACTTAACTCACTTGCTAAAACTCCTTCAAGAATTATGGTATTAGTAACAGAATAATAACCATAATATGAATAAGTTGTGTAAGTTATTACCGCACCTTCAGCACTATCAGCCACAGCAACTTTAAGAGTATTATTGCCTTTAAAAGGCATTGCATCTGCAACTGTGCTGCTAAGAGATAAAGAAGATTGATCAACAATTTCTAAATCAGAAAATCTGCTAATACCAGAACCATTAAGAACAATTTTTTCATTAGGATCATTAACATCAAAATCAGTAATTGTATTTGTTATTGCATCAAAAATATCATTATCGAAATAAGAAAAAACAAACTCATCAGAACCAGCTCCACCAATTAAAGTTGCACCACCATATCGGCTTACCAGAGTGTCATTGCCATCTCCACCATCAAGAATATCCCTATCACCATAGCTATCCTCAATATAATCATCGCCGCCATAACCATTAATTACGTAGCTGTCATTATATAACGCTCCATCAAGAGAATAACTTCTTGAGTAATTGTTATAAAAAACATCATCATGATTAGTTCCACTTATTGCATATCCACCATCTTTTAATAAACCTTTAAAATTATTTTCACTAAGCGCAGCAAAATTAATATTTTGTAAAATTATTTTCTTGTCAGAAACTTCAATAACAGCATTGGCGCCATCTTGGTAAATATTTAAATCTGAAAAATATTTATTTAATCCTAACGAAGAAACATCAATCTTATCATTAACCAAATCAAAATCTGTAATGGTATCAATTTGTGAATCACTTGTAATCACAAATGAATCAGAACCTACGCCACCAGTTAGAATATTATTTCCACCGCCACCATAAATTGCATCATTGCCATCACCACCATTAATATTGTCATCGCCTGCATCACCATAAATTATATCATTACCGCTTCCAGCATTTATTATATCATTGCCATCTTCACCATGAATATCATCAACTCCAGCACCACCATCAATAATATCATTCCCACCATTAGAATAAATTGTGTCGTTACCTGCACCACCACTTAGAGTATCATTAGCTTCTCCACCGCTAATGTAATCATCGCCATTACCACCATCAATTGTAACACTAGTAATTGATTGATAACCATAAATTGTATCATTGCCATCACCACCATTGATATTCGCACTTCCTGCATAAGAATAATCGATAGAAACAAAATCATCACCAGCTCCCATATCAGCAACAACATCGCTATTATTACCTACAGCTAAATTATCATTACCAGAACCAGCATTAATAACATATTTTATATCACTTCTCTCAGCAAATAAAGCATCATCTCCACTTGTACCGTTCTCCTCAACCACAAAATCAAAAAAACTAAATGTTGAGCCATCAGAGAATTTTAAAGATTCAATATTAACAAAGTTAGAAACAGAATAATTAGTTATTTTGATCTGATCAGATGGACTACTTGCAAAATTAACAAGCAAATCATTACCACTCGCAACCAAGTTAATATCATCCTTAGTTATCCCTGCACCAAAAACAATTTGATTAGCACCTGAAGAATCATTAATAATATATGACCCTTGACCTTTGCTAAATTCATATGTCGTGTTTTCTGGATGAAGGCTTGCAAGACTTACAACTGAACCATCGGAGAATTGAAGATATTCGATTTTATGTCCATTATTATCAAAATACCAATTTAATTGAATGCTGTCTTCTGGGCTATTCCAAAAATTAATAATTGCATGATAACGACTCCCATATTCATCACTTGGACTGGTAAAATAAATATCATCAAGGGTAATTCCTTCGCCAAATTTTATCGTATCCGTTCCACCACCATAATCATATATAGCATCATTACCATCACCCTTATTAAAAACATAAGTATCATCAGAACTTCCATCTGACTGAATATAATCATTACCAAGTCCAGCAATAATAATATTACTTTTATTACCTCCAGTAATTATTTGATCATTTCCTGCGCCAGCATCTATAAACAAAGAATTGTTTGTATAAAGATAAACAATATCATCATTACCATCAGTGCCATTTATATTTAGTACAAAATCAGCAGACGTTAAATCAATTGTTGAACCATCAGAAAACTCCATGTCAGTAATTGTTGATGGTATTGCATACCTATGAGAAATAAAATTATCTTTAATACGAAGTTGATCTGTATCACTGTCCTTAAACTTTACAAGAAGATTATAATAACCATCAAAATACCCACTAGTAACAGGAGCAACAACAAAATATACATCATCTTTTGTTATGCCATCACCAAAATAAATAGTATTGCTACTTATGTGACTAACATAACTATCGATTATATCATTACCATCTCCTCTATTAAAAACATATACATTACCATCATAGCTTTCTGATATTATGTAATCATTACCGCTTCCACCATAAATAATGTCATTACCTCTAGCATATATAGTATCGTTCCCAGAACCAGCATATGCTACACTATAATTACCAATAAAAATTAAGTCATTTCCAGCATCTCCATAGAATACAGCATTGTCTGATAATAAAGAACTCATTTTATCATCACCACTCGTTCCATTATAAACATAATAAATCGGGAAACTTCCATCAGACCCATCATCAACCTCATCACTCAGCACAATCCCCAAATCCCCACTACTAAAATCCTTCACAGTAACTTGATTTACAACACTCCCACCCTCATTGTAAGAATCACCATTATTCACAATCACCAAATCATAACCTGACGAACCATTATCCACCTTAGTCAAAAGATAAATCTCACTTCCAATTGTGAGTTGATAAAGATTATTATTCCCGTCATTAATCAAATAAGCTGTTCCTGTAATTGACTTGTTATTAATCTTAATCACACCCTCACCATCTGAATCTGTTATTGTATCTTTGTCATATTCACCATTGAAAAGGTAAGTGTCGGTGCCACTTCCACCTTCAAGTTCATCATTTCCTTTTCCACCAATTATTATATCATTGCTAATACTACCGCTGATGTTGTCAATGCCATCAGCACCGAATAATAAATTAGCTCCGCTAATGTTTTCTAATAAATCACCATTGTAGTTTGAGCCGTTGTTAGTTGTTGATAAAACAATATTTTCTACATCGCTGGCACTTGGCATAATTGAGGCGTCTGTTATGCCAAATTTATTGTAAAGATCATTTAGCATTTGAGATTTCTCAAATGGATTTAAAGTTCCCCAAATTGTTGATGATAGATTGATAGTTAAGGCATCAGAGTTAGAAGATAATTTTAGCATTCCTTCAATTGCCTGTGAATTGCTTGAATAAAGAACTTTATCTTGAGCTAATTTAGCAGCGAACTGCACAAGCATTTTACTTACAGCACTTTGAATGTCATAACCTACTAAGCTGCTTATGACGCTTGACACATTTGATACTCCAACTGCCTTACCCAAATCATTAGCATCATTGAAAAGTGCTTTTATTGCCACATCTCCAAAAACTCTTGTTCCTTCATCAATTGCAGAATAAGCGATTTTGTTGAGCATTTGGTCTGCACTTAAAGAAGATGATATTGAATGCGCCACATCATCTTCAAATAATGCATCTATAAATGAATTTGCTGCATTCTTCCAATCATCAGTAAGACGACCTGCTTCTTTTTCTGTTTTTGCATAAAGAAGAGTTACTAATAACGCTTGGCTGTGAAGGTCATATGATCCTTCAAATTCTCCCGGATTTAAATAATCAACCGCTGTGTAATCAAGAGGATTTTTATATAAAGGATTTGGAAGTTCAGTAAGTAATCTGTTTGCTTCTGCAGCCTCTCTAACCGTATATAATATTTCTCCAGATGTGGCATAAGCAGTAACATCAGAATTATTTACCTCTCTTGTTGGTTGGCTACCATAATATCTATAAGCAGCAGTTGCATCATATAAAACGCTGCTTGGATCATTAGTTATCATTTCAAGAAAATCTGCTGCAAGCTCATAAGGCATGTGATCAAAAACTTCAGCCTCTTTTGAATAAATGCTTGCCATAAATGCCGCAAGACCCCCACCAAGAGAGTGCCCAGTAAATGATACATTATTATCAAAAATATCATTATTAGGATCTGAATCACCTGCTAAAACCATCTGATAAAATCTCGCCGCTAATATTGCTTGATCTGAATTGTAAACCCCAACTCCAAGAGTCCAGCCAGTTGTTAGATCGTCTGATATTTTATCAGTTCCACGATAAGAAATAATTGTTTCACCACCATAAGTGTAAGAGATGGCGTAGAAGCTGGAGGATTGGTCAACTCTTTCTCCATTTACATTGTTTCCTAGATCTTTAGAATCAGAACCAATAACAGCATTTCCAATCTCATTTCCAATCACACTACCATCATTAATTTTTGGAACATATCCACGATTATAAGCATCCATTGCCAAAATGGCATTCATTAAATCTTTGTTCATATTTTTTCTCCTTTATAGTTTATTATTTTGTGGTTTAAAAATACCTTTTATAAAAGTTTCTTTCTTATATGGTTTATACCTGTAATATGTCATGTAACGCTCTATTTGTGACCACATAGGAATATTTTTCATATTACCCACAATATCGTCTGTTGTTTCAATAGTAATATTTTTGAATTTTACACCTTCACCAAATGCATTTACGATATTACTTGGAGTCACTTCATCAACTATCGTTTCATCATTACTGCTTTGTATAATACTAAGCATTGTTGGTAACTTCTTCTCTGGAAGAATCCCTTTTGCATTTTTTAAAGTTCCATAATATTGCCTTGCTTTTCTGTTCCTTATTCCGTAACAAGCTTTTTCATCTTCATCAGGTCTACTCCGATCAACATTCCATTCCTTCATTGGAACAGCACATGGTAACATATAGTTTGCATGATCTACATCTTGACCTTTTTCCAATAAAACCAAAAGACTCTCACCTTTTTCTAAATCAATCCATATAGCTCCACCATAAGCTATACTGTCTCCATTATATCCATTAGACAACATTGTCATCCAACTATTCCATTGTTCAGTATGCACCTCAATAACACTCGACCCACTTTTCAACCCTTCTGGAGTTTCAACCTCAACAGTCATTTTATAACGATAAGTATAGCTTGGATAAGTCACATAGTTATAAACAACAATCCCAAGAAAAAATGTCAGAATATAATGTCTGATAAAGAAATTACTTCGCTTCTTCGCAATAAATAATGATATGATAATTAGATAACCGACTATGAAGGTTGATAAAATTACTATTGCTTCAAGATAAATTATTTCTTTAAGTAAATAATGAAGAAGCTCAATTGCTCCAAACAATACAGCCAAATAGAGAGATTTTTTTATTAAATCTTTACCATTAACTGCTTTCTTTATTTTTTCTAAATTAAACAAAACAATTCCAACTATTAATATTCCAATCCCAACTATAATCAGTGTTTGCATAAATTCTTAATTAAATTTTAGAGTTATTATTTCTTATAATTTTTTTGGTTAAAAATTAGATGCCATCCTAAAGACGGCATGACAAAAGAGATTATTTATTTTCATTCAAAACCTCTGTAAGCAACTGTTTCACAAACCCATTAATATTTCCCTTATCATCAATTTTTGGCTTCAAAATATGAACTTTTTGATCTTTAAATTTACTTTCTTGTAACTGCTTGAAAAATTCTTTTTGTGCTGGAAGTGCTGTTATCACATCCATAATATAAATTTTATCTCCGCTATTCCAATCTTGCGGTTTACAATACTTAAAGGGGTCAAAGCCCGACACTCCGACACTAATTTTTCAAAACCATCGAACCATTTAGATATTTGTGAATAATGCTGCTAATTAAGGTTTGGTATGGAATTCCTTCATGCATAGCTTGTTTTTTGATTTTGCGTAAATCATCTTCCAAGAATCTGATGTTAATTGGCTTTCTTTTTGAAACCTTAATTTCTGTAGCTTTTTTAATGTTTTTAATTCTGGAATTTAAGTTTGTGATACTTTTTGGATTTTTCTTTTCTATGTAATCAACAATCTTCAACTCTTCTGCTGTGTATTTATTCTTTTTCATATTTATTTTAGTTTCTTGTTAAATTTTCTGCTTGGAATAATGGTTTTTAAAAACATTGTTTTGCCTTCTATTACAAAAGGAACATAGCAAACATAATTATTTATTCTGACAATCAAAATTTCCTGATTTGGATATAATTTTTGATTGTGATGAGGAATAATATCAATGATCTCATCATTTAATATTGCATCCTCCACATCTTCAAAAGACATATTTCTAGTCTTTTTCAACAAATCATTTTTCTCACTGCTCCACTCGATGATAAGGTTCATTTTTGGTGTATATTGAATGTATTAGTTATGATATACAAAAATATTATAATAGAGTTATATAATTACAAGGAAATTTAAGAAGAAAAAGGGTAATTATCCCTTAACACACATGCTGTCATCTTGAGTCATAGAATTTGTTTTACAAATTCTTGACGAAAGATCTCATGCTTCTTTAAGAGATCCTTCGCCAACAATCGCTAAAAGCGATTGTAAGGCTCAGGATGACAATTTGTGTTTGATGGGATAATCTTCAGAAAAAGGGGTCAGGTCTTTTTATTATACCCCTTTGTTTTATTCAAACGCAGTTTGAATTTGAACTAAAGCATTACAGACAAAATAACATTATCCATCTCTTCTTTTGTTCTCTTAGGTAAAAGAGAATTTTCAGGATTATTTGGCAACTTTATATTCAAGCTCAAATTATCATTCACGAACGAATATTCTAAAACCCCACCATGATGCGCCGCAATTACGTAGCACATTAATATATCAACATAAAATTGCTCTAAAACTTTACTTGGATTTACCACAAAAAGATTACTATTTTTTTCAAGCAAAATTTGTCCAGCATTTAGCGTAATAGCAAAACCATTTTCTGCTTTTGTTATGGCAATTGATGAAACCGATTTTGACGATGCCGCAAGCTCTAATAATTTTTTTGCTAAAATTGAAAATCCACTTGAACTAACTTTACCAACCACCCCTTCTGAAACATTGATTTGAAGGTTAGAATTAGTATTTTTATTCAAGTTTTCAAAAAGTAATTTTAGAGAATCTGAATTAACTTCCTCATCAAAATTATAATTATTTTTTAGGGAAATTTCTTGTTGAATTCTTGTAAATAAATCAAGCATGAATTTTGTTTCAAGCACGTCTTGATTGCCGAAATCAAAGGATTCAAAGTCACGCTCATCTTCTAAATCATTAATATTTTGAGTAAATTCTTTGATAAAATTATTAACCGCAATATCGGCAGAATTTAAAAATGAAAAAGATTTAGCAAGCAACATCAAAGCTTTCACTCTTTCAACTTTCGCCATTTTTCTTTTAACCATGATTTTTTCATACATCATCTGATTTCTCTCAAGGCGCAATTCAAAAAGCTCAAGCGCTTGTCTAACTTCAGATTTTAACATATTATAATCCCACGGCTTTTGAATATAACGCAAAATTTCACCACTATTAACCGCTTCAATTGCATCAGCAAGATCTGAATAAGCGGTGGTCAAAAGTCTTATAATATGTGGATAATTTTCACGTAAGAAAGTTAAAAGCTTCACACCATTGCCTCCGGGCATTCTTTGGTCAGTTATTACAACAGCAATGCTATGATTATATTGCTTAATTATTGTTTGTGCTTCATCAACTGACGATGCCAACATTACATTAAAATCGTTCTTCAATCCCTTCTCAAAATACTTCCTTGCTTGATCTTCATCATCAACAAACAAAACTGAAAAAGGCGATTTTTTAACTTTGGTCTCTGTTGTCATAGTTGAATTATTTAATTTTAGTTAGACACTTTTTATTTTTTTTATAGTAAAAATATAACCCAAATTTTCTAATATAATTTTTAGAGTTTGAAATTTTGGATTACCATTCATTGACAATGTTTTATAAAGACTTTCTCTAGAAAGCCCTGTTTTTTTTGATAATTCTTGAAAGCCACCACTAGCCATAGCAACCTGTCTCAAGGCAACTAACAAAACTCTTTCATCATTATCTTTTTGATATTCTTTTAAAGCATTATTTAAAAAAGCATCAGCTAATTTTTTATCTTTTTTAAAATGCTCAATAGCAAGTTCATCAAAACTTCTAAGTTTAATTTTCTGTTTTTTATTTTTCATATTCCTCCAAATATTCTATCGCTTTTTTTATATCCTGTCTTTGAGTTTTTTTATTACCGCCATTTAAAATAACTATTTCTTTTTTGTTACTCATAGTAAAATAAATCCTATATCCACCATCAAAATCTAATCTTAATTCAAAGATTCCATTTCCAATATTTTTATAATCACCAAAATTGCCAAACCTAACTCTATTAATTCTTCTCAAAACTCTTTCTATCGAAACACTGTCAAGGTTATGTAGCCAGTTATTAAAAGGCTCTACTCCTCTATTAGTTCTATAAATCAGAATTCTGATTTCTTCTATATTCATGGTAAATTTTAGTGGTGATATTTACATTTTTTGTATCTTACAGGATACAGTGCTATTTGCTAATTAACAACAACTCTTTTTAAATAATTTTATTTATACAATTACCACAAGATTCTCTTCGTCGAAGCTCTAAAATCGCTTCGTCGCTTTTCTCGGCCTCGTTCTGACTCTGGGTTTAGCTTAACAGCCAAACCAGCTATTCGCTCAAATTAGCCATTAAGGCTAATTTGTCGGAAATTTTGCCATTCTAAAGAATGGCTTCATTTCCGTCGCTCAAGCCTCAAAGACGACTCGCACTGGAGCGGGAGCATAGCTCCATTACCCCCGAGATTCGCTGTCGCTCATGCTCACTATTCGCTCAAATTGACCGTTTAGGTCAATTTGCCGGAGATAAATCTCCGTCGCTCAAGCCCCGCTTTAATCTAAAAACGTGCGTTTAGCACGTTTTTTTAACGCTTAAAGCTCAAAATAAAATTTACTGCCTTCTCCAAGCACACTTTCCGCCGCCAAATTTCCACCATGATTTTTAATAATTGTGTGACTAACGCTTAAGCCAAGACCCATGCCTTTCCCCACTTCGTTAGTTGTAAAGAACGGATCAAAAACTCTTTTTAAAGTTTCTTCATTCATGCCAGTTCCATTGTCAGAAACAGAAATTTTGATGCGACCATTTTCTTCTTTAGCATCAATTGTAATCACACCTTTTTCACGATTCGCTTTGCTAATTGCTCTTGCTGCATTTGAAACTAAGTTAATTAACACTTGCACAATATGAGTTTTTGACGCGCTCACCATAAGCTCTGGCGCCACATTAATTATTTTTTCAATATCTTTTGTTTCACTTGCCGTGAAGCGCAACGTGCTTTCAATTGCATCACGAATTGGGAATTGAACTTTCTTGTCCGCTTCTTCAGGATAAGCAAAAGCGCGCAAATCACTAACAATATCTTTGATTCGCGTCATGCCTTCTTCAATATCTTTCAGAGTATCTTTTAAATCAGCATCAGCATTCACCGCAGGCTCCATCTTCATTAGCTGCACTGCTGTCATTGTGTAATTAAGCGGATTATTCACCTCATGCAACAAACCAGCAGAAAGGCTTCCAATTGCATTTATCTTTTCACTTTGCACAAGTTGTGCTTGGGTTGAACGTAAATCAGTTAAAGTTTTTGTTAGATCTAAATTCTTATGAAATACTTCTTTTTGCAATTCACTATTTTGCAATAAATTTTTAATTCGGCTTTTTATTTCCGTGCTGCCAAAAGGCTTATTCACAAAATCATCCACACCATTTTGTAATGCCTTGATTTTAGAGCCTTCGTCACTTCTTGCTGTAAGCATTATTATTTTGGTCATCTTCATATTTTCATCTTTTCTAATAATATCGCACACAGACAAACCATCAATTTCAGGCATCATCAAATCCAGCACAATTAAATCAGGATTATATTTTTTAACCATTTCAAGCGCGGCTCTGCCATCTTTTGATTGAATAATATTATATCCTTCTTCCTTCAAAATACTGACAATGTAATAGCGCATGTCAGGCTCATCATCTGCCACCAATATTGTTTTTGCATCCTGATTAATTTTGCCAACCACCTCTTCCAAACCGTGATCATCATCATTAGTTACTTTTCTTGCTCTCACCGCCATTTTGTGAATATTTGATAATTTATCTTCTTCCACTTTTAATTCGTGAGCATTAGATGGATTCGCTTCAATTTTAACTTCTTCCTTTTGAATTTCTTCTTTTTTAGCAAGCATTTGCTCTTCAAAAGCCGGAAATATTAATGCAAAGCTGGTTCCTTGATTAGGAGCACTTTCTACTTTAACTTTGCCACCTTGCAATTCAGTTAATTCTTTCACTAATGAAAGCCCTAAACCTGTTCCCTGATATTTTCTGGTGCTTGAACTATCAACCTGTTTGAAGCGTTCAAAAATGTGCGGTAAATTTTCTGCATCAATTCCTATACCATTATCTTTAACGGTGATTACGATATTTTCTTTTTGAATTTCACCCTGCTTTTTATTGCTGATTGTGTAAATTTCTTTTACTGTTGAAACATTAATAACACCACCATTAGGAGTAAATTTAATGGCGTTGTTCAGCAAATTGAGAATTATTTTTTCCATTGCATCAGCATCAATTGCAATAAATAAATCTTCCTTACTAATATTTTTTACAATCTCAATTTCTTTGGAAGAAGCCATCAGAGCCATTGAATCCGCAAGCCCGCCAATTAATTTATTTGCTTCAGTCTTTTGTAATTTTACATTAAATTTTCTCTCTTCCAACTTTGTTACATCAAGCAAATCATTTACTAATTTTAAAAGTCGCAAAGCATTTTGTTGAATAATATCAAGAATTGACGCCACCTTATCTGGCAGTTTCAGAGAACCATGTAACACATCTTGTATTGGCCCTAAAATCAAAGTTAATGGAGTTCTAAATTCATGACTAACATTAGCAAAAAACTCTGATTTCATTTCATCAATTGCGGCTAGTTTTTTGTTCTTTTCTTCCAATTCGTAGTTAAGGCAGAATTCTTTGAAGCGTTGTCTATAATTAAGGTATGCCGCTAGAGTACAAAAACAACTAGTAGAAAATAAAAAGAATAGATTATTTATGAGCATTGGGAAGTTAAGATTAACTTCATAAGTATGATTCAAACTAGCAACGGAAGAGATAGCATACGATACTAACATCAGAATACATATGAAACTCATTTCATACCATTTCCAAGAAAGAAGAGCTGCAGAAGATACTATTACTAAATTTAAACCAGCGTAATACGGAGAAAGCGGTCCCTCCCCCGTAATTATTATCAAAACATCAATTAAAACTATTACCGCAAGACTCCAAATAAAACTAACTAGTTTTAAATTTACTAACTTTCTGTGCACTACGAACAAAGTAAGCATTAAAAACAAATCGACAACCAACCTTGCCATTATTAGCTCTAAACATACTTCCTTATACATTACAACATCAAGAGCTCCAAAAAACACAATAAATATGATACTAATAACTATTATCAGGCTAAGCCTATTTTTATATAGTTCTTCAATATCATATTTCTGATAAGGCTCTCTTAAACTATTACGATATTTCTCGTCAATCATTTATCAGAAGTTTCTTTGATAATTTCCAAACATAAATTAACTCCAGTTGAATCTGTATAAATCTTCTGTTTTCCTAAACCAGGTGCGAAATCGGCAATAACTCTTTCATCTCTATAAATCAAATACCACTCAAATATAATTTCCATTAAATGATGATGGTAATTATTAGAATGCATATTAGTAACAAAAACTTTTCCACCTGGCTTAACCATAGAGTAAAATAATTTTACCAACTTAGAACAAACTCTATCTGATAGATAGTCAAATAATCCAGAACAATAAACTAAATCATACCTTTCTTCTTCTTCTTTTTTGTTGATGCTTCTTTTTAAAAGTTCATGAACTGAATTCAGTTCACCACTAATCTCGCATGATTTATCTTTTTTAACGTTATTTGCTTGATTCACCGCAAAATTCATAGTCTCTTCATTAAAATCTAACAGCTTAAAATTACATTTTGTTTTAGGAAAATTATTTTCTATAAATTGCTTTACTTCCAAAGCTGGACCACAGCCTATACTGAGGGAATTATATTCTTCGTTTTTTTGTTCTGCTAGTTTAACACCTTCCTCAATCAATCCTACTAATCTATTGGTTCTATTTTTTACAGAATTTGCAATTGGAATATTTGTGTAAAAAACATTAACAAACTTTGCAAAAAGATTAGGACCTTCAGCATTTTCTCTTTGAATCATTCTCATCATTTCATAATCACCGGCGTATCCTAAGGGCTTTGAATAAACCCTGTAAGGAAATGGCGAAGACATAAAGAAAGGATGCAACAAACCCTGAGTAAAATCTCTATAACAATCAATTTCATCCTTGGAAATCTGCAATGATAGATCATGAAATTCATGACTTAATTGATCAGCTTTCTTAAATAAAGAAGAAAAATTGGTTAACATAAAATCAGAGCTTATTTCAATATTAGCTTTTTCAAGAGATGGTTCTAGTTTTTCAAGCCAATTCTTTATATCTGATAGAAATGATCTTATTGATAAAATATTCAATCTAAACTCAGGACTAATCTTTTGTGTTAAATCAAAACTATCAATCAGAAACTTTATTTCCTTTTGAATATCTTCTTGCGAGTCAATATCAACAGTGCTTTTCCAATATACATCTGAAAGAGTTGCTGAAACAATTAAAATTATCCCAGTATTAACAATATTTGTTACAATTGCTTTACCACAGTATATCTGCTTCTCAGCTCTTGTAATTGTTAACTCATTTAAAACCTCACTTAACTGAACTATCGAATATGGATTATAAACCTCGAAAACTATATAGTTTTGAGACAATTTGAGCAGAGTACCGCGAGCCTTCAGACCTTGACTATTCTTAAAAACAACTAATTCATTATCTACAAAATTTACTTTTTCCATCCGAACAAATTAATAATTTTCAAAGTTATTATATAAATTGGAAAATTGTAACAATTATAGATTACATCAAAAACTTAACCAAATATCACCAAATCGGTAAGTCAAAATAAAAGCTGCTGCCTTTGCCAAATTCACTAATAACTTTTAATTCGCTATTGTGATTATTGATTATAACATAGCTAATATTAAGCCCCAGACCAATTCCGGATCCAATATCTTTGGTTGTGAAAAAAGGATTAAAAATTACTTTCAAATCCTCATTTCTAATTCCAATACCATTATCACTTACCGTAACTACTGCTTTATTTTCCTCATGTTTACATCTGATCGTAATTTTTCCAACATTATTTTCAGATGCAATTATGGCTTTAATTGCATTACTAATTAAATTTATCAGTACCTGTGTAATGTGATTTTTTGATGCTATCACATATAATTTATTATCAACATCCAAATCAACTTTTATATTTCTTAATTCATATCTAATAAATTTCACAGCATCATCAACCGCATCTTTAATCAAGAATTTTGTTCTGTCAATCTCACTAAAATCAGCAAAAGACCTAATATCGGACACTATGTCATCAATCCTTTTTACCCCATCTTCCACGTCTCTGATAATGCTAATTAGCTCTGGATCGCTGTTCACCGTTGGATCCAGCTTCATTGAATAAAGCGCAGTAACCATATAATTTAGAGGGTTTTTCACCCCATGCATAATCTCTTCTGGCAGCCTGCCCATAATATTCAGCTTCTCACTGCGCACCAGCCTGTTTTGTGCCAAAGTTAATTGATCCATCGCTTTTCTTAATTGCTGATACATATCTTTTTGTAACCTATCAGATTTTAAGATGTTATTTATTCTTGCCTTAAGCTCACTGCTGCTAAAAGGCTTATTAACAAAATCATCAACACCATTTTTTAAAGCGGTTAATTTTGATTTTTCGTCACTTCGCGCTGTCACCATTATAATCTTGATAAATCTGGTTCTATCATCTGATTTCAACTGTTCGCAAATTAACAAACCATCAATTTCAGGAAGCATCAAATCAAGTATTATCAAATCAGGAGAAAATCTATTAGCCAGTTCAAGCGCCACCTTGCCGTCCTTCGCCTTAATAACATTATAACCTTCGCCTTTGACAAGATTTGTTATATAACTGCTCATGTCAGGCTCATCCTCTGCAACCAACACTGTCTTGGCATCACGATTAACAAAACTAAACTCTTGATCTGACTCTTCATCAACAATTTTTGGCATTACTCGGCGCGCCATTTTTGTCATTTTTAGAATATCAGCATCTTCCTCTTCAGATAATAAACCAACAACGTCAAGATTCTTCTCAGTCAATCTTGGGAAAGATAATTTAAAAATAGTTCCATTATCTATCACACTTTCAACACTCACTTGCCCTTTTTGCAATTCGGTTAACTCCTTCACCAAAGCAAGGCCTAAACCAGTTCCCTGATATTTTCTGGTGCTTGAACTGTCAACTTGTTTGAAGCGATCAAAAATATAAGGCAAATTATCAGAGCTAATTCCAATGCCATCATCTGCAATTGAAATCACAATGTCATTTTCTTGAATAGAGGTTGAAACCTTTATTTCTCCGCCTTTATCAGTAAATTTAATGGCATTACCAAGAAGATTTAAAATTATTTTTTCCATTGCATCCACATCCGCCGCAATGAATAAATCTTTGGTCATTATATTTTTAACTATTCTAACTCCCTTCAATTTAGCCAAGTGCGACACTGAATCTGAAAGACCCGCAACCAAATTATTCACTTCAAGCTTTTGTAATTTTAGATCTGATTTTCCTTCTTCAAGCTTGGTTATATCAAGCAGGTCATTAACCAATTTTAAAAGCCGTAAAGCATTTTTATTAATCACTTCTAAAGAAGATTGAACTTTTTGCGAAATGCTATTGCCAGTGTCCTGCAACACGTCTTGCGTTGGCGCTAAAATCAAGGTCAGAGGAGTTCTTAATTCATGGCTAACATTAGCAAAAAACTGCGATTTTATTTTATCTAACGCTGCAAGTTTTTGGTTGTTTTGTTCAAGTTCGTAATTGAGGCAGAATTCTTGGAAGCGTTTTTTTGAATTTACATAACTTGCAATAACGCAAATTATTGCTGTACCTATAATGAAAAATATATTGTTAACCAGAACCCGTGAATCATAATCAACCCTTGTTATATTATGATGTATAACTATGGTTATTATGTATAAAAAAACTAAAGAGAAACATACAAATAATGCTTCTTTAAAAGTCCACAACATCAATACTGACATCGCAACGACCGTCAAGTTTAGACCAGCATAATAGGAAGATGTAGCTCCTTCAGTGAAAAAAATGAGTACATCTATAAATATGAATAAAAAAATAGCCCAAATCTTTTCTAACATTTTTATCCTTTCACCACTACTTAAGCGAAGGATAAAAAATAGAGTTATCAAAACAACTTCCGTTACGAATCGAATTGTAATTAATAAAATAAAATCAGATCGATAATAAAAGAAATCCAGAATTCCAAAAGCCGCTACAAATGCTAAAGCTATGAACAAACCTATTCTAAGCCTTTGTTTTCTAGCATTTAAATCATAACTAGAATAGGATTCTTTTAATATATTTTGATAATTAGTATTTTCTGACATCGCACCTCCTAATCAAATCAAGAAACATCATCGACCTCTTTATTCTTAATTCCTGGTCTGATTTTTTATATTCTTCGTGAAGATTTTTCATTTGTGGCAAAGTAAAATTTGTGGGATTTTTTTAGATCTTCTTAGAATTCTTCAAAAAGTCAAAAGTAAAAATAAATAGCCGGCAAAAATGCTAAAACTTGGCACAATATGTTGCACATCTCTTAAATCCTCTTTTTACAAAGATCGTGGATCAAAGTGCAAAGCATTTCCAAGACGTGGTGATTTAATTTCCAAATTTATTGTGGTACAACAGAAACAAACTCCCGAAATTTACACAGAACGGTTAAATGCTTAATAAATCTCGGACTCTACCCAATATTTTGAATATTCTTGATCAAATAATAATTTTTCACCTTCAACATCTTTAAATGGATATTCATCGAATTTAATTATCTCATAACCACTTTTTTCCCATTTGCTTTTAGCTAAAACCAATCGCCATATTTTTACTTTCTTGGGATAATTTTTAGGTACTATTGCAATATTCATTACATATTCCAAATATTCATTTTCTTGAATGTCTAAAACAAAAAATTTCTCTCTTAACATTGCAAATTGTTTTTTGTTAAAAGCTTTGGCACCTTTAGTTGCAGCATCTGGGCAATTAATTCTGGAATAAAAATCAAAAATTTCACGCAAGACTTTGCTGGCTTTGTGATCATGCATTTTTTGATATTTGCTTTTATGCAGAAAATTTGATTGGCAAGATGAGAGAGTTAGAATGATTGAAATCAAAAACCACTTGTGGGAAGTTTTCATTTTTTGATAAATTATGTTATTTTTTTGCTATTAAAACATGCTTTCCATCATCCAATGTAACCCAATAACCCTCATCATTAATAGCTTTTTTACTGGGTTTTTTATCCTTTAATTCTTTATTTGCTTTTGATTTGGTAGAAAATTCTTTTTCATATCCAATGATTTTTTCTACATATTTAATAATTTCTTCAGCCTTACTTTCCGTTGCGCCAGCATCAATAAGATAATTTTTAACATCTTCCCAAGATTGTGGGTTTTTTCCATTTTTTTCTGCCTCTTTTTGAGCTTTAGCAATACGACCTTCACCAGCATTGTATGAGGCAATTACAAATAATTTTCTCTCATCATTATTTGTAACCGCTATTGACTTGATGCCACCTCCTAAATTTGTGACATTTCTAAAAAATCCATCAAGTTCCTTGAGATATCTTGAAGCAACATATGTAGCATCATCAACATCAAATCTTTGGTCATTATTTTTAGAAACAACCATACCGAATCTAATTGCTGTTTTCTTTTCTATATGAAAATGTCCAGCCGCTCCTGTGATACCTCTCGCTCTTAAGCTCTCACCAAAACTACTTTCTTGTCCGTAAATTGCTTCCAGAGTGTTAACAGTAAAAGAATCTTTTTCATCAAAAATCTTCGAGGCTTTTTCAAGAGCCTTAACTTGATGTTTGGAACGATTTTTTATCCAGTTATCAACATTAGATGGTTTATTTGACATGATCTTTGCAATTTAGATTTATTAAAAATAAGAATTAAAATAAAAGAAAAATATAAAAATTCTCATAACATTAAAAATACTTTTTAACAAATTCACTTAAAGAAACTATGTTATATTCATCGGACATTGATAATAAATCATCATCTCCTGTAATTAAATAATCAGCATCACTTGCAATAAATGTTGCTAAAATGTGGTTATCTTTTTTATCTTTTACAACACTTGCTCTAACATTTTTAATACCAAACATCTCAAATTTAAACCGCAGAAGAGAACAATAATTTTCAATTTCTAATTGAGATAAGTTTAAACGCTTTCTGATTTTTGGATAAAAAAGCACTTTTTCAATTTCAGACAACAACTCATCGCTTAAGCACAAATTAAATTTACCCTCAATACAGGAATTCAGAATCCTTCCAGCATTGCTTTTTGGGAAGAATAAACCAGAAACAAAAACATTAGTATCAAGAACTATTTTCATTATTTTTTACGACGAGATTTTTTTACTGCATCGTTAATTAAATCTTCAATTTCAGCGGCAGAAGAATCTTTAAAAGAAGATCTTATTTTTTTAGTAACAGCATCAAATTCCTTTTGCATTAATTGAATTTTCTCAAACATTTCAATACCAATCAAAGCAGCTACAGGCTTAGAGCTTTTGGTAATTTCAATAACGGCATTGCGATATTGAACCTGATTTATCATTTCACCAAGATTTTGGCGAAGCTTCATTGCAGTTGCTTCTATAATCATAAAAATAAAAATTATTTTAACCATATTAATTGATATAACCAGTATGGTTAATATAGTTAATATGATTTTTAATCAAGTAAAATCTCTTAGACCATCTTTTTAAAAAGAGGATGTTTTCTAATTGCGACAGCAATTAGAAGCCAAAGTAATTTAATTTCTATGAACAATTATAACGTATCTCTTGATGATGAACTTGCTCTACTTAGTCAGTCCACATTTTACATTTTCTTCTTTATATAAATATCACCAAAACCACTATTTATGAACTCATCACTTACAATAATTTTTTTCATTTCCTCGCAAGATATCCATGTTTTTAAAGCGAATTCCATCGATTCTCCAATTGAATAATTACACAAAACATTTGCATCAATAGATTTTATTTTGTCTAAACATTTCAAGGCTTTATTAAGAGTTTCGGGAACTGTATATTCATAACTAAGCATTTTCACCATTTTTGAAAGGCCGCTCAAAACTTCAACCTCATAGCCTTCAACATCAACTTTAACAAAAGTTGGATAACCAAATTTTTTAATTAAATTATCAAGCGTAGTGATTTCTATTTCACCCATATGTTTCCATTTATTTTTTCTAAAACGTCCTTGTTTAACAGCGCTCATCCATTCATCAGAAAAGGTGGAAAGAGTTGTAGCATTGGAAATATAAAATTTCTTTTTTCCTTCAACTTCGCCAAGACCTTTTTCTTCAACAAAGATTTTATTTTTAAATTTTTTTCTCAAAATTTTAGCACATGACGCTTGTGGCTCAACTGCAACAACCTTCGCCCCAATATTTAAAACGCTTCAACACGATTTCCAACATGAGCTCCCACATCAAAAACTAAATCATCCTTATTTATAAAAGATGAATAAAACTTAATCCGATTCTTCGCCATTTCTTTTTCGCGCTTACCACGAGTTAGAAAATTTTGAACTTTGTTATTTATTTTTTTGATTTTTTTATCAATCCGTTGAGATAAGGTTCTTTTCATGATATTGAGATTTTGTTTGGTGAAAAATCAGATATTTTTTTCACAAAACAAAGACGCTTTGCGTCATCAAAGATAAGAAAAAAGAAGGGAAAGAGAAAAGAAAACTTAAAAAATTAAGAGTGTAGTGATCTCTTGCCAAGCCTAGAATTACCTGTGATGAAAGTATCTAACTTGCGCTTCAAAAAGAAGCTTGGAAATTATGTTATTTTTGGAAGTAAAAATGGCAAGGGAAAAGTGGGGATTGAAAGCGATTACTATTCAGACATAAAAAAAACCAACGACCTTCCGATCGTTGGTTTTTTAATATGAGTAAAAAGAATTTTAGTTTCCTTTAACTATGAGACAACTTCTTTTAAAAAGAGTGAAGAAGTCATATATAGGAAGGCTTGTTGTATCTAAAACAGATAAAACGCTATGTTCTACAAAAACAACTTCCTTAATACCAGAGCTTCTTGCAGCCTTGCTAATTGTGTAATCAGCTGGATCTGTTGTATAAAATAAAACTCTGTAATTACAAACCTCTCCTTGCTTATTATGTTTTTTAATTTTCTGAGAATCAAAATAATGAACGTTATCATAAACACTAACCGTGCTACGACAACCCGTTACAAATAAGACAAAGAATGTAGCCAATATTATTTTTTTTATCATAACATTATTTTCCTTTAACTACTGTGCATATTTTGATATAAAATGGGAAGTTTTGAATCTTCTGTTCTACGAAAACAACTTCTTTGATTTCCGCGCTTTTTGCAGCTTTATCAACAGTTCTGTCTCCAAAATAGAAACCTAATACAGAAACTGAGCAAGCCTCTCCTTCTCTGCTGGTAGAACTCACATCATCTTTCATAGAAAAATTATGCTGACTAAGAGTGCTTTTTACAGAAACACAAGAAGATAACAAAACAACAGATAGTAAAACTAATAACTTTTTCATGTTTAATTAAATTAAGTTTGATTGATATTTTTTAACGCTAATTTTGGAGTAATAATAACTGGAACAACAATAATGGAAGATGTAACGAAACAAATTTTATGTTCAAGAAAATAATGTTTGAGTTATAAGTTTAGTGAATGATATCAAAATGGTCAAAGCCTGATACTCCAACGCTTAGTAATAAAATTTATTTTAGTTTTGCAATGTCGAGCTTTGACCCCTTAATAAATAGTTAATATATGGTATCATCTAACTTCATAAATAATTTGATTATAAAATATTATTGTTATTACACTTTATGTGCTTTTCCAATATTAATTTTAAATAAATCATCATATGAAATACCTATTAATTTTACTTTTGTCTCTGGGACTTGCATCTTGTTCTCACAAGGATTTAGCTAAAACCTTGCGCTATGCTGATAACAAACCAGTTGGAGTAGAAAATATTAGATTCCAAGAATTACAAACGATGAAAAATGGTAGAGCGTGCAGCTACAACTTACTGTATATTTTACCAATATTTGGCAATAGCTCAATTATAACAGCTGCTGAAAATGGTAAAGTTAACAATGTTAGATTAATTGGTGAAACTGGATTTTGGACATTTCCATTCTCTCAGGTTTGTACTGTAGTTTACGGAAATTAGTTTTTGGTTCTTGTAATAAAAAAGCCTTCAAGTCTTTAAGATTTGAAGGCTTTTTTTGTTGGGGGACAAAATCTGGGGACAGGAAGTAAAGGGGTCAGGTTCATTGGTAATGAAGTTGAAGTTAAAGCAGACACATCTAACGCCGAAAATTTAGAACTAACTCTTGATGAAGGAGTTGAGGTTGAGCTCATAGAAGCTAATGTTGAACTCATCGCTGAAGCTAATTTTGACGCTGCAAAAATATCAGAAATTGCACCGCTGCAAGTGACCTGGTAGCTTTTTTTGGTACCTTTTTTTGTGTAATCAAATTCCAGTACTAGCTACTAAAAACAGATAACAACCGATTGTTTGAGCTACAATAACTGCAACAACGCTATAAATTAGAACTTTTCTTTTCTTCTTAATAAAGAAAAAGATAATTGGTGTCAGAATTAATATTAGAAATATTGATAAAACAGATGTTATACAAATAGAATTATCTAACAAACTAATGCACACATTTCTAGAAATAATTTTTAGTACTTTTATATCTAATAAGTAGAAAGTTGTAAACGGACTCAATACCAATCCTATCAAGAATAAACTAGCAGTTAGTAATATAGTTCTGATTTTCTTTGTCATAGTCTATTTAGAAAAGTTTAACCATCTATTGCCAGATCTCAAAATTCTCTGTTCAAAAGATGTTGGGTCGTTAGGTGAAAGTGCATTTCCATAGAGATAATACGGATCAATATCAAAATCTTTATGATTAATTAACCCTTCCAACAACGTATTTACTGCTCCCAAATTAGGATTATAAAAATTATAAGTTCCAATATTTAGTGGATCTGTAATAATGTTTTTGTTGATATCCAAGACTACTTCATATCCGTAAACTGGATGAACATCTAAAGGGGTCAGGTTCATTATATGACATATTAAATAAGATATATTTACTCTTACTAGGTAAAACCTGTGATTATATGTCATATAATGAACCTGCCCCCCAATTCTCTCAATTCTCTTTATACTGTTATTGCTTGATTATGGAACAACCCAGTTATTATAAGTCATCACACCCCATTTTACAGGAAGTTCTTCAGTAAAATCTTTTCCATCTTTTGTTTTACCACTAACTATTATTGCTTTGTCATCTGCCATTCTGAATTTCCAAAAATTGTCGATTTTGAATTTGAATTTTTTGCCCTCCATGTACACTTGATCACCTTGTTTCTTTTCCCATTTTTCTATAGCAATATGATTATAAACTTTTTCGTTATATTTTAATTTAATATCTAGAATTTTTTCCGAAGTACTATTAATAACAAATTCTTCCTCACAACTATTTAAAGTAAACCATACAGGTACTACTGGGAGTAGTATTCCAAAAAAAGTTATGCCAGCTCCACACTCACCAATTGGTCTTGGAAAATTAATAAATTTGCCATTACTTAATTTTACTACATCTGTTGTAGAATTAGGATTTCCATGATCTGACTCTGCATCAACTCCCTTTTTAAATTTCAACCCAGCTACATAAGTAGCACCACCACAATTGATAATAATTAAACACAATATCAGAGTAAGTAATTTCTTTATCATTTCTTAGTACCAAAGTCATTATTCATTGAACCACTAACAACAACTCCACAAGCCGCTGGAAATGTTGCACAATATTGCACCGCAATTGCTGGTGGTATGGTAATTTGCAAAATTGGAGATTTTTCAACAATAAAATTCTGCCCCCAAGGATCATGCATTGTAGACATTGAATTCATTCCTCTAATTTTATTAGCATTGTCAGATATAAAACCACCTTCTTTCAAAAAACCTTGCCAAAAGCTTTTAGTGAAAGGATTAGTTGAAAAATCTGAGATAGGTTGACCAACTTGATTAATATCTTGTGTTATATTCGCCATACCAATGTTATTTACAGACGGATCAATTACACCATTATAGTTGGCAAACTTTTCGGGATAATCTCTTATAAGCTCTTTACTTGGCTTCCACACCGCATAATCCTTACCCTTCTCCATACTTGTAGTTCCACCACTTGCTTGAACAGCCCAAGCAGATGCCCCCGCAACAGCAGCAGAAATAATCATATTCTTCAACGCATCATCACTTGTAGTATCTTTAATAGCTTTTTTGCTAACATCGTCAAGAGAGCCAAGTAAATTTCCATCAACATTCATACTTGCTGTGGTTGCAGAAATTGTTACAGTTGTGGCTGCTGTGGTTGCCGCCGCTGTCATCATAGCCCCAGATAGGCCGCTGCCAATTCCGCCACTTGCAATTGCAACTGTAACCGCAGCAACAGCAATTGCTCCCTGTCCAATTTCAGTCAACCCTCTCCCCGTCTGATTCCACTTTTCTGCAATCTCATCAACAGGATTATAAATAACCTTGCTTGAATCTAAATTATTTAAATAAGCCAAACTGCCTTCAAAATCGGCCATGCCCGCTGTTTTATCCGCACTGCGATACTCAACAAAATTCTGATTAGCCGTATTAAACGTTATGCTATTTGTGTTAGAAATAATTTCATTATTAATCACTTCTGTTCGCAAATTTCCTGAAGCGCCATTGGTGAAATTAAATGTGGTCTCATCGTTGTTAGTGTAAGAACTTAAAGCCACATCAGTTGCCACAAGAAAATTCAAATCATTTCCACTTGTTATTGTAACATCCTTATTAGCACTTAATTTTGCTGCCTTGAGCGTGGTATCATTAACACTAATTAATTCAAGATTGCCATTAATTGAGGTGTTGTCACTTCCGGCAATAATTATTGAAGAAATATTATTTATATTACTGCTCTCAGCACTTTGTTTTTTGTTAGAACCATATAACCCATTGGTAGATCCATGTTGATATGAAGAATGAGTTTGACTGTCAGAAATAATGTTGATGTCATTACCGGAATTCAAATTAATGTCTCCTGTTTTGGTTGTGAGATTTGACGCTCTAACAGTTAAGTCAGAAGCAGAAGCAATAGTCAAATTATTATTGAAGTTGATGTTACTTTTGACCACAGTTTCAACTGTAGAACCTGCATCTGTACTCTGCTGAGTATCCTTCACCCCTGCCGCCATTACACCAGCACCACTTACCATCATCGGCGCCATTATAGCTAACGATGCACCACCAGTTGCAACTGCAGTAACAGCCATTGCAACCATCATAACCCCAGCTCCAAATGTTCCACCAGCAACACCAACTTTCTCTTTAGTTATGTGTGAATAATGATAAATAGTATCTTTACCATTAAAAATATTTACTACTGCATCATTGTTAGTAACAGTCTGACCATAAGTTGTTGAAAGAGGATTAGTGTCAACATAAGAACCAGCTATAATTGTGCCACTTCCTTCACCTATTATGTTAGAAGCTGTAATATTGATATCAGAACCAGAGGTAATTGTTACATCATTATTTGCTGTTATGTTAGACAAAACATTAAGATCTGAGCTATTGATTTCAGTTGAAGTTTTTTTAACTGAAGATCCTTTCTTACTTGAAAATCTTTCAGAAGATAAACTATTAAAATCTGATTTTATATTGACTTCGTTTCTTGCCTTAAGAGTTATGTTGCCAAAACCAACATTATTACTTGAATCACCGTCACTATCTTCTGTGGTTAATTTACTAGCAATGATATTTAAATTTCCTTTGGCATTGTCTGCACCAATTGTATCAGCATTATTATATCCTGATGTAATTGAAATATCACCATTATTAGTTGTACTTAAAACACTTGCAACTTGAGTTGTTGAACTTGATGTATTTGAGTATGATTTACCTTTACCAATCCTTCCCGCACTGAAACTATAAGTCTTATCTTGTGCAGAAATTATATTAACATCATTTTGAGCAGTGAGTGTTAAATCATCAGCACTGCTTAAATTAGAACCATTAATATTAATATTACCAACTTCACTTGTTGAGGAAATTAATGATGAAGAATCTATGCCAGCAAGAACATCAAGAGTTCCACTTCCTAAAGTTCCTGCACTTACATTACTTTGAATGTTGCTGGTATTATCCGAAACTGAAATTCCACCTTTCTTCTTACTTCCCCAAGTTGCAACAGTTCTGTCTCTTAAAAGGGCAATGGTAATGTTTATGTTGCCATTAGTCGCCTCAAGATAAGAATCGCCCGTTGCTGTAATGTTAGAGCCAATATTATTTAAATTATTTCCTGCAACCATAACAACATTGCCAACTGTTCCTGTGCTACTGTCACCAGCTATGATATTTCCCTGTGAAATCAAATTAGACCTGATGTAATTGCCTCCCGCGCTCAAAAGATTATTATCCGCAGCGGCAACACCATTATCATCTAAAGTTGAATTAGTAAAATCATTTGCCGTTTGACTAATCCCAAGACCGCTGCTGTAAGACACCGCGCCATTAATATTATATTCAACTAAAGCTTTATTAGTTATGTTATTATCTGCAGTTAAATAAACCAAACTTCCAGCTTTAATTGTTGCACCAATGTTATTGATGTTGCCGCCATTACCATCAGCATCTTTCGTCGCATTTAACGATACAATATTACCAGCCTCAATTCTGGTCTCACTTTCTGAATTATTACCAACCGTATGGATATTATTAATATTATTCGCATCCATCACAACATTGTCACTGGCATAAACTGTATAATTACTATTATTAATATTATTTGCCGCACTCATAAAAATACTGCCACCAGAATTAGTATAATTATTCGCAATATTAATATTGCCAAGTGACGTAATTTCAATATCACTTCCCGCATTAAAAGTAAGAGCAGCCCTTGCTGCTGCTGCGTCGTCTTTTGGTGAGGAAATAGAAGCTGAAGTTAAAGCCAACACATCTGATGCCGAAAATTTAGAAGCAATCCTTGATGAAGAACTTAAAGCTGAATTCACTGATAAATTTGACGCCGCAAAAATATCAGAAATTGTTGTTAATTTTAACGCATCATCATTCTTAATGGAAATATCACCAAGTGCTGAAAGTGAAGTTTTTCCACCTGAACTTAAATAAGTATTTTGTAGTGTAATTCCTGAAGTTGGAATTGATAAAGGTTGAATTACATTAGCAATGCCAAAAGAATTTGTATCAAAGGAAGTTGTGATCGGATTATTAGCAGTAATTGTTAAATCATTGCCTGCCTTAATTTTTGCAAGTGAGTTTATTGCTGTGGTGCCAAGATTTCCAGAACCTCCCGACGAACTGTTTAAACTGCCAATATTTAAAGTTAAATTATTACCCGCAATAATTGATCCAGTATTTAATAAATCTGCTGTTGAAGCATCAATTGTAAGATTATCTTTAGCAAATATTGTTGAGTTAGTTGCAAGCGCAGCATCAGTTCCTAAAAGACGATTTCTTGTGCTTTGGCTTAAATAAATCTTCGGAGCCAAAACATTCACGCCATTAACCTTCGTCAATTCAAAAGTTACAATATCTTTTGTAAGTGAATTTGCCTGCGAAGCTGTAAGACCTTTAGTTGCAACATCTTCAGCATTTAAACCAAGAGCCGCAAATTGATTAACCGCATTATCAAGAAGTTCTTTTATTTGCTCATTTGGATCGGTTGTTGTTTTTGATAGAAATAATGAATCATTCGTCAATTTTTGTAACTGATTTAAAATAAGAGTGGTTTCAACAAAAGCATCGCCAAGCATTCTAATATTAGTATTTCTGGTTTGACGATCAATATCAGCTAAAACAGAAGAACCATTCAAGCCAAGCTGGTCAAAGTAATAAGAGGAACCAAAGAATTTGCTCACATCTGTAAATTGACTTCTTGATTCAACAAGTGGAGTTGTAGCTGCTGCATCAAGATTAATCTTATATGAACCAGAAAAAATTGTATCTGATGTTGAAGCGGTAATTGTGGAAGTTGTAATATCAACATCTTTTTTAGTTACAGTTTTAGAATCAACAGCATCAACTCCATCATCAGAACTAGAAGAATCAATTTCTGATGAAGTGGATGTTAAATTTAACGCATCACCTTTCGTTACGCTTTGTTCTTTAACAGCATCTTCAACTTTTCTTCCTGAATTACTGTCAGAAACATCTTGTTTTGAAGCTTCTTTTTTGCCATTATTATTTCCTATAGCATTGGTAATTGAAGATAAATCAACATCAACAACACCGCTTTCTGCAAGTGTGTAAATGTCTATGTTGTTTACTGTGGTGGATTTAGTAATGCTTCCACCACCAAGTGTCGTATCTTGACCGATATTAGTTGATAGACTGCTAGTAGTTAAATATTGTGTTGAAGCCCCTTCAACTACATTCGGAGCAATAGTTACATTACTAAGCGATGTGAGATTTGTGATTGGTGTGGAACTACCACTTTTAATTAAAGCCAATAAAGTTTGTGGAGTAGAAAAACCATAATGATATTGCATTCTTCCATAGGCATTAATTGGCTCATAATAAACATCTTTACTATATTGAAATGAATTATTGCTGAGAGTTTGTGCGTTAATAAACATCGAAGAAACGCTAAATATATTAGAAGCTTCATTAGTTATATTAGTTGCTTCCAAATTAAGAGTTCTTCCTGAGAAAATTTCTGATGCAGTAGTATTTTGTATGATCGATCCTTGTGTTGTACTATAGGCTTCATGGTAAGCTCCGCCGAAATTTCCATCACGCCAATTTCCTAAATATGTCCAACTCTGAGTATCAGTATTTAGAAACTTACTACAATATTGGCAATAACCATAAGAATAAGTGTAACCTTCAGGTATAACCAATAAATTAGTTTCTGTTGAATCTGTTAGATTAACTGATCTCTGATTTTTTAAATCAATAGCCTTAATTGTTAAATCACCCAAATAAGTTTTTATTACACCAGAATAATTGGTTACAGAATTAACTTTATTTAAAGATGAGGTGGTTGATGAATTTTTCTGAATCGTCAAATTATTATTGGCATAAATTTCAGCCTGAGAATTAACAAAACTATTCGCAACATTAAATATTATATTATTGCCAGACCATATAAGCGCTGAACTATTATTACTAAAATTATTACTCACATTCGCCGTTAAATCTTGCGCCACAGAAATTTCACCACTATTACTCAAATCCTTAACATTAAAAATTGCATTATTATTTGAAATGAAAAGTGATGATGCCGTTACTTGACCAGAAGAATTGGTGCTATTATAATTATAAAAAGTTCCGTTTGTGGCGTTTATTGTTGCAACTCCATTACCACCAATAATTTTACCTGACGAATAATTTTTAATATCACCATTTGTTGCGCTAAGTGTTAAATTGGTTGTTGCTGATATTGTGGCGTAATTAAGAATGTTATTCTTTGCAACAAAATCAATATAGCTTCCCGCTGCTAATTGAACATTGGAATTATCACCACTTGCAAAACCATTAGTAATATTGCCGCTTCCCGAAGCTCCACTATTTCCCGTGGCATTTAACTTAATAAATTCACTGGCAACCACATTACCTTGGTTGTTAATATTATTAGCTGTAAGATCAATATTTCTTGCAGTAACTTCACCAGTAATTGTGTAATCAATATTACCAAAATCTAATTTAACTTCTGCATCAGCAATTAATTTACCAGAAGTGTTATTGAAAGTTAGTGCGTCAGAAGCATAACTGTAATTCATCGTATTCGCGTCAAAAACCTTCTTATATAACGACGAAGATAATGAAGAAAGCTTATTTAGAGCAATTGATTTTCCTTTGATTAAACCAGCATTATTGTAAATGCTATTGGCGTTTAGATTAATGCCGCCACTACTAGAAATAATTCCGCTTGTAGTAGAATTTTTATCTGATGGTTTGGTATTGCTGTTAGTTATTGTTGAAGCCGCAATTGTTAGATCATTTTGCGCTAAAATTAATGAATTTGCTAAATTGGTAAAACTTGCCGCCGTTAAAATTAAATCTTCATCAGATTGTAAAAGTGAATAATTTGAAACATTGCCACTTGCTGTAATTGTAAAAGTTTTGCCAGCAATTATTTCTTCGTAATTAGTAAGAGTTGTTAAATTTAAATTCAGAGTTCCATTAGATTGAATTTTGCTTTTACCATTATCCTCATTAACCAGCTCTGTTGTTGTAATTGCAAGATTACCATTACTATAAATTTGATTATAATTTAAAACTTTTGAACTAGTACCATCAATAGTTAAATTGCCAAGCGCACTTAATTCTCCAGAAGTTCTATTAGTCAAAGACGAACTAACCGTTAAATCTAAATCAGAATTTGCTAAGATTGAGCCGCTATTATCAACATCTCCCGAAGTTACATCAAGTTTAGAATTAGAAAGAATTGTTCCTTTATTGGTAAGTGAAATATTATCTGCAATCACCATTGAAAGATTTGAAAATATCAAAGCATCAGCTTCATTGGTAATTGCTGCAACATTGATATTACTTGAGTTTGTTGAAGTCTCATCAGAATTTCCGAAAGATTTAATTACACCAGAATTTGTGAGTGACGCAGCGTTTAATGTTAAATCTTTAACACTTTGGAAAGTTCCAGAATTAATAATTGAATTAGTAACTGTTTGGCTAAGTTTTGTAGAAGAAAGAACATCACCACTATTATTAACATCAGCAGCCGCAATCGTTAAATCAGAACTTGAGCTTAACTGACCAAAATTTTCTAACTGGTTGGAAATTGTTAAAGTTAAAGAATTTGTAAGCGAAGAAATTGTGGCGTTTGAATTATACTCTGAGCCATTTTCTAAATTTTCTGCATTAATAGTTACAACACCATTAGCAAGAATTTTACCTAAGTTAGTAACAGTTGAATTATCTGCAATTGTTAAATTTGTAAGCGCAGAAATCTCTCCAGAATTTTCAAGATTATTAGAATTAAAAGTTAAACTTGTTGCGGAATTGATAGTGCCAGAATTTTTGCTTATTGTGCTTGTTAAAGCATTTGAATTGATTGTAAAACTTCCCTGCGCAAAAAGACTTCCTGAATTGTCAAACTTATCTTGAACAGTAATTTCTAAATTATTTCCTGAACTATTAGAAGAAAAAATTCCTGAATTAATGAATTCTTTAGTTTGAATTTTATTATCAATATTAGCTAATTTATTAAAAGAAATTGAGCCTGAATTATCAATTGAATCAAGCATCACACCATCTGCAAGGGTCAGATCAGTTTTAGCAAAAATTGTTCCTGAATTTGCTAAAGATTTAGTCAAATTCAATTTTAACGCCCAATTAATTGATGCTAAAACTGAATTAACATTGTCATTATTAAATGAATCAGCATTAATAGTGACATCATTATTTGCTAAAACACTGTTGGAATTTGTAAATGATGAAACCGTAAAATCTGATTTGCCAACCGCTGAAATTGAACCAGAATTATTAATTGATAATGATGAGCCAGCTGCTTTGTTAATATCTATATTATTGCCTGAATAAATTGTTGCGCCTGAATTATTAGTTAAATTTGAAGTTAAAGTGAAATTACTATTATTGCCACTTTGAACCAAATTTGAATTAGTAAAATTATTAGCAGTCACCTCTAAATCATTAACTGCCGCAATTGAGCCAGAGTTTGTGATGTCACTTGTTGCATTAGCTGTAAGATTTTCTTTTGCTGATAAAACTGCGCCAGTTTGATTGATTAAATTATTTGAAGTTGTTGTTAAATTACCTTCAGCATAGATATTATTTGAGTTGGTTATATCAGATAAACTAGAAATTGTTGAGTCACCTTTACTGTAAATTGTTCCCGAATTTATTAAAGAATTTGACGTTAAAGTTGTATCAGTAGAGCTTTGTAAATTACCTGAATTATTGATTAGTCCAAAACCACTAACATTTAAAGCTGTTGCTGCAATTATGTTGGAATAATTGAAGAGATTTGTGGCATTTAGAACAAGAGCAGTTTTTGAAGAAATTTCACCATAATTCTTAACATCAGAAGAAGTTGTTAAAGTTGTTGCAGCGCCAAGCGAAGAGATCACTGCATCTAATTCATTATTAATGTTAATCGCCGAAATATTTACTATATTATCAGCTAAAATATATCCTGAATTATTAATGTCTGAATTGCTGTTAATTATTAAATTATTTACAGCACCAATTTGACCAGAATTAATCAGATTATTTAATGAAGATGATGAACCGATGGTTAAATTATTTGTTGCAGATAAATTTCCTGAATTGTCAAAACTTCCACTTAAATTAATCGTAGAATTTTTACCAGAAAATAAATTTCCACTATTCGTGAATCTGTTTGATGAGGTGATTGTAAGATCATCTATTGCTGAATTTGATGAGAACTCGCCAGAGTTTATAAAATCTCTAACTTTTAACTCTGAATTTGTATTGATGAGTTTATTGAAAGTAATTGAACCAGAATTATCAATTGAATTTAATTCAGTCTCGTTTCCTAAAGTCAAATTTGTTTTAGCAAAAATATTTCCAGAGTTTATTAAAAAATCTGTAATATTTAAATTCACACCTTGATTAACCGAAGCCAGAACTGAATCTGAACTATTATTATCAATTGAAGAGCTTTTTATATTTAAAGCCTCATTAGCAAGAATTTTATTTGAATTAGTAATGTTTGAAAAAGTTAGATCTGCTGAATTTCTTGTTGAAATTTCTCCTAAATTACTCAAATAACCAGAAGCTGATAAAGTAAGATTAGAAATTGAATAAATCAGTGCCTCTTCAAAATTAGTTAAATTTCCAGTTAGAGTAATTGTAGAAGTTGTAAGAGCTTTAATTTCTGAAGAGTTGTTAAGGTTCTTTGCCGCAATTTTTATATCGTTATAACTACCAATCTTGCCATTATTTGTTAAATCATTTGTTGAAGTAATATCCAAACTATTAGCAATAATACCCCCTGAATTATTCAATGAATTGGCAGAAACAGTAAGATCAGTTTCTGCATTTAAATCGCCATAATTTTGTAAAGTTTCATTTAATGTTAGAGTTAGAGATTTAACAAGTGATGAAACAATAGCATCTTCATCATTCGTAAATGAATTTCCAACAATATTAATATCAGAATTAGAAAGGATTTGGTTTGAATTAGTAATGCTTGAACTTCCCGTAATTATTAAATCGCTTTGTGAAGAAATTGATCCAGAATTGTTAAGACTTGATGCCAGATTTAAAGTAAGAACAGTATCAGAATAAATTGATGAGCTGTTGGTTAAACTGCTTAAATTAAATGTTGAACTTCCATCTGATTTTATTTGATTTGAATTACTCAGTGATTCCGCGGTTAAGTTTAGATCTTTAGTTGCAATTAAACTTCCTGAATTTTCAAATGAATTTGTAACTGAGAAAGTAAGATTATTCTGTGCCGAAATTTCCGAAGAGTTGTTTAGTTGGTTTGAATTTAATGTTAAATTATTCCCCGAAGTAATTAGACCAGAATTACTTAGAAGACCAGTAAGAGTAATTGTATAATCAACTGGCGAATAAATAGTTCCGAGAAGTTCATTAGTTAAATTCTTTCCTGAAATTACTAAAGAATTCTTTCCATAAATTGTGCCAGAATTATCAATATTATTAATGTTGGAAAGATTTAAATTTAACGCTTTAAATTTTCCTGAATTATCAAGAATTTCAGTATTTTCAACATTCAAATTATTCGCAGAAACCAAACCAAAATTGTTAAATTGATTTGCTGTAATATTAATGGTAGATGACGAAATGATTGAATCATTATCAAGTGAGTTAATCGAACTACTTGATTGAATAGTTGCAGCATCAGAAGCGGAAATATTATTATAATAAATATCACCATTAACATCAATGTTGAGAGTTGATGACGCAAGAATCTCACCTTCCATCTTCACACCAACACCTTCCTTCGTTGCAATCAAATAAATCTGACCAGCCTGAATCTTAGAAAGTGCTGAGGCATCAATTGCAAAAACTGCATCTGTATTATTTTTTGTATTATCGCCTGTAATTTCTTTCGTATCATAATCATATCTTCCTTCTCCCGTCTTTATAATTACATAATTATCATCACTTCCATAAATTGAAGAAAGAAGTTTAACACTTGAAGCAATAATTTCAGTGCCACTAACATTTTCAACATCAAGCCCCAAACCATCAATTGTAATTAATGGCACATATAAATTTGGATTAGCTTGTTCTTTTAAATTAAAACCAAGATTGCCTGATGAATCAAAATCACTGCTTCCAGCCACCATCAAGAGTTTCGCCGTGTTAATAAATCCACAGCCCGAACAAGCAATTCCATTAGGATTCGCTAAAATTAAATCAGCCTTAGTACCAGCAATTTCTGTGTAACCAAGAAGTTGCGAAGTGTTTCCCGAAGTAACTTCATTTAGAATCACTGAAGCACTTCCTGAAGCGCTAAGATTAGGATTTGCCACAACCAAACCAGCAATTGCTGTTCCCGTGACAGCAGTTGCGCTACCAGAAAAATTATTAATGATCTGACCAGAAGAATTAACGTTATAATCCGTAAATTTATTATGAGAAAGACCTGAAGAATTTGGCGCAGCAATATTGATTTGATCTATGCCCGAAGCGGTTTGCGTAACTTGCGTATCAGTTGAACCATCAACAGTAATTGCCAAATCGGAAGCAATAGCACTTGACGAAAAGACAAAAAGAAACTGCTCAATGATTAATGAGATTATCGTGAAGATTGTGAGAAAACGCCTGATGAGGCTTGAAGCAAACATATAAACTTAGTGGTGAAAAGTTTTAAAATTCTTTATGGCTCGATTATATTTGGCTCATCTTTGTAAATCAATATGTTTTGAAGTAATTCGTTAGGTTTATACATTAACTGGCGATATTTCACAGTTCATCTTCTCGCTGGTTGAGCTTGTTGAAAACAAGAGAAGGTTTTGATTACAATCTTATCCTTGGTTTGTCACAAGCTCAACCAGCGGATAAGATTGTTTCTAGTAGTCAGAGCTTCAGCTCCTGTTTAATTTTGAAGCAATGTAGAAATTCAATGTCATTGGCAATTACTTATCATTGCATAAGGCTTATTAATATGCTGTCCTGATTGTCCCTATATTTAAAAGTTTTGTTAAAACCACAAAAAATGGATAATATCAGATCAAAATTTTACATATTATTTTTAGACGACGAAGAAAACTCGGTTAAATATTTCGACAAGTTATTTGGTCAATTTTTTAAAGTTATTGCTACAAGTGATCCAAGTGAAATTTTAAGAATTATTGATGAAAAACCTGAAGAAATCGCCGTTGTAGTTACAGATCAAAAAATGCCAACAGCCAGCGGCGTTGATTTGCTTGCTTTAGTCAAAGAAAAAAATCGTAATATAGTTAGAATTCTTACAACTGCTTACGCCAGCCTTGAAAATAATATTGAAGCTATAAATAAGGGTAATGTTTTTGCCTACTTAACAAAACCTTGGGATTTTGAAAATACCAAAGCAATTTTGACCAAAGCCTTAGAAGAATTTGAAATAAGACAAAATTACATCAGCTTAAGCGGCTCAATTGCTCATGAAATGAGAAATCCATTAAGTAACGTTAGACAATCAACTAAGTTAGTTAAAGAAAGATTATCTGCTGCTCATCAACAAGAAAGATTCTGTAATGGCGCTGCAGAAAAAATAACTCCACTAACCAAACAGGATTTTCAAGATATTATCTCATCGCTTGATTTAGCTGATAGATCAGCCACCAGAGGCAATGCCATTATAGATATTATTTTAAATAATATTAGTGGCAAATCTGCCATTGTAGGCAATTTACATGTTGTTCCTGCAACAACAATTATCAAGAAAGTTATCGATGAATATGCATTTAAAGATAATGAAAAAGCGAAAATTACTGTTAACGCCGAAAGAGAACATGATTTTAAAATTAGATGTAATGAAAATTCTTTAATTTACGTATTTTTCAATTTATTGAAGAATTCTCTATATTACGCATCTTCAACCCCTGACTTGCACATCATCATCAGAATTGAAGATGGTAAAGATCAATTTAACAGAATTTATTTTCGTGATAATGGTCCAGGAATTCCCGCAAGTAAGTTAGATGGAATATTTGGCGCATTTTCAACTTCAGGGAAAAAAGGCGGCACTGGTCTTGGTTTAACATTTTGCAAAAGATCAATGCGCTCAATTAATGGCGATATCTTGTGCAATTCCGAAGAAGGGAAATTTACGGAATTTGTTTTAGAATTTCCAAAAGTTACAAATGAAACTTATCAAAATGAATCTGAAAATAAGATTTTAATAGTTGATGATCAGGAAACTAATTTGATGGTTACAAAATCATTCTTAGAAAAAAGCCTATATGCCACAAGATGTGACAAAGCAACAAATTGCAATGAAGCTTTAGATTTGATTAAGAATAACAGATATAATGTAATATTGATGGATATAGAAATGCCTGAAATTGATGGCATTTTAACCACAAAAGAAATTAGGAAATTTAACAATGGCACTCCTGTTCTTGCTTATTCATCAAAGAATCTTGATTTAGTAATTAGTGATTTAAAAACCTCTGGTTTTAATGGTTATGTTTCTAAATCATCTTCTCCAGCAATATTACTGAAAATGGTTTCAAAATGGGGAATGGTAAAGCTTAAAGACGAAGTTAAAGAAGCAAGAAATCAAGAATATTTACGCAAGAAAAGAGTTTTAATTGCTGATGATGAAGAAAGTAATTTAATTATTACCGCGAAATATTTGTCTAAATATCAAGTTGAAATTGACAAGGCAAGAGACGGTTCAGAAGCAATTGGTCTAATCAAAAAAAATAATTATGATTTAATTTTGATGGATATCGAAATGCCAAAAATGGACGGCATTGAAGCTGTTGAAGAAATCAGAAAATTTCAAAAAAATAATAATTCCAGCCGCACACCAGTAATTGCAATTACCGGAGATAATCACAAACTACAAATTTATAAAATACTTAGTGCAGGATTTGATGATTATTTTATTAAAGGAAATGATTATGATGATCTCTACCGAATCCTTGAATTCTGGAGCAGCATGGCAAGTGATAGAAGTAATGTGTTTATTTCTCTACCAGGAAATTTGAAGGAAATTTCTTCTAAAAGTTGTTAAGTGATGTCATCTTGAGCTATAGATTTTCTTTTAGAAAATCTTAGCGAAAGATCTCGTGCGTTTTGATGAGATCCTTCGCCAAGAATTTGTAAAACAAATTCTAAGGCTCAGGATGACACGTAAATAAAAAGTAAAAAATATTAATAAATTAAATACTTACGCATAAGTCAAACCTTTACCAGTAACCCTCCCTATTGGGATGACAATATTGGTTACACCAATTCTTCACCAAAAACTCTTTGATAAAATTCATTTAGCACCGGCTTCTCATCATCAATTACCTTGTTATAAAAACTCAAAATAAAAGCATTTTTTGTTGAACTGAAAATTTTAATATTTTCACCCCAAGAAATTAATGTGCGCAGTGAAATTAAAGTTGAAATATCACCATTCTTAAAAGCTTCACGAGTAATATTAGCAAGGCGAATCATCAATTTCGCTGTATCTTTATGCAAAGTGGAATTTAAAAAAGGTAATTTTTTTTGCAAAATTTCTAACTCTTGTTTTTCACTCAAATAATTAAGCGATACCGCAATATTCCACCGATCCATCTGCGCTTGATTTATCAAATTTGTGCCATGATAAATTCCAAGATCATCGCCAGCACCAAGAGTGTTTGATGTTGCAAAGATACGAAAATATTGATGCGGCGTGATTACTTGATTTTCCTCTAAGAGTGCAAATTTACCATCATTTTCAAGTAAGCGATGAATCACAAAAGACACATCCGTTTTAATCGCATCATATTCATCTAAAACAAGCGCAATATTTCTTCTTAAAGCGAAAGGAATAATACCTTCTTTAAATTCAGTAATTTGCTTATCATTTTTTAATTTAATTACATCTTTGCCAACCAAATCAAGACGCGTAATTTGTGAATCAAAATTAATTCTCACACAAGGCCAATTAAGACGCGCCGCTACTTGTTCAATATGAGTTGATTTTCCCGTGCCATGCATTCCTTGGATTAAAACACGGCTGTTAAAAACGAAACCCGCTAAAATTGCGATTGTAGTTTTTGGATCAAAAACATAATTCTTATCAATTTGCGGCACAAATTCACTGCCTTCAGCAAAGCCGTAAACATCAAAATCACAATTGATTCCAAAAGTTTTTTTACAATCAATTTTTACTAATTTTTCTGAATTTTTTTGAGTCATTTTTTAAAGTATTTATTTAATGAATCTTTCGCTAAGCTTCTCGCTGGTTGAGCTGCGCCGTACTGAGCTTGACGAAGTATCGAAACCAAGAGAAGCTTTACAATAATCTTATCCTTGGTTTCGACTTCGCAGGAACCAGCGGATAAGATTTACTTCTTTTTCTTCACATGAGTTTTTTTAGAGAAAATCTTTTCTTTCTTACCTTCAAAAGGATTTTCAGTTTTTCTTAGAACCAAGCGCACTGGCGTTAGGTTCAATCCAAAAGTTTCACGCAAAGAATTAACTAAATAACGCTGATAAGAACCTTCAACCGCTTTTGGATAATTAGTAAATACCGCAAAAGTTGGTGGACGTCTTTTTATTTGCGTTACATATTTCAACTTAGTTTCTTTGCCTTTAAATAATTTAGGAGGATGTGCTCTATCCGCCATTCTTAACCACTCATTTAATTTTGAAGTTGGAATATAAACTTGCCATTGTTCATAAACTTTTAGCGCATAATCCAAAGTTTTTTCTACATTATAACCATTTTGCGCTGAAACCCCTAAAATTGGCACTCCATCAACTTCTTTAAATAATGATTGTAATTGTTTACGCACTTCACGTAAGAAAACTTCCTTATCGCCTTTAACCGTATCAATCTTATTAATCACAAAAATTAAACCACGTCCTTCCTGCAAAATCTGACCAGCCAGCGCCACATCTTGATGATCTAAGAGCGAGTTTGCATCAATCATCAAAATCACCACTTGCGCAAAATTAATTGCACGGAAACTATCAACCGCTGAAAGCTGTTCTAACTTACCTTTAATATTTGTTTTTCTTCTAATTCCTGCAGTATCAATAAAGCGAATTTTCTGTCCCTTAAATTCATGATCAATGGCAATTGAATCACGTGTAATTCCAGCTTCTGGGCCCGTAATTAATCTTTCTTGATTAAGAATTTTATTTAAGAAAGTTGATTTTCCAGCATTTGGTTTACCAACAATTGCCACTTGTAACAAAGCCTTATCGTCACTTTTATCAATTTCTATTTCAGAAAAATTCTTTTGATATTCTTCATAGATTGGCTCAATTTTTTCATATAAATCACCAAAACCCTCATTATGCTCTGCAGACACTGCAACCGGCGCTCCAAAACCTAAACGATAATATTCTTTACCTAAATTTTCTTCGTTTTTTCCTTCCAATTTATTCGCAACCAAAATTATTTTTTTACCTTTTTTGCGCATCATATCAGCTAATGTCGAATCTTTTGCAACCACGCCATTCCTGCCATCAACCACAAATAAACAAACATCAGCATCCATCACGGCAATTTCTGCTTGCTCAAACATTCTTTTTTCTAAGGATAATTTATCCGCCTCACTTTCAAGACCTGCAGTGTCAATTGCAATAAATTTCATTGGCCCCAAACTGGCACGCGCTTCTTTTCTATCTCGAGTTACTCCGGGAATGTTATCAGTAATCGCGTAGCTCTTACCAACAAGCTTATTGAAAAGCGTTGATTTTCCTACATTTGGTCTGCCAATAATTGCAATTTTAAACATATTTTACGTTTTTAATATTTTTCTACTAATTCTTTTTTCGCTAAATCAAAGTCACGCAAAAATTTTTCATTTTGCATTAAGCCACCAACTATCAAAAAAGATAATTCTTTTCCACCCGCTATGTCGTGAGGATAGTGAGCTCCAACAATAATTCGATGCCAAGCAATTTTTTCTGCAGCTTTTTCAAAATCATCTAATTCTTTAGGCAAAGCATTTCCTAAAACTTTGGCAACAACATAAGCCATGCAAGTGTGCCCACTTGGATAAGAAGTATTGTGAAGAGGATTAACAAGATTTTTTATTTCTTTTTCAGATGAGTAAGGACGCTTAGTATTCCAATAATCCTTAGCACTTCTTGTAACAGGCTTTACAGTATCAAATATATTATCCAGCATTTTATAAAGATGTGGGAATTTATCTCTATGAAGCTTTGGAGAAATTGCTAAAGCTATGGAATCAATTTTAAGAACTTGTTCTTTTTTAGCTTGCTTTATTTCATCAAGATTTGATTTATCACGCTGCATTTCAACAATCTGCTTAACTTCATTCTTATATTCAACACTGTCCCTTGAAAGCGGTTTAGTAAGTAAAATTGGCGGAATAGTATCTGCTGGAAAATAGGCCTTTGCTAAAGCATTTGAAGAAAATAATAAGAAAAATAATAAGAAGATTCTGAACATATTTTTACTAATTTTTAAATCTCTTAGCAATCTCAATTGCGCCGTAAGTAATGATGGCGGTGGCTCCCGCCCTTTTAAAAGAAATTAAACTTTCAAATAAAGCCGCTTCAAAATCAAAAGCATCTTTATTTGCTGCATGCTTTAACATCGCATATTCTCCACTAACTTGATAAGAAATTATTGGTAGAGAAAAATTTTGCGCTGCTTCTTTTACCACATCAAGATATGGCATGCCGGGTTTTATAATCACCATATCTGCACCTTCATCAACATCCAAAGCAATCTCACGCATTGCCTCAGAAGAATTTCTAAAATCCATTTGATAAGATTTTTTATCAGATTTTTTTAAGTTAGAAACTGATCCAACTGCGTGTCTGAAGGGTCCGTAAAATGACGAAGCATATTTTGCAGCATAGCTCATAATTGCCACATCAATAAATCCACTTTCATCTAAAGCATCACGAATCACCGCAACTCTACCATCCATCATGTCCGAAGGCGCAATGATATCGCAACCTGCCTGAGCTTGAACCAAAGCCTGTTTGCACAACACTTCAATTGTTGCATCATTTAACACTTCACCATTTTCATCAATAACACCATCATGACCGTGGGTTGTATAAGGATCCAACGCCACATCGCAAATTACACCAATTTCTGGAACTTGTTTTTTTATCGCTTTAATAGTACGGCAAATCAAATTATTTTCATTAAATGCTTCTTTGCCATCAGCAGTTTTTAATTTTTGTTCAACGCTTGGAAATAGCATAATTGCAGGAATTCCAAGAGAATTTGCCTCTTTGGCTTTTTTAACTATTAGATCAATTGAAAATCTTGAAACTCCGGGTAAGTGATCAATTTTTTGCTCAATATTTTTTCCTTCAACAACAAAAAGCGGCAAAATCAAATCACTGGATCTTAGTGAATTTTGGGCAACCAATTCACGCATCCATGTTGATTTTCTTAACCTTCTTAAACGAACTTGCGGAAAAGATCCGTTGTAAAAATTTTTCATGTTCTTAATCTTTTTAATACCGTTAACATTTTTGTAAAAACTTATGACTAACATCTTAGAAGAAATCTACCAGCACAAGCTTATAGAGGTTAGAAACAAAAAGAAAGTAGTTAATTTAACTGACATTTGTGAAAAACTGAAATGTGCAGAGAAAAAAACACGTGATTTTTACTCAGCCTTAAAAGCAAAAGATGAAAATGGCAACACCGCTTTAATTTGCGAAATCAAGAAAGCATCGCCTTCAAAAGGCATTATTAGAGAAGATTTTGACGCTGTTGAAATTGCAAAAATTTATGAAAATTCAGGCGCAACCTGTCTTTCAATTCTAACGGACGAAAAATATTTTTTAGGCTCTGATGAATATTTAGCAAAAGTACGCGAAGTCACTAATTTACCAATCTTGCGCAAAGAATTTATTGTTGATCCTTATCAAATTTATGAAGCAAAATTACTTGGAGCTGATTGCATTTTACTAATTGTTGCAATGCTTGATGACGCAAAATTACATGAACTTGAAGACTGTGCTTTAGGCCTTGGTTTATCTGTATTAATTGAAGTTCACAATGAAGAAGAATTACAGCGCGCTTTTAAAATGAAAAGCAGATTAATTGGCATTAATAATCGTGATTTGAAAACATTAAAAGTTGATTTACAAACTTCATTAAAACTTGCTGATCATGTGCCTGCTGATTATGTTTTAGTTGGCGAAAGTGGTATTAAAGATATTTCAGATATTTTACTGCTTAAAGAAGCGGGAATTAATTGCTTTTTAATTGGCGAACATTTCATGAGCCAAAAAAATATCGCCGCCGCGGTTAAGGCTTTCTTAGGCTGACTTAATATATATCGTAAATCTAATTATCTAACAAAAGTCGTCATTGCGGAGCTAGTATTTCTTGGAATTGCAAAGCAATTCTTAGAAATACTTCATCCGCAATCCATAAAAAATAACAATGGATACCGGATCTACAATTTTTAAGTTGGCAAAGCCAACTAAGAAATTGTTTGTCCGGCATGACGATCTGAAATTTACGCGCCTTTTTTGATTAGCTTCAAACCAATAACCAATATCATCAAATTCGTCAAGTAAGCAAGAACCTGCATGCCTGAAGGTCTGTCAATATAGCCTAAGAAAATATTCAAAATTTTTCCAACAAAACTGGTTTGTGAAATAACCATTGATGTATCCCAAATTTGATCTCCCAAGGATGGTAAAATTTCAGCGTTGATAAAGAATCCAACTCCTGATGCTGTAATTCCTGACGCCAGAAAAACCAAAATCCAAGTTGTGACAATAAAGAAATATTTACCTGAAGCTTTAATAATCCCGAAATAAAGAGCCGCTCCAACCAGACTGCCAGAAACTACACCAATTAATAAACCCAGTATAATTTCACTTAACTCAACACCTGAAATGTAAGAGCTATAAGTGAATAAAACAATTTCAGCGCTCTCTCTTAACACAGAAAAGAACGTTACTAACAATAATGCATAAAGCGGCTTATTTCCTTCACGAATGGCATTGCCTAATTTTTTTAATTCACCAGAAAGTGATTTAGCATGTTTTTGCATCCATAAGACCGTTGAGGAAATCATTATGCTTGCTGATAATAATATCACGCCGTTAAAAACTTCCTGCCCCACTCCATTAAGACTTTCAGAAATTTTATCTGTAAAAAAAGCTAAAATTAAAGATGCCAAAAAACCACAGGCAACACCACTTAAGATCCATTTAGAGCGATTTAAAATATTCTTAGTTGCAGCAACCAAAATCCCCACAATCAACGCCACTTCCAAAATTTCACGAAAAACTACAATAGCAATTTGAAACATATTTTTAGATGTTTGAGAATGATAATACTTATCAATATAGCGATGCTATTACTGAAATCAAGGGGTTAATTGAAAATTAGGATTAGGTTTTTAAACCCTCTTTGAAAAAGAGGGTGGCTTGAATTGCGATAGCAATTCAAGACGGGTGATTTAATTAAATTAATTATTAAATCTAAATCCTCCGTCAGCTTTTGCTAAAGCAAAAGCTTACACCTCCTTTTTCAAAGGAGGCTTAATAAACCGCAAACATCTTTCTTATTTCTTTAACATCCGAGGTTTTTGTTAAAGCCAGCATTGTTAATATTCTTGCCTTTTGCGGACTTAAATTATCAGCAGAAACGAAACCAAGCTCGCTATCATTAATTTCTGAATCAGGAATAACAACACCGTTAAGTCTTGAACTTCTAACAATCAAAACGCCCTGCTTACTTGCTTTTATTAAAGATTGCTCTACTTCTTCACTAACATTGCCATCACCAACTCCCGCGGTGACAATTGCTTTTGTTCCTGAATTTACTAAATCATCAATAATTTTAGCATCTTGACCTGCGTAAACATATGCTATTTCAACCTTTGGTAATTCTTGCAATTTTTTGACATCAAAGATTGTTCTCGCCGTGTGTTTTCTTAAAGGTTCATAATAAATTTTTACTTTGCCATAATGAACCTGCCCAATTGGTCCCGCGTTTGGAGAAGAAAAAGAAGCAACATTAGTTGTATGTGTTTTAGTTACATCTCTTGCAGCATAAATATTGTCATTAAGCAATACTAAGGCTCCTTTAGCATACGCCTCATCAGAACTTGCCAAAGCAACGGCATTAAATAAATTTAAATTTCCATCTGCACTCAAAGAAGTTGAAGGACGCATTGATCCAACAAGCACCACGGGCTTATTACTCTTCACCACTAAATTTAGAAAATAAGCGGTTTCTTCTAACGTGTCCGTTCCGTGAGTTATCACCACACCATCTGTATATTCTTGTGACAAAACTTCATTAACTCTATTTGCAATTTTTAGCCAATATTCTTGCTTCATATCTTGGCTTCTTACTTGCAGCAATTGCTCCGCCTTGATTTCTGCGAGGTCAGTAATTCCTGTGACGCTTTTAATTATTTTATCAATATCAATTGTTGATGGCGAATATTTAGCGTCTGTTGCCGAACCTCCAACTCCCGCTATTGTTCCACCTGTTGCAATTACAGCAATGTTCTTAGCATTGGCGTTTAAAGAAAATAATAAAAGAAATGAGAAAAATATTGTTTGCAGAATTTTCATAATGTTTACTATTACATTAGTTAAAGGGGGTTTGAAAGCATCAAGATAATATTTAAAATGTCAAATAACGCAGAAAAAAATCTTTCCATCTACATACATTATCCTTTCTGCAAATCAAAATGCCCCTACTGCGACTTCAATTCACATGTCAAATCGCAAATAGATCATGAAAGATTTTTGCAAGGCTATTTGCGTGAATTAGAATTTTTTGTAAAAAAATTACCAAATCGCAAAATCAAAACTATTTTCTTTGGCGGCGGCACACCTTCTCTAATGCCACTTTTTTTACCAGAAAAAATTTTAGAAAAAATTTCAAATCTTTGGACAATTGATAAAAATTGTGAAATTACTTTAGAAGCAAATCCAACATCTTCTGAAAGCTCTAAATTCAAGGATTTGCGAAATGTTGGGATTAATCGTCTATCTCTTGGAATTCAAGCTTTAAATGATGGTAATTTAAAATTTCTGGGGCGTGAACATAGTGCTTCTGAAGCGATAACAACAATTGAAATGGCAGCAAAAATTTTTGATAATTTCTCTTTTGATTTAATTTACGCAAGACCAAAACAAAGCCTTGAGTCTTGGAAAAATGAGCTTTTGCAAGCAATTAATTTTGGCACAAAACATTTATCGCTTTATCAACTTACAATTGAAAAAGGCACTAAATTTTTTAGAGAATTTCATGATAAAAAATTTACCTTACCTGACGAGCATTTAGCTGCTGAATTTTATGAAATGACCGATGAAATCACCACTCAAGCTGGTTTTAAAACTTATGAAATTTCTAACTACGCTAAGAAGAACTACGAATGTAAGCATAATTTAGTTTACTGGCGAGGTGAAGATTATCTTGGAATTGGTGCTGGTGCTCATTCAAGAATTTATCTTGAAGGTGATAAAGAAAGATCAGCAATTACAATGCTTCATGAGCCTTTATCTTGGCTTAAAAAAGTTGAAGAATTTGGCGCTGGAATTCAAAAAGAAGAAAAGATTTCAACAAATGAATTGCTTGAAGAGTTGATTTTAATGGGTTTGCGCTTGAAAGAAGGAATTGATGAAGAAATTTTCAAAATTCATTTTAATAAAAAATTAAAAGATATTTTTAATTTTGAAAAACTAGAAACTCTTGCAAATCAAGGACTAATTAACCTTAGTGAAAATCAAATAAAAATTCCTGATAATAAAAAATTACTTACAAATCCAATAATAGAGAAAATATGTCAAACAACCATCTTAAAATTTTAGAAAACGAACAAAGCCTTGATAATCAAGACTGGGATAGAATGCGTAATCTTGGAAAAAAGATGGTTGATGATATGGTTGATCTTTTACAAAACATCGGTGAAAAACCAGTTTGGCAACAAATTCCTGAAAATTCAAAAAAATTTCTAAGCGCAAAATTACCAACAAAAGGACAAAAGCCCGAAGAAATTTATCAAGAATTTTTAGAACATATTTTTCCTTATTACAAAGGCTCCATTCATCCAAGATTTTTTTCTTGGATTCAAGGAAACGGTACATTATATGGCGCCTTTGCAGACTTCCTTGCTTCAAGCTTAAATCCAAATGTTGCAATTGGTGAACATGCTGCAATGTATGTTGAAAATGAAGTGCTAAATTGGTCAAAAGAAATTATGGGTTATCCATCTCAGGCAAGCGGAATTTTACTTTCTGGTGGATCAATGGCGAATATTACTGGGCTTATTGTTGCACGTAATTCTCATGCTAATTTAAATGTTCGTAAAAAAGGTTTGAAAAATGTTAATTCTCAAATGGTATTTTATTGTTCAAGCGAAACTCATGCCTGTATGCAGAAAGCCGCTGAAGTAATGGGGCTTGGAAGTGAAGGCATTAGAAAAGTTGCTGTTGATAAAAGACACAGAATCAAAATTGATGAATTAAAAAAGATGATTCATGAAGATAAGAAAAATGGCTTAATACCTTTTGCAGTTGTTGGAAATGCAGGAATTGTAAATACTGGAGCAATTGATGATTTAGATGCAATTGCCGATATTTGTGAAGAAGAAAAATTATGGTTTCACGTTGATGGCGCTTATGGCGCAGCAGCAAAAATTACTGATGAATGTGGCAAATATTTAAAAGCAATTGAGAGATCAGATTCTCTGGCGTTTGATTTTCATAAATGGTTTTACGTTAATTATGAAGTTGGCTGTCTTTTAGTGAAAGATTCTAAAAAACATCGTGACGCTTTTGCTATCGTTCCTAATTATTTATCTGCTCATGAACGTGGGCTTGCGTCAGGACCTGAAAGCTTCAACAACTTTGGCATGGAACTTTCACGTGGTTTTAAAGCATTGAAAATTTGGATGTCATTTAAAGAACATGGAATTGAAAAATACAAAAAACAAATTTCCCAAAACATTGCTCAAGCCTCTTATTTAGCTGACTTAGTAAAAAATGAAAAAGATTTAGAATTAATTTCTCACGAAGTTTTAAGCATTGTTTGTTATCGCTTTAAAGCTGATCTTTCGCCAGAAAAATTAAATCATCTCAACAAAGAATTATTAATGAGACTTCATGAGCAGAAAGTTGCCACCCCTTCTTACACAATACTTGATGGCAATTATGCAATTCGCGTTTCTAACACCAATCATCGCACTAAAAAAAGTGATTTAGAATTTTTGGTTAAAGAATCAGCAAGAATTGGAAAAGAAATTTTAAATGAAATAAAAAATGATTAAAGTCTTTGACGCACAAGTGAATGACATTTCACAAATGATTGAAATTTGTGAATTAAATTTAGCACAAAATAATAAGGATAAATTAAGTGCTAAAGACTTTTCTAAGCAAGGATTCCTGATAGGAAAATTAACTTTTGATGATGCTGAAAAGTTTATTATAGATTCTGAATCTATCGCTAAAATTGCTAAAGATAATTATGAGATTCTTGGCTATATAACTGGATGTGATATTAAAAAATCAAAAATAAATTTTTTTGAAAATATAAAAGATCTTGAAAAAATTCGTCACAAAAAAATTTATTATCATCATCAAATTGTAAAAAAACCACAAAGCAAAAATGTTGGCAGCAACTTGCTGCAAGCCACTCTTGATGATGTTAAAAGCAAAGGTTATGATTATGTTATTTGCTGTATAATTCACGCTCCTCTTTATAATGAAGCATCAATTTCCTTCCACAAAAAATTTGGTTTTGAAAATATTGGAGAAATTAAAGCAGAAGATTTTACACGCGGAGTTTATTTAAAAAATCTGTAGAAACTTAACTCTTTTAAAGAAAAGTTGCTTTTGTTATAATACTAATTATTCTTATTATTTAAGATTAAATAGTAATAATTCATTATTTTATATGACAAAAACACAAACCTTGAGCCTTGGACACTACTGGAATGGATTTATTGAGAAAGAAATAAAAATAGGTCGCTATTCTTCAGCAAGTGAAATAATACGTGATGCTTTAAGACTACTAGAAGAAAGAGAAACAAAATCAAAGTTAGAAAGCCTGAGAATGGCTTTAATTGAAGGTGAAGAGAGCGGATTTGCTGGTGAATTAGATATGAAAGAAATTAAAAAATTAGCCAAAAAGAAAATCAAATAAATCATGAAAATTCACACCACTATAAAAGCCCAGAAAGACTTGGAAAATATTTACATTTACTCTTTTAAAGAATGGGGAGAAAAGCAAGCTGACAAGTATTTTGATGAACTCGATTATTCTATAAACAAAACTTTGTTACAAAATCCTAGAATTGGAACTACTTATGATCATGTCAGATCTGGATATAGACAATATCAAATCAATGAACATATGGTTTTTTATAAAATAACTTCAGATAAAATTTATATTATTCGTGTATTACACAAAAGCATGAGATTTGAAAAATATCTCTAAAATGCTATTTAAAAATCTTGTAAACCAGACAAGATCCAATTCCACAAAATCCAATCACCATCGCCATTGGAACTAAACTTTCATCATGAAATCTGCTAATCAAAAATGAGGCGATTGTTGCAAAACTAAATTGAATTGTGCCAAGCAATGCTGAAGCTGATCCGCTATGTTTTTGTTGGTTTGACAAAGCAAGCGCCGTAGTATTTGGAGAGATTGTTGAAATTGAAGCAATGAACATAAAAATTATAATTACAAATGGTAAAAAATAAGGTTGATTTGTGGCAATAAAAATCAAAGTAATTCCACTAATTACGGGAACAAATAAGGTTTTTTCTAAGACTTGTTTGATTGAAAATTTTCTTAACATAAAAGCATTTATCTGTGACATCGTGATAAATCCAATTGAGTTAACAGTAAAAATAATACTGTAATCTTTTGGCGTTAAGTGGAAAAATTCTAAAAAAGCAAAAGGCGATGCAGTTATATAGGCAAATAGCCCCGACATTATTAAAGATCCACTAATTGCACAAGTTACAAAATTCTTATCCTGTAAAATTGTAAAATATTTTTTAAATGCCTGCGACATTCTAACTTCCTTATCAGCTTTTGTGGTTTGAGGAAGTGCAAAATATGAAATTACAAAACATAAAAATCCGCAAATTGCTAAAAATACAAAAATTGCTTTCCAACCAAAATATCCTAAAACAAAACTTCCCATTAGTGGCGCCAATATTGGCGCAACTCCCATCACTAACATTAAATGCGAAAATATTCTTGCTGATTCTTGCGGTGAAAAAATATCTCTAACAATTGCCCGCGGCACTATCACACCAACGCACTCCCCCATTGCTTGAAAAAAACGCAAAACTATCAATTGCGTTATATCAGTAACAAAACAACATAAAATGGAGGCAAAAACAAAAATGCTAAGACCACAAAGCAGAGGTAATCTTTTACCAAAACGATCAATGATTGGACCATATAACAGCTGGCTTAAAGCTATGCCAACAAAATAAAAAGTAAGCGAAAGTTGCATTATATCATCTGATGCAGAAAAGCTTTTAGCAATTGCTGAAAAAGCCGGCAAATACATATCAATTGTAAGAGGACCAATTGCCGTTATGCTTCCTAAAATCAGAATTAGAAAAACTATTTTTCTTTTGCTATCGACTAAATGTTTATGATTGTTCATATAATAATACCCTCTCCTTTCATTGCTTCACCATTATTTGGCTCAATAGCAACTCTTGGATTTTTCATCAAAGATTCCATGGCTCTATCAATTTTAAAACATGATTTAATTATTTGCTCTGGTTCAACCGCATGACCAAACCTCATTGCTAAACAACTTCTTTCTAGCTTTGAACTATCATTACCAAGCATCATAAGGTCAAGCGGTAACATAAAAAGTTTTTCTTTTTCAAACATTGCTTCAGCAACATCAATTCCAGTTTTAAATATTTTACCCTCATTGGATCTGCTATGTAAGCCATGAAAATCAATTACCGAAAAAAATGATGCTTCAGGATTATTAACAACTGATACGCCATCTATTCCTTCTCTCATAAGTTTTACAGCCTTTTCATCATCTACACCTAAACAACTTTTTATTTGATTCATCATCTTTTCTTTTTCTACTTCTGTGATTTCCATTTCTTCATCATAACCATTAATCAAACACTTTAATAGCTTTGAATTATAGTGATATTGACTTGCAACTTCTGACAAAAATTCTTTTCTTTGTTCTGTATTTTTTTCATGAAAGAAAAAATACATGCATAATTGCCCATCAATTCCCGGCATAATATTTCTTTCAAACTGCGCTTTTGATAATTCATCCATCATCTTATCACTTGTAACAACTGCGGCAGCTCTCCTTCCTGGAGCACCTAATTTTGAGAGACCAAATAATATTACACTATTAAAATCTTCCCCATAAATTGCTTTGATTTCTTTGGTTTGATCAAATTGTGTGCCATTATAAGCAAGATCATTTATTACCGTTACATCATCATATTTTTCTCGCTTAAAAAACTCTGTTAATTCACGAATTTTTTCTTCACCAACCACATGCCCCATAGGATTGTCAGGATTAGAATAATAAAAAACTATATGATCATAACCTTTTTCTTTCAACTCTGTAATTTTTGTTTCTAATATTGCTGGTATAATTTGTGATTCTGTGCTGTTGGGATCAAAAGATATGGCATGGAAGTCAATATTTAAAGGGTTTGGAATTGAGTAGAAGAACTCATTAGTTAATACCGCCACCTTTTTTTGCGCGCTCCCCTCTTCTGTTTTTGCTAATATATCATATATTGAAGCAAGTACAGAATTGATACCTGACGTGAGCATAATATTTTTCTCTGTCACAACAGTTTGATCTGGCAATAATGTTGTAACATAAGGAACAAGAGCCTTCCTTACAAAACTATATCCCTCTTCACTATCATAGCGTGAAACTAATTCTGGATTTCTTCTTTGTGCTTCATTAGAACTTTCAATAACAAAATCAGGAATTGGCAATAGCGGATCTGCAACACAAGTATCAATGGCATCAATTTTCTTAAGGCCATCTTCTTCCGCCCTTAGAAATGAAGTAAGTTCATCTAATGGGCTTTGTTGTTCGTCGTCTTTAGATTCTCCACAAATATCAACACTATGCTTTAAATCTCTGAATCTACGCCATGTTTCAAGATGTCTATCTACTAACTGTTTTTTTGTACATTGATCAGATTCTGCAAGTGGAAAAATTGTAATTGCCCTATCCTTCATAACCACCTAACTCAAGAATAGTAACAATTTTAACATAATACCGCTCCTCTTGTAACAAAGACTCAAGAGCATCTTCTTTTAATTTACTAAATGTCTCACAATTATTTTTGATAAAATTTCTTAGATCTGATTTTTCTTTTTCTTCAAAACAATTGCAAGACTCATCAAGAACCTTTAAAACAAGGCTTACCACCTGATTAATATTTTTTATTATTTGCTCATCAAAAGCTGATTTCTTATTTACGGTTTGGAATATAAGATGGCTATATTGCTTAAAAATATAATCAAATCCCTGACTTAATTTAAGCAAATATTGACTATCATTTTTTGCAATTGAAAGGCTTTGAAGAAGCTCTGATCTGCTCCTATATTGAAGTATCTGACTTAGAAATTCATCAAGCATTAAATCTTGATTTTGCTGTTTCATATTTACAGAAATTTACTGAGATTAAGACAAAAAACTAATATCATTATTTTTGTTATTTTTTATTATTTTCTGACGTGTAAGCTCAACTTCAAAGGCTCGCCAGAAAAATCTAATCACAATAAACCAAAATAACAAAATCATAATTCTAACATTAAAATCTTGAATTTGATAAAGCTGCGTAACCTTTCCTAAAGTCCAGAAAATAATGGCAATTATTATGGCGACTCTATTTCCTTTGTTAATGAAAAATGCTGCTAAAAAATAAAGTAATGTTGACAAAACCACTGCTGCAAGTGGAACTTCAACTGTCTTGTCATAATAAATTCCAAACAATGACACAGCCGCAATAATCATAACAATCAAGGCTGAAATTTTACGATAAGCCTTGTTAACGTGCAAAGTATCGTAATTGGCAAGCTGGTTCATCAACTCTTCCTTATCAATACGAAGTGAGAAGAATTTTTTGATTTTATTGTTCATCATTAGATGTTTTGAAATTTGAAAATTGGATATTTGTTTTATGAATATTTAGAACTAAGAGAGAAGTAAAGAGGTTTTGTTGGTTGGAGGAGATTTGGAGAATGATGATTTCATGTCATTGACGATTAATTAGGGTACTGTCACCGGATTTTCGTTTTTCAAATGAATCTTACAGCGGCAATGAAAGCAATCGTTATGAGATTTTTTTCTTGAACAAGCGTGAAGATATTTCGGTGAAAACTGACTGCGATTTTTACAGCTCAGTTTTATAATCCCAAATCAAAATCTTTTTTTAGATTTTCTAGTTCGTTCATTAGATTTTTAAGGCCAACTTTTTCAAAGTCTTTACTAATCTTGGTATCTGCACACCAATGATCAGCAATATCATTTTCCGTTGAGAGCCTGACAAAGCTAGTCAATCTTTCAACCAGAGGTTCAACCGGCTTAAGAAAATTAAATTTATCTGATGCTTGAAAAAGATAAAGCAAGGAATCGTGCATCTCCCTTAGCTTACCAACTCTTACCTGCGTTTTATCATCAAAATCTTTAAGTGTTTTTTTTACTATTACGATATGGGAAATTATATAAGATCTCTGTGTTATCTGTCTATTTTTCTCTGCTTCATTCGCAGCTTTTTGCGCTACATCTACAAATTTCTTTACATCTTCTTTTGCACCTTTTGCTGCACTTTTTGCGATATGATAGGAAACTCCTATTGTTAAAAGTCCGATGATGATATTGCCTGGGTCAAGTGACCAATCCATAAACTGAAATTATTTGATTCAACTGTGACACATTCGTGACACCAAAAAATTATTAACTTTTTAAAATTCTACCTACCATTGCAGGGAGTGGTGGAGCTAACGAGAGTCGAACTCGTGACCTCTTGCATGCCATGCAAAAAATGCTGATTTTCCACAAAGTCAAAATCTAAAAGGTTAAAAGCTCCTAAAGCATTGATATTACTGAGTTAACACGATTACTTACCATTACAATTAATTACTCATACTTGATAAAAAATTGCAACTATTTATGATTTTTGACGGACACCAGACGGACACGAAAAACATAAATAACCATGCCAAATCTAAACGATAAATTCATTAAATCACTTCCACTGCCCAAAGGTAAACATAAAATTTACTGGGATGATCGCTTAATCGGCCTAGGAATTCGCATCACCGACAATAACGCGAAATCATTCGTTTTGCGTTATGTGATAAATGGCAGGGAAAGAAAATATACTTTGGGCGGATATCCGGCATTGTCATATTCTGCGGCGCGCGATATGGCAATTCAGGTGAAAGGCGAAATCACTAAAGGTCATGATCCGCTAGATGAAAGGCAGGCAATTCAGAGCACTCCAACCGTTAAGCAATTAGCTGAAGATTTTTTGAAGGCGAAAGAAAAAGTTTTGCGCCCAAGAACCATGAAAGATTATCGCGAATTTTTCTTTAAAAAGCACATCGTTCCGAAATTCGGAAACCTAAAAATTGACTCAATTGGCAAAAAGGAAATCGAGAATTTTCATCGCTCATTTTCTGAAACGCCACGCATGGGCAATAGAGTATTAGAGATAATGCGCGTAATGTTTAACACTGCTGTTTCTTGGGAAATCTTAGAAAAAAATCCAACTCAAGGAATTAAGAAATTTCCTGAGCATAAGCGTGAAAAATATTTATCAGAAGATGAGATTAGCCGATTAACAAAAACTTTGGATGCTGAGCCAAATCAGATGAGCGCAAATATCATCAGATTGATTTTACTTACAGGATCAAGAAAAGGAGAAGTTCTATCTGCGCGTTGGCAAGATTTTGAAGGTGAAGTTTGGGCAAAGCCCGCTTTTCTTACCAAGCAGAATAAAATTTCACGAATTCCGTTAAGCCAAGAAGCGGTTGATATTTTGCAAAAGATGAAAACAAAAATTGTTTCAGAAAAGAAATTGGCAACATTCACTGATAACAGAATCGTCAGCACCGAGCAATATTTGTTTTACAATACTCAAACCAAAACTCATCAGAAAGACATAAAAAGATTTTGGCTAGAAGTTTGTAAAAAAGCGAAAATCAAAGACACTACAATCCACGATTTACGCCACACTTTTGCATCAGTTTTGGTTAGTAATGGAGTAGGATTAGAAGTGATTGGAAAACTTGTTGGTCACTCAAATATCAGAACAACTCAACGCTATGCGCATCTTGCGAATAGTTCTTTGAAGCAAGCTACTGCTATGTTTGCCGATAAGGTTATGAAGAAAAATTAGAGAGGAAATAATTTATGAAAATCACTTTAGAACAAATAAAAGGCCTTGTTGAAGAACCTTATTTCTCAAGAGGAGAAAAACCTTTCAAAGATGGAATGATAAAAATTTCTTCTGTTTCTGAAATGGAAGTTAAGGCAAAAGTTTTGGGTAGTGTAGTTTATGCAGTTGAGCTTTTTTTGAAGAATGAACGATTTGATGGAAGATGTTCTTGTCCTGCATTTCACGACATAGGTCCGTGTAAACATATCGCTGCTGTCGGGATTGCTCTAATCGCTCATAAAAAAGGAGAATATCAAGCTTCGTTTGATTGCGTTGACCAGATTGATGAATATGAAAAGTTTGAAACGGTTTTGAAGAGCAAATCGAAAAACGAATTAATTTCGATTATTTTGAGAATGAGTTCTAGCTGCCCAGAAATAATTTATGAATTGATCGAAGAATGATGAAAAAATGACTAATTCTATTCGTGAAAAAATTCAGATTTTAGAAAATCAGCTTCAAGAGGTAGAGAAGCAAAAATCATTGCTGCAAAAAGAATTAGAAAATGCAAAGCAAGAACTACAAAAACACATTCCACAATTACCATTATCGAGTAATAAAATTTTTTCACCTGAAGAAAAAATTAAGATCTTCATGGATTTTTTTCGTGGTCGGATAGATGTTTTCCCAAAAAGATGGAATAACACTAAATCAGCAAAATCTGGATATTCTCTCGCTTGCTCTAACGAATGGGTTAGAGGTAAATGCAATAAGCCAAACATAAAATGTTCAGAATGTACCAATCAGGCTTTCATTCCACTCAGCGCAGAGGTTATTCGTAAACATTTAGGTGGAGAAGATTTTGCTGGCGGTAAGAGAGATTATACGATCGGCATATATCCAATGCTTGCAGATGATACCTGTTGGTTTTTAGCGACAGATTTTGACAAGGATAAGTGGCAACAAGATGTTTCTGCATTTATAAAAACCTGCCGCAAAAATGCTGTGCCGTTTGTTTTGGAAAGATCAAGATCTGGAAATGGTGGGCATGTTTGGATTTTTTTTGAAAAGCCAATTTTAGCAGCTCAAGCCAGAAAAATGGGTTCAGCCCTTTTAACCGAAACGATGGATGATTATCCAGAAATTGGCTTCGAATCTTATGATCGTTTTTTTCCTAATCAGGATACTTTACCTTCAGGAGGTTTTGGAAATCTTATTGCGTTGCCATTGCAGCATTTTCCAAGAGAGAATGGTAATAGCATATTCTTAGATGAAAATTTTGAACCCTACCAAGATCAATGGCAATTTTTGGCATCGGTGCCAAAAATGTCAGAAGAAGCAATCAATAAAATTGTTGAAGAGGCATCTCGTAAAGGTAGGATTTTAGGTGTTCGCATGCCGGTTGCAGAAGATGAAGAAACACCTTGGCAGATGAAGCCTTCTCGTAAAGAATCGGAAACTATAATTGATCAAAACCTTCCAAAATCAGTTAACGTCGTCATCAGTAATCAGATTTTTATTGAGAAACCAAACCTTCCTTCAGCACTCATTAGCAAACTTATACGAATTGCAGCTTTTCAAAATCCTGAGTTTTACATAGCTCAGTCCATGCGCTTATCAACATTTGGTAAGCCAAGAATAATTGCCTGTGCCGAAAATTTTGCTAAACATCTTGGTCTGCCCAGAGGATGTTTAGATGAGGCTGTAGATTTGCTTAAATCTCTTGGGATTGAAGCAAATATTGACGATAAAAGATATGGTGGAAAACGCGTTAAATTGAATTTTTTAGGTGAGCTTACAAGCGAGCAACAAAAGGCTGCCAAAAAGCTTTTGCAGCATGATAATGGAGTGTTGGCCGCAACAACAGCATTTGGCAAAACGGTTATTGGTGCACATATGATCGCCAAAAGAAAAACCAATACTCTCGTTATAGTTCATCGCAGGCAGTTGTTGGATCAATGGATCGAAAGATTAAAAATATTTTTAAATATTAACTCAGATCAAATAGGAATAATTGGAAGTGGAAAACGCAAGCCAAGTGGGATTGTGGATATCGCCATTATGCAAAGTTTGATAAAAGATAACGTTGTTGATGATATTGTGGCTGAATATGGACAGGTTATTGTTGATGAATGTCATCATTTATCTGCCGTCAGTTTTGAAGCAGTGATAAAAGCATGTAAGGCAAAATATGTACTGGGACTTACTGCAACAGCCTCGCGCAAAGATGGGCATCATCCGATAATATTCATGCAGTGCGGCCCTATACGCTATAAAGTTGACGCTAAAGAGCAGGCAAAACTTCGCTCGTTTAATCACAAAGTCGAGTTAAGAAATACAGCATTTGCCCTTGATAATAGTGAGAACCAGAAGCCATCAATAAGTCATATTTATTCAGAAATTACGAATAATGAGCAAAGAAATCAGTTAATTATCGATGATATTTTAAATGCTCTAAAGTTGGGACGCTGTCCTCTAATTCTCACAGAACGCAAGGATCATGCAGCGTTCTTTGAACAACATTTATCCAAATTTTGTAAAAATGTGATTGTTATGGTTGGAGGACAAAATGCCAAAAAGCGCGCAGCAGTTAAACTTCAGCTTGAACCTGTGCCAGAGAATGAAGAGAGAATTATTATTGCTACTGGACGCTATATTGGAGAAGGGTTTGATGATAAGCGTTTGGATACGTTATTTTTAACAATGCCAATATCTTGGCATGGCACTCTGGCTCAATATGCTGGAAGGTTGCACAGAGATCATGTTAATAAAAAAGAGGTGATAGTTTACGATTATGTTGATGGGCAAATTCCGATGCTTGCCAAAATGGCAGAAAAGCGAATGAAGGGGTATTTGAGGATTGGTTATCAAAATTGCTCAGTTTCAAGTGCAATTGTCTCATAATGGAAAAATTGCGAAAATAGTGATTTCTTTACTATGCCATACATTGATTTTCTGATTCCAGAAGATATTATAGTCAAAAAATCACTATTTTCGCAATTTTTCTACTATGGCACAATTTTCAGAATATTTAAAAGATTTGAGAAAATCAGGTCAGCTTTCCTTTACCGTGGACAAGGCTGCAAGCGATTTGCAAGTCTCAAAAAACAATGTTCTGAATTCAATTCACCGCATCAAAAAGCATGGTGAAATTATTAGCCCTGCACAAGGGCTTTATGTGATAATCCCACCTGAACACCAATTACAAGGCTGCTTACCAGCTGAAGAGTTAGTTCCAATTTTGATGAAGCATTTAGGAGTAAGTTATTATGTGGGCTTACTTAGCGCAGCAATGTATCACGGCGCAACTCACCAAAAACCAAATTCATTCCAAGTAATTTCTGATAAACAAATTCGCAAAAATTTAAAATTTGGTCAGATCAGTATTGAAGGAATCTATAAAAAATCCCTGGCCAACCTTCCTCTAAAAGAAATCACCGTTGATAGCGGCTATTTGAAAATTTCCTCACCAGAATTAACTGCTATGGATTTGCTGCTCTATCCTAGCAGAAGTGGCGGTTTAAACCATATCGCAACTGTTTTATCAGAATTAGTACAAGCCATTGATCTCAAAAAATTGATCGAGCTGGTAAACATTTCTAATCAAAAATTTTGGCTGCAAAAACTGGGATATATTTTGGAAAAAATTGATGCCGAAAACCCTGAGCACAAACAAGACATTATCAACGGCTTACAAGAATATTTATCTTCTGGAAAAAAACTCGTTGCCAAGAATTTTATTCCCTTGGCACCAGAACTTCCAATCAAAGGCTATCCAAGATGCAAAAAATGGATGATCGTTGAAAACACCTCAATTGAAAGCGACCTATGATCCCAAGAAATTTTATCGAACAATGGCAAAAAAATGCTCCTTGGCAAAGCCTTGATATGGTTGAGCAGGATTTGATCATCAACAGAGCTTTGGTAAGTCTTTACGAAAATCAAAAAATCAGAGACAGCCTTATTTTTCGTGGCGGAACTGCACTTAATAAAATTTACCTAAAACCATCAGCGCGCTATAGTGAAGACTTAGATTTTGTACAAACAAGAGCACAACCAATTGGCGAAACAATTGATGCTATCAGAATTGCTCTTAACTGGCTTGGTGAGCCAAATCGCCTTTTAACTGAAAGATCAGCAAAATTGGTTTACAAATACACCTCGGTTAATGGCTTGCCGATGAAGCTGAAAATTGAAATTAACACCACCGAGCATTTTCAAGTAATGGATATCAACAATGCAGCTTTTGGCTTTGATTCTGAATGGTTTAGCGGTGAAAGCATCATTGCGGTTAATCAGCTAGAAGAGTTGATGGCAACCAAGATAAGAGCCTTATATCAAAGGCGCAAAGGCAGAGATTTGTTCGACTTGTGGATAGTATTTGGCAAAAATTTAGCAAACATCGATGAGTGCTTAAAAATTTTCAAAAAATATTGCGATCACGGCGGGTTAAAAATTTCAAAAGATTTGTTTTTAAAAAACCTAGAGTTGAAGCGCTTAAACAAAGACTTTCAGCTCGATATGAATGTTCTGTTACCTCATCAATTCCCGCCTTACAATACTCCATTTATTCCTGGCAAAACTAACTGGAATTTTGACGAGGCTTTTGAGTATGTAAAAAGCGAAATTATTAACCGAATTTAGGAGTAATACTTATGAACAATTCTCTTAAACATTTACCGCAACGCAAGTTAGACGAATTGACAAAAATTGTCTCTACAATCCGCGATAACTGCAAAGATGTTGAAAAAATCATCCTATTCGGTTCTTACGCGCGTGGCGATTACAAAGAAAAGAAGGATTTAGCCGAAAACCGCAAATCTGGCCATGTTTCTGATTATGATATTTTGGTCGTCACCAAAGATGCACTAACCGCACTTGATACAAATCTCTGGCATGAAATCGGCGAAAAATGCCGTAATTTAAAACTCAGCGCCGATCCAAGAATTTTAACCCATGATATTGAAGAGCTAAACAACAAGCTTTCTGTCGGGCAATATTTTTACTCTGACATCAAGGAGGAAGGCATCGTGATTTTCGACGCCGAAAATTTTGATTTTGCTGATCGCAGAAAATTAAGTGATTAGGAAATTCAGAAATTTAGAACAGAGTATTTTGAACATTGGTTTAAAAGAGCAGAAAGTTTCTTCATAGATTTTGGTCACGGTTTTGACAGAGGTGATTATGGCAAAGCGGCTTTTGAGTTACATCAATCTGCGGAACATGCCTACAAAACGATTCTACTTGTTTTCACTCTTTACAATCCCAACGAACATTTTTTGGCAATTTTAGGTGCAGAGTGTGAGCAATATTTCCCTGAGTTACGCAACTTATTTCCAAAAAATACAGAAGAAGAAAAAGAGCGCTTCAAACTTTTGGAATACGCCTATATTGGTGGTCGATATGATCCAAAATACAAAATCTCTAGAGAGGATTTGGAAATTTTAGCGAATGATGTGAAGAAACTTTTAAATCTTACCAAAAAAATTTGCGAAAGTAAAATTAGAACTTCTATTAGCTAAGATGAATGATAATGCCGAGTTCAAACTTTAGAACAAAAATATTAAAAAAATCTGATAGTTTAGAAGAATATGCAATATACAAAGCAGCCTTAGAATGGGACGTAGTTGAACCTATCGTAATCGATAGCAAAGCAGATGTTCAGTCAGAAAAGAAATGGCGTGATCTTGTGGAGCCTTATCATCATCAAATCACAAATCTTATAACTTTTTGCAGAAGGCTTCCGGTAACCCTACTTTCAGACGATGTGGGTCTTGGTAAAACTATCAGTGCAGGACTAATTGCAAGCGAGCTTATTTCACGTAATAGAATATCAAAAATACTTATCATTTGTCCAAAAATTCTGCGGGATCAGTGGAAAGAAGAGTTGGAAACCAAATTTAATATTCCTGCTGTCGTGATTAAAAGTGGTGAGCACTTTGTTAAGGAATGTAGAGAAAAAAAGAAAGGTGCTATTATTGCGACATACACTACGGGGAGCCTTCATTTAGATAAAATTCAGCAAGGAGATTTTGATATGCTGATACTAGATGAGGCTCATAAGTTACGAAATTTATACGGAGTGATAGATACGCCACAAGTAGCGAAGAACTTTTCCAAAGCTTTATCTGAACGTCTGTTTAAATATGTTCTGATGCTTACTGCCACACCTATACAAAATAGATTGTGGGATATGTACTCACTGGTTGATTTACTAACTGTTGCACGGGGACACACAAATCCTTTTGGAAGTCCAGAAATATTTGCTAGAAGATTTATTGGTGATAGTAGGACTCAAGCGCGTCGTCTGAAGCCAGAAATGACGAATGAGTTTCGTTCTATCGTGTATGGATATATGTCTCGTGTTAGAAGAGAAGATGCTAAACTATATTTTCCAGATAGGGTTGTCCAAATTCATTTAGTTGAGCCAACTCCTGAAGAATTATATTTAATCAAAACCTGTAAAAACAACTACTTGATCTGACAGACAGTGTCGATTT
>JAGWYT010000065.1 GCA_018969185.1 Rickettsiales bacterium | reverse complement strand
CATAATTTTTCCTTTTTAGGAAAAATTTATATCTACAATTCTAGATCGAAAAAACTTTCTTACCCTCTTCAACCCTTTATTATCAACAAATAGCAGAATTATAATAAAAGCTTAACCGGACAGTAGTGGCTAAAAGCTAGTTCCTTAATGAGTTTTTTCGTCGGTTGAGCTTGTCGAAACCACGAAAAAACTGAAAAAACTTTTTCGTGGTTTCAATTTATTAAGACTAGATAATTTTTTCAGCCGCACTTCTGGCAAGTTCATCAACCATCTCATTATATTTATTACCAGCATGTGCCTTAACCCAGCGCCATTCGATATCATGTTTTGTTGATTCAAGGTCAAGTTCTTGCCATAATTCCAAATTTTTGACAGGCTTTTTATCTGCTGTTCTCCAACCATTTTTTTTCCAATTGAAAATCCAAGTTGTCAGACCATTTTTGACATATTGGCTATCAGTATGAATTATAATTTTTGCTGATCTTTTGAGAATTTTTAAAGCTTCTATAACAGCTTGTAATTCCATCTGGTTATTAGTGGTATCTTTCTTTCCACCAGATATTTTCTTTTGATGTTCCTTATAAAGAAGGATAGCCCCCCATCCGCCATTTCCTGGGTTGCCAAGGCAAGATCCATCAGTGTAGATTTCTATTATATTATCCATTTATAGTTAATTTAGTTTAAGTTTCTCGCCGTTTGAGCTTGTGACAAACCAAGAGAAACTTTTGGAAAATCTTATTCTTGGTTTCGACTTCGCTCAAGTAGGCGAATAAGATTTTTTAAAATAACAACTATTACAATTCGCTATTTAGACAAATCCTTCGATTTCTTGGCTGCGTCAGTAATTGCCTGCTTAAATAATTTTTCTAAAGAAGAGTTTTTAGAGAGGGTTTTAAGTGCCGCTTCAGTAACTCCACCTTTAGAGGTAACAGATTTACGTAATTCAGCAAAGCTAAGATTAGAATTAGATGACATTAAAGAACTTCCTAAAAATAAGGTTCTAATTAGTGAATCAGCCTCATCTTTTTTGATTCCAGATTTTACAGCAATTCCAGCTAAAACTTCTTCTAAATAAAAGATATAAGCAGGACCAGAACCAAAAATTGCTGTCATAATATCAAATGATTTTTCATCTTTTAACAAAAAAGCCTGACCAAAATTATTAAAAATTTTATGTAAGGATTTTTTCTCATCATTGTTAATATTTTTGTTTACGAAATAGGGGAAGATTCCTTGAGATTCCTTGATTGGTAAGTTTGGCATTCCACGAATTATTTTGGCTTTTGAGCCAAAAAATTTATTAAAGAATGCAATTTTTTTACCAGCTAAAATTGAGATAAATATAGTATTTTGATGAAAAATATTTTCTTTGGCAAATTTAGCTAGAATTTCTGCTGAATCTTGTGGCTTTATGGCAATGAAAACTAAATCAGCTTTGTAATTTTTTGGTAATAAAGAAGTATTTTTAATGTAATTTAATTTAGGCAGTAAATTTGTTTCGGTTTTCTTTAGAACTGTTATTTTTTTAGGGTTAAAGCCAGATTTATGCACAAGATTATTGGCAATTTCAGATCCCATTTTACCACAACCAAGAAAAAAGATTTTATCTATCATATATTGAAAAATATTGTCATACCAATGGTTGCAAATAACAAAGACGTTGTCCAAAAGGATCTAACAACTTTCTTTTCAGACCAGCCAAGCTTTTCAAAATGGTGATGAATTGGTGCCATTAAAAATATTCTTTTTTTCCTCAGTTTGTAAGAGGAAACCTGTAAAATCACGGATGTTGCCTCAATGACAAATAAAAGTGAAATGATAAAAAACACTAATTCTTGTTTGATGATAATGGCAATTAAGCCAAGGGTAGAGCCAATTGCAAGGCTTCCAACATCTCCCATAAAAATTTTAGCTGGTTTTAAGTTAAATGTTAAGAAGCCAAGAATAGAGCCAATTAGTGAGCTACAAAATAAAATCAATTCTTGAGAATTATCAATTTGCGGAACATGAAACATTCTTGCCATACTAAAATCAG
>JAGWYT010000039.1 GCA_018969185.1 Rickettsiales bacterium | reverse complement strand
GTCACAAGCTCAACCAGCGGATAAGAAAACTTCATTTTACTGCACAACAATTTTTCCAAGCCTTGCTAAGCCCTCAGCAGGTATGGTAAAATAATCCAAAATTAAATTTGGCATTATACCAAGCAAGATTACTAAGAATGCCATTAATCCAAGAGAGATTAAATCAATTGCGCCAATATCTTTTAACATTTCAATTTTGTTGCCATTAACTTCGCTAAACCAAACTCTTTTATATAGCCATAACATGTAACAGGCGCCAAGGATCACGCCAAATGCAGCAAGGATTGCAAAAATTTTGCTCGCTTTAAATAAACCAACAATTGCTAAAAATTCACCAACGAAGCCACTTGTTCCCGGTAACCCAACTGAAGCCATTGTAAAGATCATTGCAAGCAGCGCGAAATTTGGCATTTTATTAGCAATTCCACCAAGGTCTTTAATTTGTTTAGTATGTAAGCGTTCATAAATAACGCCAACGCACATGAATAAAGCAGCAGAAACAATACCATGGCTAACCATCTGCATAATTGCGCCATCAATTCCCTGCTTGTTAAAACTGAAAATACCCATAGTTACAAAACCCATGTGAGCAACTGAAGAATAAGCAATCATCTTCTTCATATCTTCTTGCATTAAAGCAACTAAAGAAGCGTAGATAATAGCAATAACGCTTAGAGTGAAAACTAATGGAGCGAAGAATTGCGAAGCTGCAGGAAAGAATGGTAAAGAGAAACGTAAGAAACCATAAGCTCCAAGTTTAATCAAAATACCAGCAAGAATTACTGAACCCGCGGTTGGCGCTTGAACGTGGGCATCAGGAAGCCATGTATGGAAAGGAAACATTGGAACTTTGATAGCAAAAGCAACAAAGAAAGCGCACCAAAACCATTTTTGATATTCCAAAGGGAAGAAAGTAGGTAAGCCATTTGACAATCTTATTATATCTGTTGTTCCAGTATATAAGTAAATATAAATGATTGCCATCAAAAATAATACTGAACCAAAAAGTGTGTAGATGAAGAATTTGTAAGAAGCGTAGATACGATTAACTCCGCCCCAAATACCAATTACTAAGAACATTGGAATTAGCATTGCTTCGAAGAAAACGTAGAATAGTAATAAATCAAGAGCAGCGAAAGAACCAATTACAAAGCCTTCAATTAATAAAAATGCTGCAACAAATTCTTTAACTCTTTTATCAATTGAGTTGATGCTGATTGCGAGACAGATTGGAGTAAGGAAGGTGGTAAGAACTATCATCACCAGCGAGATGCCATCAACTCCAAGGAAATATTTTACATCGTAACTACTTAATATTTCGAAAGATTCGATGAATTGAAATTTGATAGAAGTTTTATCAAATTGACATAAAAGTTTTAGGCTTACAATAAAAGTAATTAAGCTAATGAAAAGCCCATAAAAGTAATAACCACGCTGGTTTTTAAGCTTTACGAAAAATAAAAAGAATGCAGATAAAATCGGCAAAAAAGTAAGTATTGAAAGAATAGGGAAATTCATTTTACAAATTCTGAAAGGTTTTTTTTAAAAAAGATTTCGACAAATATAGTGGTAAAAAAATTAGAATCAATTGTCTTGTTTAATCACCAACTATAGTTTATTTAGCTTCTCGCCGGTTGAGCCTGTCGAAACCAAGAGAAGCTAAATGAAAAATCTTATTCTTGGTTTCGACAGGCTCAACCGGCGAATAAGATTTTTACTAATCTCCAAACTTCCTAACATCTCTTGCTAAATGCAATGATCCGCAAATTACCACTAAACAAGGCTCATCAGCACTTACGTCAGAAATATGATGCAAGGCATCAAGTAAATCTTCAGCGGCAAAAGATTTAGCATTAATTGAATTTGCAATTTCAAAAATTACTTCAGAGTTCTCAGGGTATGGCTCACCATCAACTTTTACAGCGACAATCTCTTCAGCAATATTGACAAATTTTTGTAAAAATTCTTTTTTGCATTTGCCGCGGCTAAATCCAACAATGACAAAAATTTTCTTTTTATCTTTTTCATTTTTTTCTAAAAGCCATCTTGCAAGGCTAAAAGCTCCAGCTTCATTGTGAGCACCGTCAATAAATAGTTCGCTTGATTTATTTTTAAAAATATTACTCAAAGAATTTTCAATTTTTTCTAAACGACTTGGCCAGTAAACCTTTGAAATTGCTTGTCTCACATGATTTTCATTAATTTGAAATAAATCAGGATAATGATCTTCTATGGCAAACATCGCAGCAATTGCAGTGGCAAAATTAATATATTGATGTTCTCCAAGCAATGCAGGTTTTGGTAAATTTTCTAAATAGAAATTTTTATTTTTACCAAAAAATTCAATATCAAATTCGTCATTTTCTTCATGTTTCATCACTGCAAAATCTCGATCATAATAATAGGTTTTTATATGTTGATCTTTAGCAAGAATATCAATTATTTCTAAAGCTTTTGTGCTTTGTGAAGAAACAATCAAAGGCGTGTTTGGTCTAATAATCATTGCTTTCTCAAGTGCAATTCTTTCAATTGAATTGCCTAAATATTCTACATGATCAAAAGAAATTGGTGTTATCACAGAGGCTAATTTTTTATCTATTATATTTGTTGCATCAATTCTGCCACCCATTCCACATTCAATAATTACAATGTCTGCCTCATGTTTTGTAAAAGCAAGAAATGCACCAATTGTAAATCCTTCCATAAAAGTTAGTGGCACGCCTTCACCGGCAATTCTGCTTTCTTCCATTACTTCAAATAATTCTGTGTCAGAAATTTTTTCACCATTTAGAACTATTCTTTCATTACATTCATGAAGATGAGGTGAGGTGTAAATGTGAGTTTTATAGCCAGCGCAAATAAATATTTTTGCAAGTAATGAAGTTACAGATCCTTTGCCATTAGTGCCAGCAACGTGAATTACATGAGGTAATTTTTTATGTGGATTTCCTAATTTTTCCAAAACCAAAGACATGCGCTCAAAAACTGTTTCGTAATTAATTTGCGCTTTGCCTAATGTTGATGGTATTGGCCAGTGAGGAAGATAAACCATTTAATTGATTTAATTATTTTAGAACGTAACTTATACTTAACAAAAGCTAAAACAATTATGTTAAAAAAAATACAAAAACTTATTTTATTAGTTACATTTCAGTTTGTAGCCTATTCTTCAAACGCACAAATAATTCCTGAAGAAGAGATAGTAAAAACACCGATTATAAAATTTAAAGGAACTACAAACTCATCTTTTGCTTTAAAAGATCAAAGCTCTGGTTTTAAAAATAAACTACTTCCAGATGGAGTGTCAAATAATCGTTACAATAATAAATTTGGCGCTAACAACAATTCGCAATTTTTTATCAATGCTGATTTTAAGAGTTCAAATATTAAATATGGCGTTACAACTAAATTAGAAACTGAACTTTCGTCAGACCAAAATCGCGGTAGAGTTGATATTGACCAAGCCTTTGCTTTTGCGGATTCTGACTATGGTAAATTAGAATTTGGTAATGCGACGGCGGTAAATCAAAAAATGAAAGTTGGCCCTGCAAGCTTTGTTAGAGGCAATGGCGGCATTAATGGTAATTATTTAAAATATGTCAATCTTCCAACTTTTAATAATTCGTCAGTAAATTCAAATGTAAAAACACCAAGTTTCATTTTAGTGCCACAATCGCCAATTGGTCACGGAGGTTACGCACAAAGTTTTTATGATAATGATTTTAATAAAAATCGTTTAAGAATAATTCGTGATAAAAGTTTTAAAGGTGCAGAAGATGCTTTAAAAATTAACTATTATACGCCACGAGTTGAAGGTTTTCAATTTGGTGCAAGCTACACTTATGACACTTCTAAAGATGGTCTTGCAACTACAATTTTTGGTAATAGTGCAACAGCAGTTAAAAATGTTTTAAGCTTAGGAGCAAATTATTCAGGAGATCTTGATAATCTTGGCTATGCAGTTTCTTTGACGGCAGAAAATGGACAAATCAAACAGTCGCAATTTTCAAATGTTCAAAGAAATAATCTTTCTTCTTATGATGTTGCAACAACTCTAAGTTATTTTGGTTTTTCTTTTGGTGCTTCTTATGGCTATTGGGGGAATTCATTGCAGCAAAAAAATGGACAAAATTCTTGTAACTATGATTCAAGTTTGACTTTATATTCTCAAAATTGTTCACTAAATTCGTCAAGATTTCGCGGTGCTTCATATTACACTTATGGTATGGCTTATGGATTTGGGCCAGTTGGTGCAAGCGTTACGGCTTTACAAAGTAATTTTCAAAAAAATAAATATCAGGCAATCTCACTTGATATTGACTATAAGTTTAAAAGAGATTTGATTCCTTATTTTGAAATTACAGAATTTGAATTTAAGTCAAATCAGATTCAAGCATCTGACATTGCTTCTAATCAAATTCAGGATAATAAGGGCTTTGTAGCCTTGGTGGGTTTTGTATTTAACTTTTAATTTTTTATAGATGGATTCAAGCGTAGCAGCATTAGATTCCTATTTGTTACCTTTAAAGAACATACTTGAAAGAGAGGGTGTTAGCGAAGTTTCAATAAACCGTCCTTTTGAAGTATGGATTGAGTTTAAAGGTGATATGGTGCGCGAAGAACTGCCTTCTTTCGACTTATCGCATATTAAATCTTTGGCAAGACTTGTTGCGCAGTCAACAGAACAAAGGCTAAGCGAAGAAGAGCCACTTCTTTCTGCAACGCTTCCTAATGGTTATCGTATTCAAATTGTCTTTCCGCCATCTTGTGAAGTTGGAACAACAGTTATCTCAATTAGAAAACCAACCAGCATTAAATGGAGCCTTGATGATTATGAGAAGATGGGAATTTTTGGTAACACAGCAATTCAAGAGAAAGAAGATAAAAATAATGTTGTTTTATCAAAATTATTGAAAGCAAATAGAATTAAAGATTTTTTACAAAGAGCAGTAATTTATAAAAAAAATATTATTATTTCAGGTGGAACTTCAACTGGTAAAACAACTTTTACCAACGCCATGATTCAGGCAATTCCGCATGAAGAAAGATTAATCAGCGTTGAAGACGCAAGAGAAATTGATTTTACTTTTCACAAAAATCACGTGCATTTACTTGCTTCAAAAGGTGTGCAGGGCCGTGCTAAAATTACAACTCAAGATTTGATTGAAGCTTGCTTAAGGTTGCGCCCCGAAAGAATCATTGTTGGTGAGTTGCGCGGATCAGAAGCATTTAGTTTTTTGCGCGCTATTAATACTGGTCATCCGGGGTCAATTTCAACGCTTCACGCTGATACTCCTAAAATGGCTTTGGAACAGCTTAAAATGATGGTAATGCAAGCTGGTCTTGGCATGTCGCCAAGTGAAATTTCATCTTACATTCGTAATGTGGTTGATATTGTAGTGCAGTTAAAAAGAGGTGAGAAGGGTAGAAGATTCGTTTCGGAAATTTATTTTAAAGGGATACAAGAGGTTAAATAATGAGAACACAATTTTTTGACAAAAAATTTGAATTTTTGACAATCGCTCAAATAGCTGAAATTACTGGTTCTATAATATATAACGCTACAGACAATAATCAAAAAATATATGATGTTGCAACGCTAGATAAGGCTAACAAAGATCAAATTTCATTTCTAAATTCGGGACAATATTTTTCAAAATTTGAAGTTTCAAATGCCGCTGCTTGTTTTGTTGAAGAAAAATATATCGCTAAAGCACCAAAAGGAATTGCTCTTCTTGTTCACAAAAACCCTTATTTTGCTTATGCAATGCTTGCAGCAAGTTTTTATCAAGAAAAAACCATTGAATTTCCTGACTCGGGATTAATTCATAAAACTGCTATAATTGGAGAAAAAACTAGAATTGCGCCAAATGCTTATATTGGTAAAAATGTTAAGATTGGTAAAAATTCTTTCGTTGGCCCTTCAGCTTCAATTATGGATAATGTTGTGATTGGAGATAATTGTATTATCAACGCTGGAGTGGTAATTTCTTACGCTATAATTGGTAATAATTGTATTTTTTTAAATGGTGTAAAAATAGGTCAAGATGGTTTTGGATTTGCTCATAATCAAGGAGTAAATCATAAAATTATTCAACTTGGAATTGTTGAAATTGGTAATAATGTTGAAATTGGGGCTAATAGTTGCGTTGATCGCGGAGCTCTTGAAAATACAATAATTGGTGATGGCACTAAAATTGATAATTTAGTGCAAATTGGTCATAATGTTAGAATTGGTAAAGGAACTGTAATGGCTGGATGCTCGGCAGTTGCAGGAAGTGCCGTGATTGGAAATTTTGTTCAAATTGGTGGTAAGTCAAGTATAGGAGGACATTTAACTATTTATGATGGAGCAAAAGTTGCTGGTATGAGTGGTGTTGCGCGAGATGTTGAAGCTATGCAGGCTGTTGCTGGAATTCCGGCTATACCAATTCGTGATTGGCATAAGATTAACGCTAAATTACTAAAATTAATAAAGTTAAAAAATGATTCAGCAGTATAAGTTTACAAATGGTTGGTTCAGTTTGTTGGTGAAGGATGTTTGGGATGAGATGATACCATATATTAAGCCAAAAAGAATTTTAGAAGTTGGCTCTTACGAAGGAGCTTCATTATGTTATCTTATTGATAATTTGGCAAAAACAGAAAATCTTGAAATTCACGCTATCGATTCTTGGGAAGGTGGTATTGAGCATAAGGTAGGTGGTATTAGTGAGTCCAATATGAGTGAAGTTGAAGAGCATTTTGATCATAATATGCAAATTGCAATGTCTAAATTTCCTGATAAGATCAAGTTTTTTAAACATAAAGGATATTCTGATTTAGAATTATCAAAATTATTAGTTGATGGTAAAAAAAACCATTTTGATTTAATTTATATAGATGGATCTCATCAAGCTCCTGATGTTTTATGTGATGCCGTTCTTGCTTTTCGTTTATTAAAAGTTGGTGGATTTTTATTTTTTGATGATTATCTCTGGAGTGAAAAATCTTTTTCTGAAATGGATTTGGTCAGGTGTCCAAAACCTGCAATTGATGCTTTTACTAATTTATATTGTAAAAAATTATCTATAGTCACAGCACCACTTTCTCAGCTATATGTTAGAAAATTATCCGATTAGAATTAGAATTTAAACCCTAATAGAAATTCCTCAATTGCAATTGGTTTTTTTCCAGGTCTTTGTAAAATCATTGGTCTTATCATGCCATTTTTACAACCAATCCATAAATCCTTATCAATAATTTTCCCAATATTTTCAGTGGAAAAATTATGTGAAATTTCTGTAGCAAAAATTTTTATTTTTTCATCATTATGCATAAAATGGGCTTCTAAAGACCCATTAAGTCCACGTATTTTTTGATCAATTTCTTCTGCAGTATTATTCCAATCAATTAAACACTCTTCTTTTTCAATTTTTTTGGCGTAATTAGCCAAATTATCGTCTTGTTTGGTTAAAGAAAAATTTCCTATAGCAATATTTTTTAATGTTTTTACTAAAATATCCGCTCCCATTTGTGAAAATTTTTCAGCTAAGTTTTTGTAATTTATTTTTTCATCAAGAGTGATTTTTTCTTGATAAATCATATCTCCACTATCAACTCCCTTATCCATTTTAATAATTGTAATTCCGCTTTCTTTGTCTCCTGCCATAATTGTTCTTTGAATTGGAGCCGCACCGCGCCATCTTGGCAAAAGTGATGGATGAATATTTATGCAACCAAATTTTGTTCCTTGCAAAATTGCTTCTGGTAAAATTAACCCATAAGCAACAACAACGGCTGCGTCAGCATTAAGATCAATAAATTCTTTTTGAACTTCTAAAGTTTTTAATGTTTTTGGAGTTATAACTTTAAGATTATGTTTTAAGGCAAGATCATGAATTGGAGAATTAGTTAATTTATGCCCACGTCCTGCAATTTGTGGCTCACGCGTATAAACTGCAACTATTTCAAAATTGTTATCATTAATTAATTTTTCTAAAGTAGGGCAGGCAAAATGCGGCGTACCCATGAATATTATTTTCATTTATTTTAATGTTATTTTTTTGTTTTAGGTAATTGAACGAATAAATATTTGATTAAGCACATAATCTTATTCTCTGATTGAGCGAAGTCGAAACCAAGAATAAGATTATGTGCAAAAGCTTCTCTTGGTTTCGACAAGCTCAAGTCGCGAGAAGCTTTTGCGCAATTTCCAAGTTTCAGTTAATTTATTTGTTGAATTAATATGGTTCAAAGCTTAAGATTCGCCGCTTTATAATCAAAGCGTTTTTCAAATTAAATGAATATTTTTAAAGAAAAGAAGCTATTTTTTCTTGGTATTTTTATTGCTTTTTTAGTGGTGTTTTTTGATCTACTAACAAAAAGAATAACTTTCGCTATACTAGAAAATATTGCTTTTGAACAAATTACTAAGCATCCTGAAATTAAAGTAACCAGCTTTTTTAATCTTGCCTACGTTTGGAATTATGGCGTAAGTTTTGGTATGTTTAATAATGTTGAAAATAGCCAAATAATTTTTTGTTTATTGCAATCGTCAATAGCCGTTATTCTTGCATTTTGGATGTATAATAACAATAAGACGCATGTAACATATGCTCTTGCTTTCATTATTGGTGGGGCTTTAGGAAATTCAATCGATCGTGCTAAAAATGGTGCAGTTGCAGATTTTCTTGATTTTCATATTGCATCATATCATTGGCCGGCTTTTAATTTAGCGGACTCTTTTGTTTTTATTGGAGTTATGATTTTAGTTTTTGAAGATTTTATTTTTAAAAAGAAATGAAAAAGTTATATTCTATATTATTGGTTTTATTGCTTTTTTCATGTGCTTCAAAACCAGATGATCCTTTAATTATACCACCAAATTTTTCTGAAATGCCTGATCCAAATAATCCTGAAAAAGTTGATAATAATCAGAAAGGAGAAAGTGTTGAAAGGCTGAAAGAATTATTGCTGAAAAGCGACGAATAAAATAATATTAACAATCTATAATTTTTAAAAATGTTAAACTTCATTAATAGTGCAATGGCAGCAACTTCAGAAGCTACAGCTGATGCTGCTTCACAGGAAGTATCTTTTTCAAGCTTCGTTCCGTTAATATTAATATTTGCGGTTTTTTACTTTCTAATCATTAGACCACAAAGCAAAAAATATAAGGAACATCAAGAAATGCTAAATAACTTAAAAGTTGGTAATAAAGTGGTCACAAATGGTGGAATTATTGGTGTTGTTAAGGCAATTGATAAGGATGAGAATTTGGTGGAAGTTGAAATTGCTAATGGAGTTAGCATTAAAGTTATAAGACAATATGTTGCTGAATTAGTGAAATCAGAAAATAAAAAAGAAGAAAAGAAGAAGAAATAGTTTATACTAATGTGGTTTATTAAACTTCTCGCTGCTTGAGCTTGTCGAAATCAAGAGAAGTTTAATAAAAAATCTTATTCTTAGGTTTGTCACAAGCTCAACCAGCGAATAAGATTTTAAGGATAACGTAAATAGATAAAAAAATTATTAAACACTTTTTAAAATCATGCTAAATTTCTCAAAGACAAAAATTGCTATAATAATTGCTGTTTGTTTATCTTTTTTATTTTACGCAATTCCATCATTTCTTGCTCCGGATTCACAAGTTGCTAAGTTTTTTCCAGATAAGAGAATAAATCTTGGTCTTGATTTGAAAGGTGGTTCTCAATTGATGCTTGAAGTTGATTCGAATTACTACATTAAAGAGCAATTAAATAATTTGAAAAATGAAATTAAATCTTCTTTTAGAGACGAAACAATAAGAACTATACCTGATGTTCAAGGTTCTAAAATTGTGTTTTCTTTAAGCGATGAAGAACAGCAAAAAAAGGCGCAAAAGATAATTAGAAAATTAAGCAAGAATGTTGATATTGAGGAATCAAATGGCAATTTTGAAATTTATTTTTCAGATCAAGAACTTCAATTGATAAAAGATAATTTGATTAAGCAATCAATTGAAATTGTTCGAAGAAGAATTGATGAGACAGGAACAAAAGAACCAACAATTCAAGCGCAAGGAAAAGATAGAATTTTATTGCAAGTTCCGGGAGTTGAAAATTCTGAAGAAATAAAATCAGTTCTTGGCAAAACTGCTAAAATGACTTTCCACTTTGTCTCGGATATGTCTGGATCTGAAGGGGGTGTTGATTCTGAAGCAGATAGGTTATATGACGCATCAGGAAATTCATATTTAATAAAAAGAGAAGTTGTGTTAAGTGGTGATTTGCTTATTGATGCAAGCCCAACATATCACGAAGGTGAGCCAGCAGTTGCTTTCCGTTTTAACGATGTTGGAACAAGAAAATTTGCTGAAATTACCAGAAATAATGTTGGTAAAGTTTTTGCCATTGTTCTTGATGACAAAGTGGTAACCGCGCCAAGAATCAATACTGTTATTGATCAAGGTTCTGGTGTAATTTCTGGAAGTTTTACAACTAAGGAAGCAACTGAAGTTGCGCTTCTTTTAAGAGCTGGTGCTCTTCCTGCTCCACTTAATATTGTTGAAGAAAGAACAGTAGGGCCTTCTCTTGGTTCTGATTCAATTCAAAGTGGTAAAATTGCAACTGTGTTTGGTATAGTGTTTGTTGCAATATTTATGGTTTTCTTCTACGGGTTCTTTGGCTTTATTGCTAATGTGGCATTATTTTTTAACATAGCAGCAATTCTTGCAACTTTAGCTTTGCTTGGAGCAACATTAACTCTTCCCGGTATTGCTGGTATAGTGCTTACAATGGGTATGTCGGTTGATGCTAACGTGCTTATTTTTGAAAGAATCAAAGAAGAACTGCGTGATAAAAAAACAGTTTTTGCGGCAATTGATCAAGGTTTTTCGCAAGCATTTAGAACCATCACAGACTCTAACATCACAACTTTAATTGTGGCATTTTTCCTTTATACTTTTGGTAATGGTTCAGTGAAAGGTTTTGCGGCTACTCTTTCAATTGGTATCATTTCTTCAATGTTTACGGCAATTGTTGTAACCAGAATGTTAATTTCAATATGGTTAAAATATAATCGTAAAAGCCCTAAAAAATTGGTTTTGGTCTAGAATGATAGCATTCATTAAGTATTTCTATTGTCATCCTGAGCGTAGTGAAGGATCTCAGGAGATTACACGAGATTCTTCGCCAAGAATTTCTAAAAGAAATTCTAAGGTTCAGAATGACAACATTAGAATAACATATCGTTTTTTAGCCGCCTCTATTTTCTTCCAATTTTTCTTCGTTGCTGATCTTTATGCTTTTACTAAGCCGCAATCTTCAAAAGATTCCTCTTTGCCTTCAATTCTAAAAGCTGACACTGTTGAAGGTGATAAAATAAATAATGTGCTATTAGCAAATGGTAACGTTGAGGTAACAAGAGGGGACTCTGTTGTTTATGCTGACCAAATTTTTTACTACAAGAACGATGCTACATTCAAAGCAATTGGTAACGTAAAAATTAAAAATATTGAAATAGGAAATGTAAAAGCAACAAAAGCGGAAATAAAAGAAGATTTTTCAAGCGGTACTTTTTCGGATAGCACTCTTGTTTTGAATGATGGCTCTTATTTACTCTCGCCAGAAGTTGAGCGTGAAAATCCTGAAGTTACAAATCTAAAATCTTCAATTTATTCAATTTGTCCAAATCCTGAAATTAGTAAGGATAATGAATTAGCTGGTAAGAAGAGGGACATGATCTCAATAAAATCAAAAAACTTTATTATAGATCGTAAAGAGCAGGTCTTCAAAGTAAAAGGAGGAATAATAAGATTTTATGATGTGCCATTTTTTTATACTCCTTATTTAAGTGCGCCGCTTCCTTCAAAAGAAAGAAAATCTGGTTTCTTGCATCCTGCTTATAGCAAAAATAGTAGGCTTGGTATTGGTTTAAAAGTTCCTTATTATTTTAATATTGCTCCAAATAAAGAGTTAACTGTCTCTCCAACTTTTTATCTATCAACAGGGCAAATTCTTCTTGATAATGAGTTCCATCACTTAGCCTCATATGGTGAATATACAACAAATCTTGAATTAGCTAATAATCAAGTTAATCAATCAACTAACGTTCTAAACTCAAAACAGAATACTGATCCATATAGATGGAATTTAAAAGGCGTTGGTGTGTTTAACTTTACTAATAATACAGGTTTAGATTTTGACGTTAATACTACGTCTGACGATGGTTATTTGAGAGATTATCATTATGATTATCGTGGCTATTCTCTATCTAAAATTAATCTCGATTATATTAATCGTAGAGATTATTACGGAGTTCAGACTTTAAGATTTCAAGAATATGAAAATTTAACCGCTGAAAAAACAGATCCTTTCATCTTACCAAGAATTGATACCAGAACTCAGTTAAAATCATTTTCAAAAAAAGATAAGATTTTTATTTCAACTAATACAGCTGCTATCAATAGGGAAGGTGGTTTGCAATATAGACGTTTTAGTGCAATTCCAGAAGTTGATTTGCCATTTAACTATAATGGTAATTTATTTAATCTTAATGGTAAATTTCAGGGTGATTTTTACTCTCTTGAAAATAATTATAAATATTCAACACCAACAAATTATTATGATTCAACTAAAACGAATTACAAACCAGAAATTTCTCTTAATTGGAGATTACCTTTAGTTAAAAAAGCAGAATCGCGTACTATAATAATTGAACCGATGGTGAACCTTGTTTCAAGCTCTTTCAAAACAAATTTTAATAAATTACCAAATGAAGATAGTAACAATAATGAATTAACAATTAGTAACTTATTTGTTTCTGATCGTATTAGTGGTTTTGATCGTAATGAGTCTGGAACCAGAATGAGTTATGGTGTTCGTTCTTC
>JAGWYT010000007.1 GCA_018969185.1 Rickettsiales bacterium | reverse complement strand
TTAATAACGGAAAAAAAGATGCAAAATTATATCTTGGTTTTGTATAGCTATAACTAAAAATACTATTATTGCTAGAATCACGCCACATCTGATTTGCCACACCATATTTTTTGAATATTTCAAGCGAAGATTTTTCTAATAAATTTTCTTCATAATATAAATTTAGTGCCTTCTTACTTGCAGAAGAACAAGAAAATAAAATAAGAATAAAAAACGTGAATAATATTTTATTTAGCATTTTTTACCTTCGTTTTAATTCCACATTTTTCTTTGTCAGAATTCAATTCATCAATCAATTGTTGTAAATATTTTTTACTATATTTTTCACGATCAACTTCAATTTCTTTTTCTCTTTTTCTTAAAACCTCACGATCACAAAAAACAGTGCAAGAAGAAGGATTTATAGCTTCATCATTTATTTCTGTTTTTACTTCAAGTTTTTTGCCTTCAAACAATTCTTTAACAAAATATTTTGGTGAATTGTGATAATTTGTAACAAGCCATTCTAAATCTTTCAAATCATGCGCAAATAACTTGTCTAATTCTTGATAATTCTTGGTTGCTAAGGCATTTTTTAATATAACAAATTCATCAATAACTTCATGCTTTTTAACACCATTTTCTTTAATAAAACCAGCATAAATAATTTCTCCCGCGTCAGCTTTAAAACTTAATGAAGATTTAGTGGAAAATTTCTTTTTTGGTTTTTGAAAAATATATTGATTTTCATCAAATTCATATTCAGAAAGCTTGTAAAATCCAGGTTCGAACATGAATATTTTATATGAATCTGTTGCATAAGTTTTGCGACAATTATCATCATCAACTATATGATCATCAAGATCAAAAACAGGACACCATAGCAAATAATCTTTTGGTGATTTTGCACTAAATTTTAAAATGATAATTGATTTTTTATTATGCGGAAAACGCTCTAGAAATTTCTCAGAATTATGAAATTTTGCTGTATCCAATATGTTGTCCGTAATAACAGAACAAGAGGAAAGAAATAGGAAAATGAGTAGTGATCTGGCTATTTGTAACATGTGGTGTTATATAGTTTAATTTAAAAACAGCTTGTTTTAGAAGCTCAAGCATTTTATATTTATCACTATTCTTATAAAAAATTTCAACTTAAAAATGGAAAAATTTAATAATCTTACTTCAGTTGCTGCGCCATTACCTTTAATAAATATCGATACTGATATGATAATTCCAAAGCAGTTTCTTAAAACCATTAAAAGAACTGGTCTTGGTAAAAACCTTTTTCATGAAATGCGCTATGATTTAAATGAAAAAGAAATTGCTGATTTCGTACTTAATAAATCAGCTTATAAAAATGCTAAAATTTTAGTTGCTAAAGATAATTTTGGCTGTGGATCAAGCAGAGAACATGCTCCTTGGGCATTAAGTGATTTTGGAATTAAGTCTATTATTGCACCTTCTTTCGCTGATATTTTCTTCAATAATTGTTTTAAAAATGGCATTTTACCAATTATTTTAAAAAACAGCGAAGTTGATGAATTGCTTGAATTTGCTAAAGATGAAAGCAATAGCGTTACTGTTGATCTACCAAAACAAGAAGTACGTGCTGCAAATAAAATTTATAAATTTGATGTTGATAGTTTTAGAAAATATTGCTTAATTGAAGGATTAGATGATATTGGTCTTACTCTAAAAAAAGAAGACAAAATTAAGAATTTTGAAAATCGTAACAGACAAGAAGTTTCTTGGCTTTACGCTTAAATACTAACCAACTAATTTAAAACATGACAATTCTACAAGGAAAAAAAGGTTTAATTATGGGCGTTGCAAATAACCGCTCAATTGCCTGGGGCATTGCTGAAGAAGCGAAGAAATACGGCGCTGAGCTTGCTTTCACTTATCAAGGTGAAGCTTTGCAAAAAAGAGTTGAACCTTTGGCACAGTCAATTGGTTCTAACATTGTTCTTCCTTGTGATGTTAATGATCCAGCTTCTGTAAAAGCAGTTTTTGTAGAGCTTGAAAAACAATGGGGCAAACTTGATTTCCTTGTTCATGCAATTGCTTATTCTGACAAAGAAGAATTACGCGGCAAATATTTAGACACTAGCCCATCTAACTTCGTTAACACTATGAATATTTCAGCATTCTCTTTAGTTGCAGTATCTAAAGAAGCTGAACCATTAATGAAAAAAGCTGGTGGTGGAAGTATTATCACTCTTAGCTATTATGGTGCTGAAAAAGTTATGCCTCATTATAACGTAATGGGGGTTGCAAAAGCTGCTCTTGAAGCTTCAGTGCGTTACTTAGCAATGGATATGGGTAAAGATAATATTCGCGTTAATGCAATTTCTGCAGGGCCTGTAAAAACTTTGGCAGCAAGCGGAATTGGTGATTTCAGACTAATCTTCAAATGGAACGAATATAATGCTCCATTACGTCGTAACATTTCATTACAAGATGTTGGCGGTGCGGGAGTATTTTTACTTTCTGATTTAGGAAATGGCGTTACTGGTGAAACTCTGCATGTTGACGCCGGATATCACGTTGTTGGCATGAAAGCACCTGATGCGCCTGATCTTTCTATTGTAAAAGACGAATAATTATATCGTCCTGAGGGCTTTAGCCCGAAGGATCTCGTTTAAGCATAAGGAGATCCTTCGCTTCGCTCAGGATGACAACAACGCATAAAAAACTGAGAATGTTCATCAATCATAATCCATTTCTCATTATAGTTTCTTCCCCTTCAGGAGCTGGTAAATCAACGCTCTGCAAGATGACAGTGCAAAATGATCCGCTAATAAAATTATCAGTTTCAGCAACCACCAGACCACAAAGACCACAAGAAATTCACAATCAACATTATCATTTCATCAGCCAAAATGAATTTAACTCAATGGTTGAAAAAAATGAATTTTTAGAACATGCCAAAGTTTTTGATTATAATTACGGCACGCCAAAAAAGTTAGTTGAAGATGAGTTAAAAAATGGTAATTGCATATTGTTTGACATTGATTGGCAGGGTGCGCGCCAAATTAAAGAAAAATTTGACCAGACTTCCGTAGTTTCAATTTTTATTCTGCCACCTTCATTAAAAGAATTAGAAAGAAGATTGCGTGGAAGAGCGCAAGACCCTGAAGACGTGGTGCAAGCACGTATGAAAAAAGCTAAGGATGAAATTAGCCATTTTGATGAATATGATTTTGTCTTAATTAATGATGATTTAAACGCCACTTATAATAAAGTGCGTTCAATCATTGATTCTAAACGCAGCAGCAGAATCTCAAAAGATGATTTAAAAAAATTCGTCTCACAAAATTTATCATAAAACCCTAAGTGTCACACTGAGACTACAGCCACTTTTAGTGGCTGTTGGCAAAGGGTCTCTCAAGAAACTCATGAGATCCTTTACCAAGAATTTCTAAAAGAAATTCTAAGATTCAGGATAACAACATTAAAAAATATTTTATATGCACTTATCTGAACTCTTTCAATCAACAATGGACTTACTGGTCAATTTTGTTAATCAAATTGGCTATTTAGGAATTTTCATTGGCATGTTTATTGAAAGCACAATGATACCTCTGCCAAGCGAAGTAATCATGATTCCAGCAGGAATGGCAGCAGCAAAAGGAGAAATGAATTTTTATTTATTAATTATTTTTGGCATTAGTGGAAATGTCTTAGGCGCTGTGTTTAGCTACTATTTAGCCGATTTTTTAGGAAGACCAATTTTATTTAAAATTGGTAAATATTTTTTTGTTAAAGAAGAAACTATAATTAAAATTGAAAAGTTTTTTGCAAAACATGGAAATATTTCAGTTTTTATGGGCAGACTTCTTGTAGGATTTAGACATTTTATTTCTCTACCTGCAGGACTTGCTAAGATGGATATGAAAAAATTCTTTTTCTATACAACTCTTGGATCAACAATTTGGACTACTATTCTAACTGATCTTGGATTCATGATTGGACATAATCAAAACATGATCAAAGAATATTTACATTTAGTCATAATAGGATGTGTGATATTTTGCGCTGCAATTACCTTCATTTATCTAAAAGTAAAAAAATAATCTTATCCGCTGGTTGAGATGGAACGCACTGAGCTTGATGAAGTTTCAAAACCAAGGATAGGGTTATTTTTATCTTTTCTTGGTTTCGACTTCTCTCGAACAGCAAAAAGATAAAAAATCAGCCCATGCTTTTTTTACATGTGTTTAAGGCCAACTTTGAAGTAAGAATAGCCAGTTATAACAGTCAAAGCAGCTGCTAAACAGAAAAGAACTTTTGATAAGAAAACCACCAAATACCAAATCAAAAATTTTATATCCATATCTATCCAATTTCCAACTAAATAATAAAGAGTATAATCAAAACCTCTTTCACCAAGCAATAAGCCAGTAATTGAAACCATTTGCACCATAGTTTTATATTTAGCAAGAACGCTAACTGGAACGCTCACACGCAACTCCGCAAGAAATTCTCTTAATCCAGAAACCAAAACTTCACGACAAATAATAATTAATCCCGGAATCAAAATCCAAAGATTGTGATTATTAAAATTGATTAACATTACAATTGCCACAATCACCAATAGCTTATCTGCAATTGGATCAAGGCATTTACCAAATTTTGATTGAACTTTTAACATTCTGGCAAAATAACCATCAAAATAATCAGTAATTGCAGCAATTGCAAAAAGCATTGCGGCAATAACATGCGCAACCATCCCCGGTATATAAAAAGCAGCAATTAAAACTGGAATAATAACAATACGAAATGTGGTAAGAAAATTAGGAATGTTTTTCATTACGTTTTTGTTAATCTGACTTTTGTTCTTTAAAATGAAGTTAAGGACCTAGAATCAACAATATTTAATTTAAAAGTAAAGAAAACAGATGGCAGGAATGTATAGAAAAGTATTAACGTATTAATTTTGCATTATGTTTTTTCCTATAACTTCAATTTTCATCTTCGCTTCATCTAATCTTTTTGCACAGAATTCTCTTAAGGCATTACCTTCTTCATATAAATCTATCATATTATCAAGATTGATTTTTTCTGAAGATAAGATTTCAACGATCTCTTCAAGCCTTGCCATTGCTGATTCAAAATCCATTTTAGCAATTTTGTCTTGAAGATTTTTAGGAGATTTTTTAGTCATAAATATAATTTTTATATTTCCTAGATTTCTTTAAAAACCCGCTTTTGCAAAAAAATGCAAGGCATTTTTATTTTTTGTACCGCAGCGTATTTGACATACGTGAGGACACAAAAAATAAAAATAACGAAGCAGTTTGAAGCAAAAGTTAGGGTTTTTAGAGAAATCTATTTCATAAAATCAAAGAGAGGCGCCTCACCACCCTCTTTATCTGACAAACGAATTGGATATTTATCAGTAAAGCAAGCATCGCAATATTGCGGATTTTCATTATCTCTTTTTGTGCCTTCAATTGCACGATAAAGCCCATCAAGTGAAATATAAGCAAGCCTATCAACACCAATCATTTTTGCAATTTCAGCAACATTATAATTAGCTGCCATTAAATCTTTTTTATCCGGAGTGTCAACGCCATAAAAACACGGTGCAACTGTTGGCGGGCAAGCAATCAACATATTAACTTCTTTTGCTCCAGCATCACGCATCATCTGCACAATTTTCTTAGAAGTTGTGCCGCGCACCAAACTATCATCAACTAAAATAATTCTCTTTCCCTTTACCACTTCAAGATTGGCATTATGTTTTAACTTCACGCCAAAGTGACGAACCTTATCTGTCGGCTCAATAAAAGTTCTGCCCACGTAATGATTACGAATTATGCCAAGTTCAAAAGGAATTTTTGACTCTGCCGCATAACCAATTGCCGCTGGAACCCCAGAATCAGGCACTGGAACTACAACATCCGCCTCAATTTTAACTTCGCGAGCAAGTTCAATACCTATATTTTTACGCATCGCGTAAACATTCTTACCTTCGATTGTGCTATCTGGACGAGAAAAATAAATATATTCAAAAATACAGAATTTTGAAGGTTTAGCTTCAAATGGCTGCATTGATTTTATGCCATTCTTATCAATTATAACTAATTCACCATGTTCAACATCACGCTCAAATTTTGCGCCAATTATGTCAAAAGCACAAGTCTCTGAAGCAACAACAACAGCATCACCAAGCCTTGCAATTGAAAGTGGACGCACCCCATAAGGATCACGAATTGCAATGATTCCATCCTTATGAATTATAACTAAAGAGAAAGCTCCTTCAATTTGTGAAACAGCGTCAATTATCTTATCAACCAGTGAAGATTTTTGGCTTAAAGCAATTAAATGAATAATTACTTCAGTATCCATAGTTGATTGGAAAATTGCGCCTCTTGCAATCAAACGATTTCTTAAAACATTAGCATTTGTAAGGTTACCATTATGTGCAACAGCTAGAAAGCCAAAACTGAATTGAGCATAAATTGGCTGATAATTTCTTGAAGTTTTTTTACCAGCTGTTGAATAGCGCACATGCCCAATTGCAGAGTTGCCTTCTAATTTTTTAACAATATCTGAAGAATTAAAATTATCAGAAACTAAACCATCAGCGAAATGGGCTGAGAAAAGCTCACCAGACATTGTAACAATTCCTGCCGCTTCTTGACCACGATGCTGCAAAGCATGAAGACCAAGCGCAGTATTTACTGCAGCATCAGTACTATTGTAAATTGCGAAAACTCCGCATTCTTCTTTTAATTTATCAAAATCAAAGGGTGTTGTCATATTTTTTTGTAATTAGAAAATCTTATCCGCTGGTTGAGCCTGTGACAAACCAAGAATAAGATTTATAGCAAAAGCTTCTCTTGGTTTCAACTTCGCAGGAACCAGCAAGAAGCTTTTTTAATCAAGCGCGTCATAATTGGCACGAGACATTAGATATTTATAAACTATCAAATTCTCCATAATACGCTGTACATAATTCCTAGTTTCAGAATAAGTTATTAATTCAATCCAATCAACAACTCTATCAATATCTTTTTCTTTTCTTGGATCATAAAACTCATTAATCCAACGTTGGGTGCTGTTCGGACCAGCATTATAAGAGGCAACTGCCAAAATTTCTGACCCTTCAAAACGGTCAATTAAAGTTTTTATGTAAGAAGTTCCAAGCAAAACATTATATCTGATGTCAGTTGCTAACTTATATTTATCATAAGAAACCCCAACATCTTTTGCCACTAATTTTGCGGTTGCTGGCATTAATTGCATAAATCCTATAGCGCCCACTTGACTTACTGCTGTTGGTGCGAAGCCACTTTCTTGCTTGATGATTGCATGAACTAAAGGAGCATATTGATCACTTTCAACCTCCTCTACAATTTGAAATTTATCTTTAATGAAAAATACATTTTTCTTAGCTGCGATACGTGAAATCTTAGCATCTAATTGACGATCTCCAAGCTCATTAACAATCTTCATTATAACTGCAATCTGACCTTGAGTTGTAGCATGGTTTACAACATATTCAAAAATCTTTGAAGAATTAGTTTTATCACCAGTAATAGCAAGCAAATAAGCAACTCTTGCTGCTCTTGACTCGGAAATATCTTTCATATCCTTTGAAACAATTTCTGGATCTTTTGGTAAAATAATATCATCTCTTGCTTTTATGCTATCAAGAACACGATGCTTATTAATTGAAAGCTGACCATAGAAGAAAGTTGGATATTGCGCACCAACCTTATACCAATCTATTGCTTTATCCTTATCTCCCATTGCAAGAGAAGCCATACCAAGCCAATAAGCACCTCGAGACAAAGTAACAGGTTGCGTCACATTACGATAAAGATTATCAAAATGCTTATAAGCCTCTTTTGGTTCATTTAAAAAACGCAAAGCAACCCAACCAGAAAACCACTCCGCTTCCCAGAAAGTAGAGGATTTAACAGGAAGAGAATGTCTTGCCGTTAAAAGATAAGCCAACTTATATTCTTTTCTTTTTAACATCTCACGAGCATAGAGATTACGCATGCTCCACCATTGTTCCGGGTTTTCTGAAGTTCGTGGTAAATCAATCACCAATTCAATTAGATCATCAATTTTACCCTTACTTTTATACCATAAAGCTCTGCGATAAGATAAAAGTTCATTTGATCTTAACCTTCTTGGAACTGACAATACAATTTGTTCCATGTATCTTGGAAAACTCTCTAATTCAATTACCGCTGCAAATAATCTTCTGTGATCATCATCAACAAATGTCATAATTTGTTTTGCATCGATCACCTTCCCTTCCCAAAGCAATCTACTTATTCTTGCTACATAATCATCATGAGTTAAGTAACTTTGATACTTATCTAAGAAATCTTTTACTTCATTATCTGATAAATTTTCTTTAACCCAAATCTCTGAAATTAAAGTTTTTATTTCATTTTTTAGCTCACTCTTTCTTGAATCATTGTCTGAAATGCGTTGTAAAACGCTAATTTTTGAACGTAATACGTAAAGCTTTGAAGAAGTCGTAATGGCAGGGTTTGACTTGAAATATTGTTCACTTGCTTGATAAGAAATATTATTAGCAACTGCCACTTTCTCAGCATTGCGCTTTACATCGGAAATATTTGGATAAAATTGATTGTCATTTGCAAAGCGCGAGATATCACTAAAAGAAATTTTCTTCGCATCAATTTGAGCATCACTATATTTATTCCACAAAACTATATCTCTCATAGCGTCAAATACTTTCGGCTTCTCACCTGCATTTGGCGAATTATTCTGATCTAAATATATAAGAGCATCATCATAATTTTTAGCATTAACCAGAGCATCAATTTTATTAATTAACGCCAATTCTTCATTTGTAAGACCAACCCACAATTTATGAGTTATAACCTGTTGAGTTTTAGCAAAGGATTTAGTTGGAACAATAAAAAAATACGCAGCAAAAACTATGGTTATAAATCGTGAGAAATTGCTTATGGCAGTATTTCTTGTTAACACTAGATTAATTTTATGAATTTTTGCTAAGAAAAGTAACTAACAACAGTTTATTTCGGTTTTTTTTAAAAACGACCAAAATCTTTATTTAAATTTAAAGATTGGAATTGGCATAATTTTCCTTTTATTTATTAAATTACAGCTATAATTTTATTCGAACTTTCATTTAATAAATCGATCAATGTCATTTCTAACAAATTTAGCAATTAAGTTGCAATCAAATAAAGTCGGTACCGATGAATTTGGTAACGAATATTATCAAAGCAAAAAAGGATCACGCCGATTCGTGATCTATAAAGGAATTGCAGAACCTTCAAAAATACCAGCATTATGGCATGGTTGGATGCATCACACTGTTGATGAAGCCCCTGTTCATGTTGATACTCACAAACATGCTTGGCAAAAAAATCACTTACCAAATTTAACTGGAACTAAAAATTCTTATGCTCCAAAAGGTCATTTAAATCACGGTGGCAAAAGAGAAAAAGTTAGTTCTGATTATCAATCTTGGAATCCTAATAACTAAATCATATGAATAAAACGAACAATTACTTTGAAATTATAGTTGGAACTTTTGTTCTTGTTTGCGCAGTGTTTTTTCTCTTTAATTCTGTTAAAGGATCTAAAGTTGATATTGCTGAAAAACATTACAGTATTTTAGCAAAATTTGATAATATTGAAGGCATTGCACCCGGAAGTGATGTTAAAATTTCTGGCGTAAAAGTTGGCGTGGTTGATAGTCAATTTCTTGATAATAAAACATATCGCGCAACCTTGAAAATATTGATTGATTCTGCAGTTCAATTACCAATAGATTCTTCAGCAAAAATTGCATCAGAAGGGCTTCTTGGTTCAAAGTTTTTATCAATTGAAATTGGCTCTGATGAAGAGATGTTAAAAGAAGGAGATGAAATTCAATTTACTCAATCTTCAGTAAATTTCGAAGAGTTACTTGGAAAATTTATCTTCAGCTCAAATGATAAAAAATCTTCTGAAAAAGAAGAAGAGAAAAAAGATTAAAACAATGTCTAAATATACCATTAAGAACTTAATCAATTATTTTAAAAAATCTTATCCGCGCCTTGAGCTTGTCGAAACCAAGGATAAGATTTTAGCCTCTCTTGGTTTCGACACTTCGTCAAGCTCAGTGCAGCGCAAGCTCAACCAGCAAGAGGCTATAAAATTTCTTGTTGTTATATTGCTCCAAGCCTTTATTTCACTTAATGCATTAGCACAAGAAAGTGAAGAAAAAAAAGTAGAGCAAACACAAAATCTTGAAGTTACGCAAATTGATCAAGCAGATTTTTATAGCACTGCTGTTGTTCAAGCTTTAAATAAAGTAACTGCTAAAACTTCAATTCTTGAAATGAAAATTGGCAATAAAGTTGATTTTGGTAAAATTACTATTGTTGCTCGCAAATGCTGGAAATCAACGTCTGACAAAAAACCAGAAAGCAAAATTTTATTAGAAGTATTTGATAATGGTTCTGGTAATGATGATAAAGAAAAATCAAAAAATAGTAAGCGTATTTTTTATGGCTGGATGATTTCTTCAAGCCCATCAATTTCTGATTTAGAACATCCAATTTACGACATAACTGCAATTACTTGTAAAAAATAAAATGGCTCAACAAAAAACAAAAATTTCTCCTTCAATTCTTTCTGCAGATTTTGCTAAATTAGGTGAAGAGTTATCTGCAATTTCAAAAGCTGGAGCCGATTATATTCACATTGACGTGATGGATGGAAGTTTTGTACCGAATATCACCATTGGAAATGAAGTTGTAAAATCACTAAGATCTCATTCTTCACTGCCTTTCGATGTTCATTTAATGATTAACAATCCTGATAATCATATTAAAGCTTTTGCCGATGCGGGTTCTGATATTATTACCGTTCACGCTGAAGCCTGCATTAACCTTGATCGCACAATTTCTTTAATTAAATCATTTGGTAAAAAAGCAGGAGTTTCAATTGTTCCTTCAACTAATGAAAATGTTTTAGATTATGTGATGGACAAAGTTGATTTAATTCTGGTAATGAGTGTAAATCCTGGATTTGGTGGACAAAGTTTCTTAAATTCACAATTAACAAAAATTGCTAATATTAGAAAAAAAATCGATCAAAGTGGCAGGCTTATTGATCTTGAAGTTGATGGTGGAATAAATCACGCAACCGCTAAATTAGCAGTTGAAGCTGGTGCTGATGTTTTAGTTTCTGGTTCTTACATATTCAAATCAAAAAATTATCAAGAAACAATTTCTTCTATAAGAGTGTAATAATTTTTAATTGAGAGTGGTATGAGATATGTAGTTTACGGGCTTGGAATATCAGGTGTTTCTGCAATTAAATTCTTTGCTAAAAAAAATCATGAAGTAATTGCAACTGACGATAATTTTCAAGCAATTGAGAACCTTAGAACCTCCTTTGAAAAAGGAGGTGTAATTGCCGCAAGCGGCAATGACGGAGGATTTAAATTAAATCACCCGTCTCAAAATGCTTCGCATTTTGATCCACCCTCTTTTTCAAAGAGGGTTTTATTTCTAAAACCTGACGAAATAATATTTGATGAAAAAACCACAATAATCGCTGCTCCCGGCATTCCTCTCTATTTTCCAAAAACTCATAAAATTGTTGAACTTGCAAGAAAAACTAAAGCAAAATTAATTTGTGATATTGAAGAATTTTATCTAAATAACCAAAATCAAAATTTTCTTGGAATTACTGGAACCAATGGCAAATCCACAACAACTGCTCTTACAGGATTTATTTTTAAAGAATTAAATTTGCCTTCTGAAATTGGCGGAAATATTGGCTTACCATGTTTTGAATTAACAAATCTTGCTGATTATCAAAATAAAAAAACTTATATTTTTGAAACTTCCTCTTATCAGCTTGATTTGATTGATAGATCTCATTTTAGAGTTGCCGCTTTATTAAATATTACTCCTGACCATATTGACCATCACGGCTCAATGCAAGGCTATATTGAAGCTAAGAAAAATATTTTTAAAAACCAAGTTGTGGGAGATTACGCTGTAATAAATGTTGATAATGAAAATTCAAAAGCAGTTTTTGATGAGTTAAAGAAAAATCAAAACTTCAAAGCCACTTTAATTCCAATTTCAACCAAAAAAATCAACGTCGGCGGAGTTTCGGTAATTAATAATATTTTATATAATAAAATTGGCGAAGAAAACAGCGAACACCACTTAGGAAATATTTTTCTAAAAGGCGAACATAACGCTGAAAATATTGCTATGGCTTTTGCCCTCACCTTTTGCCATTTAAAACAAGAAAAATTATTAGAAAAAATTTCTGAGTCACAAATAATTGATGCAATAAGAAAATTTAAAGGTCTGAGACATCGCTTACAATTTCTTGGCGCAATTGATGATATTCATTTTATCAATGACAGTAAAGCAACCAATGCTGAATCAACTGAAAATGCACTAAAAGCCTATGATAATATTTTTTGGATTTTAGGTGGAAGATTTAAAGAAGGCGGAATAGCAATATTGAAACCATATTTCAATAAAATAAAAAAAGCTTATTTAATTGGTGAGGCAAGTGAAAATTTTGCAAAAATTTTAGACGAAAATTCTGTTGAATTTGAAAAGTGCGGCAATTTAGAAAATGCGATTAAAAAATCATTTTCTGATGCAAAAAAATATAGCTTAAAAGAAAAGAATATTTTACTATCTCCCGCCTGTGCTTCTTTAGATCAATGGAAAAATTTTGAAGAAAGAGGCGATTTCTTTTGCAAGAGCTTTGATGAATTACATAATACTGCAGAAACTTAAAGAAAATAAAGATAGAGCTGTGAAATGCTTGTCGGTTTTCTTCGCGGTATTTTTATTTCTAACAATAATATTTTATTCTTCAAAATCATCATCTAATCCTCTTCCCAATTGCTCTAACCTTGACAACGCTACTACTGCTGTGCCAGGAGTTAATTGTCTTTATCTTGATTTACCAATTTGCACTTCAACTAGTGAAGCTACAAGCACTGTTGCAAATCCAAACCCACGTGTTAATTGCGCCGATGTAATTGATTTACCTTTGTGTGCTGATTTTGCTGATGGCCCAACCGCTCCTAAAGAATTAAAAAATTGCGTTAAAAAATGTAGTGATATTGCAAGCGGCTCTGGAGTTAGAGGTGTTGATTATGCAGTTCATAATCGTGATTGCGTAAGATTTTGTTCAGATGATCCAGCTTTGGAAGATTTATCCTCTCTAGAATACCGAGCTTTAGCAGATAGTCAAAAATGCGTTGCCTCAAGATGCCATCAAATTTCAGAAGGTGATCTTGGAACTCATAATTGTAATTTGCTATCATGTAAATTACTTACAATTGATGAATTAAATGAAACAAAATTCGCAGATGCAACTAAAAAATATTGCGATGGCGAAGCTGATAAGTGCTATGATTTCTCACAAGATAAGCTTCAATATTTAATACCCGGTGTAATGTGTAAACTTCACAACTGTTCTCCACAACCACAACCAGCAAGCGCACTTTGCTCAGATTATGCTAACATAATTATAAATAAACCAACCCAAGCTGGAAGCTCAAATTCATTCTTATATGATTATATACAATATATTGTTCAGCCAAAAAATGCTGATGGTAGTGTTCAAATACCAGCTGCTTTATCTCCACCAGACAATACCACCGTTAAAGATCAATTACTACAATCTTGTATTCCATCAGATCAAACTTGCCTGCCTTTACAGAATAGATCCTATGGATGCACTCCAGCAACAACTGGAGAAGATCCTCCTACAAAACCAGATGCAAATTGTGATACCTCTTGTGATGTCTCTGGCTATTGCACTAAAAAAATTGATTGCAATAACCCAAGCTCCGCAAGTGAACCGGAATGCCTACCACCAAATCATAACGATGAAGATGATGTGGAATTAGATCCCAATGACGATTCCTGGTTTTATAATCCAAGCCCAATGGATAAATCTGTAGATTCTTCAGGATTATTACTTTCACACATGAATAATAGTTTATGTTATGATAAATCTGACATGAAAGATAACCACTGGGGTGTTGAAGCAAGATACACAATACTTGGAGTAACAATTGATCTTGGATACTTCCATTCAGAGTTTCAACCTGATAGATCAAGATCTCCAGGAATGTGTGGAGTTCCCAGATCTGCTGGAAGAGGAACCGGCTATATTTATTTATGTGGCAATGAAGGAGTTCTAAATAAAAAAGTTAGTGATTACACAGCCTATCATTCTAATAAATCCACCACCACATTCACTAATACTGATTCAACAACTCAAGTAAAAGTTTGCTTGAGATTTAAAAATGCCTTCAGACCAATGGATACAGTGTCAAACTCTGAAACCTGTGGTAAAAGAGAATGTGCAATTAGCTGTGCTTTTGGTCTCTGTGAAAGCCAGCTTTGTGGTGAGGATGTGTGCCAAACTCTTACAGTTAAAGAATCAAAGGCAACAGATTGCATCATGAATGATGACATGTTTACAAGTGCCAATGGCGGAAGAGATTGCGCCTCAATAGTTGACGATTATTTAAGAGTTAGAGCTGTTCAATATGGTAATAAAGTTTGCACTTTCCTTGATGTAAAAGGACAACTTGCTTATTATGATATGTTTATGAGTGGAAAGGAAAGATTATCCGATGGGACTTGTCTTGCCGAGACTAACTCTAATGGTGAATGCGATGGTAAAGATTCAAGTGACCGCAAAGGAGAAGCAACATTGTGGCGTGCTATGATGAGAATTCCATACATATCAAATAATCGAAACACTGATCCTAGAGGTTATGTTAAAAAAGATGGCACCTTAATAAAAGAACAAGAATGTATAAAAATTCCTTTGCGCGTTAGAACCCCAAGACTTTACAACGTTGCAACTCAAGAAAATGCCTTTAAATTATTTACTCCTCCGCTATATATTTCAAAATCATATGCCACAGATGGTTCATCATCAACTTTAGATTCTGGTACACTTGGTCCAACTGATTTCAACTATCCAAAAATTGAGGTTACCTACGGTGATAGAACAACTCAAGTTCTAAGCCTTGATATAAATAAAACTGGATATGAAACCGGTAATGACAAAGACCCTAATGCTTCAAAAGATCCTCTTACAACAACATTCAACGGCTATGACTATCAAACTAAAGTTGCAATCAAAAAAGATTTCAATAGTGAAACTTCAACCCCAACCTTATGCCTATATCAAACTTTCACAGATTCCAATGGCACTCCACAAGAAATAAAAATTTCATGTATAGATAGATCATTCCCAGAAATTAATAATGATCGTTTTGGAACTCCAACCAGAAAAGTAATAATTGCGGCACCAGCAACAAATACTTATGATAGCGCAAAAATATCACTTAAATACCAAGGTCCTAATGCTACAAATCTTTCAAGCGAAATTCTTTTAGGAAATGCAACTCAATCAATTCCTGAATGTAAATCAGACGTCGAGAATTACAAAATATGTGCCCAAAGAGAAGAATGTAATATGTTGAATAATGAATTTGTGACTAATGAAATAAATATTCAAAATAACACTCCACCAGAAGGGCAAGACATGAACTCAATGCTTGCAATGAGAGATTATTATAATAGCACTCTGATACCTGCTTGTGATCAGAAATCTGGAAAGATTGGCGATTACACTGCCTCTAATGCTTACGGTTGGTTCGATGAAATATGCATCTCTTCTGGTTTTGAAACTAAGTTAAAGGATATTGTTGCTTATAAGGTATTTGATGGAAGCAATAAGGAAGTTCCTTCAATAACAGGAAAATGTGTTATTGACACAGTTCACAGCCTAAATGGAGGAATTGGTTGTACCAAAGGTGGTAAAGCCCCAGATTGTATCTGTTTAGATGCAAATGGTGTTGTTCTTGATCCAAATAATGCTGATGATGCCAGAAAAATAATTAGAAAACAAACTCTAAGAGAAGCAGGATTATGCGTTGATTTACCAATCCCTAATAAATGTTTTCCGATCACTTACAATAGCGATGCTGCAAGAACTGCTGGAACTAATACAGGAAATGCCGATTTTGCAACTTACGCCTTTGGTGGTATGAATAATGTTATTGGCCAATGTGAAGGCAATTGGAAAAATGCTCAAATAAATGGAGTTGATGTTCCTCCAATGATGAATTGCGTTAGAAATGCTGATAATACAGTGTCTTGGAGTTATGCTGTAACAAATCCTTGCGTGCGTTACTCTTGCCCTGCAATTACAACACAACCAAGAATTAATTCTGGGGTTGTTAGTTATACAAATTCTTACACTACAGCTACTGAAAACACTGATGATATACAAGGACAAAGCAATGGCTATGCCACATGGAATTCGCAAACCTCAGATGATACTATGCAAAACATCTCAGCTGCAACTTGCATAACAGGATTTGCACAAAATGGCACATCACCAACAAGAGGATGTAGCTCTCAAGGCATGTGGCAAAATGTTACAAATGCTTGCGTGAGGAAAACATGCCCTCCTCTTAATTTTGTAAGTAGTGCCGCTTATGATTCAGAAGATTGGAATAGAGACTGGAACGCAAGTCCTAATAATCCAGCCAATGCCGCAAATGATACTCAAGAATATAATATTTGGTATAATTGGGATCAGTATGGTGGTGCAAGTTTCAAAGTAACAAATGCTTCAAGAGTTGTGCTTTCTTCTCCAAATTATGAAGCTGCAGTAGGTTCAATAGCAACAGGAACCTGTAATCAACATTTAGGATATTTCCCACTTGGAGATGGTCCAACAATGAAATGCGACCAAAATGGTAATTGGGTAGATTTAAAAAATCGTTGCGTAACAAGCTGTGATGCTGTTGTAAATGGTGGTTCAAATGATGGTAATGCTTCTTGGAATGCTGCAACAGTTCCTAATGATCAGCAATATACAATAGTCAGCGCCACCTCATGTAATGCTGGTTACAAAGCTTATCCATATTCTGCACCACAGGACGTTGATGGAAATTACATAAATAGCACAACTGATCCTAACGATCCAACTAAAAAACTTTATGTTGATGCCACTCCGCTATTAGCACCACGAAGAAAATGTCAAAATAGCGACATAGTTATTGGTAACACTATAGTAAAAGCTGCAGTTTGGAAAGATCCTTATCCAGCATGTATCAACAAATGCCCTGGAGCTGCAACTGATTCAAGAGTTGGTGTTGGCGTTACTAAACACAAACTAAGTAATAATAGTTTTGTTTATTTAGAATGGAGTGATGCAAATCCGGGAGAATCACAAATTATTTATTCTTCAACACCACAAAATGTTGCAGATTATTCTCCTAATCATTCTGCCGGAGTTTACGCCGTAAAAAGAACCTGTGGTCCTGATTATAAATGGAAAACTTATAATGTTGGCGGTGTGACAGAATATGTCAAACCACAATGCTCTTCAAGAAGTGGTAATATTATTAACACAAATACCATATCTTCTAGTCCAACTGATACAATTAATGAAAATGTTGCTCTTACAACAGTGGCTTGTATTAGTGGCTATGGCTCAAAAACAACTCCTCCTCAATTCCCTCAATTCACCTGTCAAGCAAATGGAAATCGCTTTAGATATATTGATCAATTCTATTATAACAAAACAGGCGGTAGAGATTGTGTTAAAACTTGTGATTTACCTTCAAATGGACATACATTTGGCAATGGATCTCAATATAACGGTGGAGCTTCAGGAACTAAGTTTGAAGGTGATACTATAACTTTAGCATGTCGATCTGGTTATGGAAAAAAAATTGATAGTAACTATTCCACTTTTGACAACACATGCGGTATAAATGCATTGGATAGAACTAACGTTTCGCCAACCACAACTTGTTTAAACACAGGAGAATGGAGCAACTCTGTTACTAATGATTGTGATATATGTAGAAGTTGTACGTCATCAAATCTTATTTACCTAAATCCTGACAACCTAAGGACTTCATATAAAAGAGGTATGGATGGTTGTTATATGTATAGAACTCTAGATGTTTCATTAGGTTCTAGCGATTTAGGTTGGTCACTATCACACGATAATAATTACACAGTAACACTTCATGACGATGAGTCAGTAGATAACGGAGTCAGTGGTCTTGCTAATTGTCATCATGATTGGAATATGGACGGTTATTTTACCTTCACTTGTAAAGACTCTAAAAAAGTTCTAACCCGCTCTACGTGCGGTGGAAGTTGCCCTTAAACTAAATTTATAAATATGAAACCAAACATCTCAATAATAATGGGAAGTAAATCAGACTATGCAACCATGGAGCATGCCTGCAAAATTCTTGATGAATTTAAAATTGCTTATGAAGTTAAAGTTGTGTCAGCACATCGCACACCAAAAAGGCTTTATGATTTTTGTGAAACAGCAAAAAAACGTGGCGTGAAAATTATTATTGCTGGCGCTGGAGGAGCAGCACATTTACCAGGGATGGCAGCGGCAATTACTGATTTACCAGTTCTTGGTGTTCCCGTTGAAAGCCGTGCTTTAAAAGGCTTAGATTCTCTTCTTTCAATTGCGCAAATGCCAGCAGGAATTCCAGTTGGATGTCTTGCAATTGGTGAAGCTGGTGCAAAAAATGCTGCACTTCTGGCAATTGCAATTCTTGCCTTATCTGATAAAAAATTAGAAAAAAAATTGGTGGAATTTAGAAAGAAACAAACTGCCGCTGTGGCAATTGATGTTAGATAGAAAAAAACTTTTTCATCGGTTGAGCTTGTGACAAACCACGAAAAAGTTTTTTCTGTTTTTTCGTGGTTTCGACAAGCTCAACCGACGAAAAAACTTTACATAGGATTAATTCTTAGAAAACTTCTTTCTTCCTCTCTTAGTCCCGCCACCAGCAGCTTTCTTCACCGCAGCTGTAGCAATAACATCAACCGCTCTATTTAAGCCAATTTCCAAAATATCATCTTCTTTAACTGAAGTGAATTTCTTGTCATGCAATAAATAAGGTCCGAAAGGTCCAATATTGGCAATAATTTTCCCACCAGTTTCAGGATGATTTCCAACCTCGCGTGGCAATGATAAAAGCCTTGTTGCAACTTGAATATCAATTGTGTTTGGATCAATAGTTTTCGGAATTGAAATTCTTTTTGGCTTTTTAACTTTTGGTTTTTTAGCCGTTTTTTTAGCTTTAGATTTTTTACCTTTCTTTTCCTCATCTTCATCTTTTTTAATCTCTTCAACTTTTTCCACCACTTCACTTCCATCAAGTTCTAAGTAAGGTCCATAAGGTCCAACCTTAACTAAAATATCAAAACCACTTTTAGGATCTTTACCTAAATTTCTTGGTTCAAATTGTGGCTTTTTAATTAAGCTACCATCTTCATCCACATCACCATCCTTGTCAAACACTTGCATCGTGTGCTTACACTCAGGATAATTTGAACAGCCAATAAATGAGCCAAACTTACCAAGCCTTAAACCAAGCTTACCGCTGTTACAAGTTGGACAAGTATTTTTAATTTCACCTTTTTCATCAACACCAAAAATTCTGCTGCCAATTTTTTGATTTAGAATATCAATCACTTCCGAAAAAGGCTTCTCACCAACTTCGCCAATATTATGATTAAAATCTTTCCAGAATTTTTTTAAGAAAATTTTCCAATTCAATTTACCGTTTGAAATGATATCAAGCTCATCTTCAAGCCCTGCCGTATAATCATATTCAACATATTTGGCAAAAAATTCTTTTAAGAAAGTTGTAACAATTCTGCCTCTTTCTTCGGGGAAAAATCTTTTCTTTTCAAGTTTAACATAACCACGATCTTGCAAAACTGAAATAATCGCCGCATAAGTTGACGGGCGCCCTATTCCAAGCTCTTCTAATTTTTTAACTAAACTTGCTTCCGAAAATCTTGGTGGCGGCTCAGTAAAATGCTGTGCTGGTTTAACATCAATTAAATTTAATTTTTCTTGCTCTTGTAACTCTGGAAGCATTTGTTTTCCTTCATCTTCTTGCTCTTCATCATCACGGTCTTCACGATAAATTTTGTAAAAACCATCAAACTTAACAACTGACCCAGTTGCTCTAGCCTTAGCGTAAGAAGGAATTGTAATAATATCAGCAATCACTTGATCAAAAATCACATCTGACATTTGTGACGCCACCATTCTTTTCCAGATCAAATCATAAAGTGCAAATTGATCGCTATCTAAATATTTGCGCGCTTGTTCTGGCGACATTGAAAAATCAGCAGGACGAATTGCTTCATGAGCTTCCTGCGCATTCTTAACTTTGCTGGTAAAGACATTTGCTGACTCTGGTAAATATTTTTCACCATAAGTTGAATTAATATATTTTCTAACTTCAGTAATTGCTTCCGGCGTAACCGCAATACTATCAGTTCTCATATAAGTAATTAAACCTTGCGCCGCACCTTGAATTTCAACACCTTCATAAAGTCTTTGCGCTAACATCATCGTCTTACTTGCTGAAAAACCAAGCTTACGTGCTGCTTCTTGTTGCATTGAAGAAGTTGTAAAAGGTGGATAAGACCTTCTCTTAGCTTGTTTCTTAGTAATTTTTAAAACTTGATAATTCTTTTCTGATAAGAATTTTTTAATTTTTTCAGCGGTTTCTTCATTTGTAATTGAGAATTTTTCTAATTTTGCACCATCAACTTCAACAATATTTGCTTGGAACTGCGCGCCTTTAGCCGTTTTTAAATCAATTTTAATATCCCAATATTCTTCACTTTTAAAAGATTCAATTTCTTCTTCACGGTCACAAATTATGCGTAGTGCTACAGACTGAACTCTTCCTGCTGAACGGCTACCAGGTAATTTACGCCACAAAATTGGCGATAATGTAAAACCAACAAGATAATCAAGAGCGCGGCGTGCTTGCTGCGCGTTGACTAGATCCATATCAATTTGACGTGGATGTTTTATTGCTTCAATAACTGAATTTTTAGTAATAGCATTAAAAACGACTCTCTCAACTTCAGTCTTTGCGGTAATTGCTTTCTTTTTCTTCAATACTTCTAAAACGTGCCAAGCAATTGATTCTCCTTCACGGTCAGGGTCTGGAGCTAAAATTAATTTGTCACATTCTTTAGCTTTTGCAACAATATCACTAACATGCTTAGTTGATTTTGGTGAAACTTGATAATGCATCAAAAAATCATTATCTGGCTCAACTGATCCATCTTTGCTTGGTAAATCACGAATATGACCAAATGAAGCAGCAACCTGATAATCCTTGCCTAAATACTTAGCAATTGTTTTTGCTTTGGCTGGAGATTCAACGATTAGAAGATTTTTCATTAGAATTAGTTTTGTTATGTGGCGTTGATTAGACGTTTCTTCTTACAATACGTCCTTTTGTTAAGTCGTAGGTTGTCATCTCAATTTCAACCTTATCACCTTTTAAAATTCTAATTTTGTTTTTACGAATTTTACCCGAGGCGTGAGCAATAATAACGTGACCATTTTCAAGCTGAACCTTAAATATAGTGTTTGGCAAAACTTCCAAAACAACACCATTCATGGTTAGTAAATCTTCTTTAGGCATTTGTAATTTTTATTAATTTTTAAATGAATTGCACGTTTAATAAAGGCAAAAAAACTAAAATTCAAGCTTAGAACCTATTTATGCTTCAAAAAAGGGGTAGGACTTTCTGAAAGTAGGATATCATAAATTCGCTTTTGCAAAGAATTTTTAAGTTATTCTATAGTTTTAACGAACGGAGTGTATTACACATACATGACTGAGTTAAAATTATAGAATAACTTAAAAAGTCACAGCAAAAGTTAGAATTTATGACAATCTGAAACACCAAGCATGTGACAAATAGCATAAGTCAATTCAGACCTATTCAATGTATAAAAGTGAAAATCATCAACTCCACCGTTATGTAAGATTCGGCACTGTTCTACCGCCACAACTCCAGCAATTAATTTTCTGGTTTCTTCTCTTTCGTCAAGCCCATTAAAAATTTCCGACATCCATTTTGGAATTTTAGCACCACACATTTTAGCAAAGTGCTTAGTCTGTTTCACATTTGTAACTGGTAAAATTCCGGGAACAATCGGCGCATTAATTCCCCGTTTTTGGCATTTATCAACAAAAGAAAAATAAACATCGGTATCAAAAAAGAATTGCGTTATGATACGGCTGGCACCAGCATCAACCTTACGTTTTAAATTATCAATATCCTCATCAAGGCTTTTTGCTTCTGGATGCTTTTCTGGATAGCCCGCAACTGAAATTTCAAAATCCGCTATCTTTTTTATTCCTGCAACTAATTCACTCGCATATTGATAACCATCCTTGTGCAATTGATAATTTGGGCTTGCCGCTGGTAAATCACCGCGCAACGCAACAATATGACGAACTCCCATCTGCCAATAGTTTCTAACAATTTCATCAACTTCACTTTTTGAAGCAGCAACGCAAGTCAAGTGTGAAGATGGCTTTAAGCTGGTTTCTTCAAGAATTTTTTTGATTGTATTATGAGTTCTTTCACGCGTTGAACCACCTGCACCATAAGTTACAGAAACAAAGCTTGGATTTAAATTTTTTAATTTATTTACAGCTTCCCATAAACGCTGCTCCATTTCTTCAGTTTTTGGCGGAAAAAATTCGAAGGAAACATTCAGCTCACGCTTATTTAGAACAACTTCTTCAAGTTTATTGGTATAGGTTTTCATTGTATTTTATTTGCTTATGAATCTGCTTCCTGGCTTAACGGCAGGAATACCCTTAAGCTCTTCTGGAACATTATTTTCATCAAATGTTTTCACATTGATTTTAAGTAAAGAAACAACAGGAACTCCCATTTTATCTTGTAAATCCTCTTCCCCACTTCTATCAACCAATGATATTTCAGCAACAACCTTACCGCCATATTTTTTCACCAAATCAAAAGTCTCAAGTGAAGATTTTCCAGTTGTAATTACGTCTTCAACCACTAATACTCTGGCATTTTCAAATAATTCAAAACCTCTTCTTAATTGAAATTCACCATTAACTCTTTCACAAAAAATTGTTTCTAAATTAAGCTGACGTCCCATTTCATAACCAACCACAACTCCACCCATTGCTGGTGCTACAACAATATCAGCAAAATTCTTTCCTAATTTTTTTTCAGTTTTTTCTGCTAAAGCAGCGCAAAGCTTTTCCGCTCTTTTTGGATTCATCAAAACTCTGGCACATTGCATATAAGTGTCAGAATGCAAACCAGAAGAAAGTATGAAATGACCTTTTAAAATTGCTTTAGCCGCAGCAAATTCGCACAAAATATCTTGCTCTTTAAGACTCATAATTGAAACTCACCGAATTCATTTTTATATTAAAACAGAAATCACAAATTAAACTAATAGCTACAAAATTATGCAAGATAAAAAATCTTATATAGAATCAGCAAGAAGAACTATTGAAACTGAAATTGAAGGCTTGAATTCGCTATTTAGCTGCTTTGATGAAAATTACATAAAAGCAATTGATTTGATTTTAAATTGCAAAGGTCGCGTAATTTTAAGTGGCATGGGAAAATCTGGTCATGTTGCAAATAAAATTGCTGCAACTCTTGCTTCAACTGGTACTCCCGCATTTTTTATTCACCCTGGAGAAGCTAGTCACGGTGATCTTGGCATGATTACTAAAGATGATGTTGTAATTCTTCTTTCAAATTCTGGCGAAACAAAAGAGCTAAAAGATATTATTTTTTATTGTCGTAGATTTGAAATTCCAATTATTGGAATGGTGCGCAGAGCGGAATCAGAGCTTGTAAACTCAAGCACCATAGCATTCGTTTTATCAAAAATTCCTGAAGCAAACAAAGTAAATGCTCCAACCACTTCAACAACAATGATGCTTGCTTTGGGCGACGCCATAGCTGTTAGTTTAATTGAGGCTAAAGGCTTTAACGATGAGCATTTTGGCGTGTTTCATCCCGGAGGAAAGCTTGGTGCAGCTTTTGTTCGTGTTCGCGAAATTATGCGTAAAAATTCTCATATTCCAATAGTGAAAGAAAATATGAAAATGTCGGAAGTGTTAATTGAAATTACTTCAAAACATTTGGGCTGTACTGCTGTGATTGATGCTAATAATGAATTGATTGGTATAATAACTGATGGCGATTTAAGACGACATATCTCAAATGATTTTTTAAATCAAACGGCTAAAGAAGTAATGACAAAGAAACCTATTTTGATTGATAGCGAAATGCTTGCCGTTGACGCAATTGCAGTGATGAATAAAAAATCAATCACCAGTCTTTTTGTGGTTGATGAAAAATCAAATAAGAAAAAAGTTACTGGAATTTTACATATTCACGATTGCTTAAAAAGCGGAATTGCGTAAATTACCATTGACGCTATAAAGGATAATCCTTAATCTGACTAACAAACTTAATAAATCTTATTCGCTGGTTCCCGCGAAGTCGAAACCAATGATAAGATTTATGACCGCGCTTCTCTTGGTTTCGACTTCGCTCAAGGCGCGAGAAGCTCTTGTTAAATCTTGATAAATTAATTTAAAAACTAAACTCTCATGCATAGCTTAGTATCTTTCTCTTATTTAATTTCTGCCGTTTTATTTATTTTATCACTATATGGCCTTTCGTCGCAAAAAACTTCACGCATCGGCAATTATTTCGGAATGTCAGGAATGGCTCTTGCCATTGTAACCACTTTATTTTTACCACAAGTTCACAATGTTATATTCATCATAATCGCCTTAGCAATTGGCGGTGGAATTGGTTGGTTCATTGCAAATAAAGTAAAAATGACTGCAATGCCACAATTAGTTGCTGGCTTTCACTCTTTGGTTGGTTTGGCTGCAGTTCTTATCGCGGCAAGTGCTCTATGGATGCCAGCTTCCTTTCATATTATTGATGATGGTGAAATAAAAATAGCCAGCCTAATTGAAATGGGTCTTGGTGTTACAATTGGCGCCATCACATTCACCGGTTCAATCGTTGCCTTCTTGAAGTTAAACGGCAATATGAAATCAAAATTCACCTTCTTTAAAAATACACAAAAAGTTACAAAATATAGTGCTATTGCAATGGCATGCTGCTTGCTTGCTTTTATGGTTTTCGGCTCAAAATTCCTTTTCATAATTTTAACTTTATTATCATTCTTCATTGGCTTCATGCTTATTGCGCCAGTTGGCGGCGCAGATATGCCAGTTGTTGTTTCAATGCTAAATTCTTATTCTGGTTGGGCGGCAAGTGGCATTGGTTTCACACTTAATAATCCTTTATTGATCATTACTGGTGCTTTAGTTGGTGCAAGTGGCGCAATTCTTAGCTACATCATGTGCAAAGCAATGAATCGCTCTATTTTTAACGTAATCTTTAGCAGCTTTGGAGAACAGACACAAGTTGGTGCAACAGAAGAAAAAGAACAAAAACCAATTAAACAAGCAAGCGCTGAAGATGCAGCTTATATGATGAAAGGTGCTGCTTCAGTTATTATCGTCCCAGGTTATGGTATGGCAGTTTCTGGCGCGCAACATGCTGTTGCTGAGATGACTCACTCTCTTGAAAAACAAGGAATTGAAGTGAAATTTGCAATTCATCCAGTTGCAGGAAGAATGCCTGGGCACATGAATGTACTTTTAGCTGAAGCTAATATTGATTATGAAAAAGTTTTTGAACTTGAAGAAATTAATGGTGATTTTAAATCAACTGATATCGTTTTTGTAATTGGCGCTAATGACGTTACAAATCCAGCGGCAAAAACTGATAAAACCAGCCCAATTTATGGCATGCCTATCTTGGACGTTGGTTTAGCAAAAACTGTTTTCTTTGTAAAAAGATCCATGAATGCTGGTTATGCTGGCGTTGAAAATGAATTATTTTTCAAAGATAATACTTTAATGGTCTTCGGCGACGCTAAAAAAGTTGTCGAAGAAATTGTTAAAAATTTATAGAGATAACTTGTATTTCTATGTTTTTCGTGGTTTCGACTTCGCTCAACCGAAGAAAAACTATAGCTTCTTTTTTCGTCGGTTCCCGCGAAGTCGAAACCACGAAAAAATTAACCTAAACTAATAATCAACAAATGAAAACTAACGCGAATTCTCTAAGAGTAGGAAATGTAGTAGAATATCAAAATCAACTTTGGTCAGTTATCAAACGTGAACATGTAAAACCCGGTAAAGGTGGTGCTTACATTCAAGTTGAAATGAAAAATATCGTTACAGGAAATAAAACTAACACTCGCTATAATTCAAGCGAAGATGTTGATGTTGCTTATGTTGAACAAAAGCACTTTCAATATCAATATATGGATCGTGATGAACTTGTTGTTATGGACATGACTTCTTTTGAGCAATTCAACTTACATAAGGATTTGGTTGGCGAAGCTTTCCCTTTCTTGCAAGAAGGCATGAATGTTAATGTTGAATATTGCAATGATAAACCAATTTCAATCACTTTACCTGAAACCGTTACTCTTGAAGTGGTACAAGCTGATGCGGTTGTTAAAGGGCAAACAGCAAGTGCATCTTACAAGCCAGCAGTTCTTGATAATGGAGTGCGCGTGATGGTTCCTCCTTTCATTGAAAGTGGCGATAGAATTATTGTAAAAACAGAAGACTCAACTTACGTTGAAAGAGCTAAAAAATAATTTTTTTTATCTATTTGCAGGGCGGGGTCTCTGACCCCGCCCTTACTTTCATGTCAAATTTAATTAAATAAAATGAACATGTGAAATTGGTCAAAGACCCATTCCAGCACACACGATGGCTAAGAACAAATTAACAAAACATTATATCTTCTTTATAAAATAATGAAAACACCTTTCACAAAAATGAGCGGAATAGGTAATGATTTCATTATCTTTGACGCTCGTAATAGAGAAATAAATCTCTCAAAAGCTGAAATTGAAAAATTTTGTGATCGTAAAAATATTGGCTGTGATCAATTAATTCTAATCAAAAAATCTGTATCAGCGAATTGCTTGATGGAAATTTATAACGCCGATGGATCCACTTCCAGCGCTTGTGGAAATGCCACAAGATGTGTTTCTTCAATAATATTTGATGAAGAATCTGTAAATAATATTGCCATAGAGACTGCTGCTGGAATTCTAAAATGCTATAAAATTTCTGATAAATTAATTGCCGTTGATATTGCAATTCCAACTTTTGATTGGCAAAAAATTCCTCTTTTGGAAGAAATAGATTCGCAAAAAATTTACCTTCATGGCTTTGCTTTTTCTACTGTGAATGTTGGTAATCCTCACGCTGTAACTTTTGTTTCTGAAATACCAAATGATGATGTTTTTTTTGACGTCGCTCCAAAAATTTGTTTTGATAAAATTTTTCCAAAACAAGCAAATATTGAATTCGCAAAAATTATTTCGGATGATTTAATTGAAGTTAGAGTTTTTGAGCGTGGTGCCGGAGAAACTTTAGCTTGTGGCACTGGAGCCTGTGCTGTGGCGATTTTAGCGATGAAACATAATTTAGTTAAAAATAATAAAATTACAATTCGCTTTAAAGGTGGAGATTTATTAATTGAATGGCATGGCAAAAATTCTTACGTCACCATGACTGGTGGTTACGAAAAAATCTTTGATGGAATTGTTGAAATCGCCAACTAATACTTAGCTTTTCGCTGGTTGAACCTTTCGAAACCAAGAAAAGCGAAAATAACCTTATCCTTGGTTTCGACATGTTTCGTCAATCTCAACACAAGGCTCAACCAGCGGATAATATTATTTTTATAGTCATATATAACACAAAATCCTAAATGAAACTCTTTCTACAAACTATTCTTCTAATTACAATTTTCTGCTTAAAATCATACGCTCTTTCTCCTGAAGAACATTTAGCTGATGAAACAAAAGAACAACGCGCACGCAGTCTTTTTCTTGAGGTTCGTTGCCTTGTTTGCGAAGGTCAAGTTATTGAAAGTTCAGATACAGAATTCTCTTTTGAAATGCGAAAATTAATCAGAAAAAAAATATCTGAAGGAAAAAGCGATGATGAAATTAGAAATGATTTAGTAAAAGAATTTGGCGATGATATTTTGATTTCAGAAATTCATGGCAAAAATAAATTCTTCTTATTTACCCTGCCCGCTTTGTTTGCAGCATTATCATTTTTTGGAATAAAAAAGTTTTATCGACAAAATTAATGAACCCTTGCCATCTCTTCATTTAATTTTTCTACATCACATCCATGAATTACTGTCTTTGGTCTATATTTCATGGCATTATTTACAATTTTCTCTATCTCATCTTCTTTTCCCTTTTTTAACGCAAAATGTTTTCCTGTTTTTGTTGTAATGTCAGCATCTTCTTGCGCAGCAACCTTCTTATATAAGGATGAAAGCTTTATTTCATTTCCTTGATGAAATTTATTATAATAATGAACAAAGACTTTTTTCTCCACTAAACTCATATCATCCCATATTTCTTTGGACGATTTTTCTTCATCCATTTTTCTCAAAGATTTTATAAAAACATTTTGAACTTTTTCTTCTAAAGTAAGCGATTCTTTTTTACTTTTTGCTTGAGGTACAACTTTGTTATTATGACTACTTTGTACTTTTTGCTCATCTTGCTTCGCTGCCATTATAGTGCTTTTCTTCTCAGGTATTGCTGGTTTTTGAGGTAGAATTTGATCTGATACATCATCTTTACTTGCAAAACGAACCTGTTTCTTATTATTTTTTTTAGGTAACGCATCTTCTTCTTTTTCTATCACATCATTACTTATCTTTGACACATCCACAGCCACAACTCTTGCCACCCCAAAGGAAGTAAAAGAACCAGCAAAAGCTGCTGCGGAATTTGCCCAGCAAGTATTACCAGCATTTACTGCTCCCACTCTATTTCTCTGTGGAAGATCAACCTTACCTTGTTCATTTACCTTTGAATATTTAACAACATAAGCTTGTTTTTTACGTAGTTCTAAAAATGAAACTGACTTTTCTGGATCTAACCCAATAGTATCGCAAATACTTTTTCCTAATACCTGTCTTGGAATGCATTTTTCATCCTCTGAAATTTTTCTAACTCTACTATCATCATATTCATACCAACCAACCTTACCTTTTTCATCAACTTCCTGAACGTAAGCAAGATAATGCCCACCTCCAAACTCACCACTATGAACTATAAATGCCGTTGGTTTAAATTTAGCCTTCTTATCTTTTTTACCAGCTATATCTAACTCAATGTCATCAAGATTTATAGCATCCTGAATTTTACTTCTATTACCATGAATATCATACTTAAAACGCTTTGTGCTAACGACAATTTCTTTAGCATTTTCTTTAACTAATAAAGAAAGTTTTCTACTAGATTTTAGAGTAACACTTCCTTCTTCTGCATCTTCTTCAATACCATTACCCTTAACATATCTTGGAGATTCTCCATTACTAAGATTCTCTACAGTTTGAAAATTTTTGAGTAGTCCTGAAATTGAATTTTTACCACCAGCAATATCAAGCTCAATCGTACATTTAGCATATAATTTAGTTGGTTTTGACTTATATTTCTTTTTATCTTTTTCAGATATGGGACTTATTTCACTGGCTTCTATTAAAGGACTTCTATTTATTGCTGTCTTTGTATCACCAATACCATATAACTCATCAAAAAGAGGAAGCAGAAGTTCTGTTACATCTTCTTGTCCTGTTCCATAATCCAAATCACGAACAACGGAACTATTTTTGCCAAGATCATCTTTTAGCTCCTTTATTGCCTTTTGTTTAGCAACTGGATCTACGGCATCATTAACTTTCTTTAGTAAAGATTTAACCATATGCGCCAAAAATTATAATTTAAGGCGACAATATAGCAAATTTTTAGTAAATAACAAGAAAAATCTATTCAACAATCTCAGAAGCAGCGAAGAAGAAAGCAACTTCGTTTTTAGCATTTTCTAAACTGTCAGAACCGTGAACTGAATTAGCTTCAATTGATTCAGCAAATTCTTTACGAATTGTTCCAGCAGCAGCATTCGCTGGGTTAGTTGCGCCCATGATTTCGCGGTTTTTAGCAACAGCATTTTCACCTTTTAAAACTTGAACCACAACTGGTCCTGAAGTCATAAATTTTACTAAATCATTGTAAAATGGTCTTTCTTTATGAACAGCATAAAATTCACCAGCAGTTTTGTCAGAAAGTTGAATTCTTCTTTGAGCAACAATTTTTAAACCAGCCTCTTCAAATTTAGCATTGATTTTTCCAGTTAAATTTCTTCTTGTTGCATCAGGTTTGATGATTGATAATGTAAGTTCGCTAGCCATATATATATTTTGATTATTTAATAAAATTAAGGGGCGGGTAGAGTAAATTTTGAAAGAGCAAATGTCAAGATGCTTGATTTACCAACTTTTTTGTCGGTTGAGCTTGTCGAAACCACAAAAAAGTAATTCCTTGTATTTTCTTGGTCTCTACAAGCTCGACCGACGAAAATACATAAGATACAAACATAATAAATGGGTTATTAATTCTTGCATTTAGCCTATTAAATTAATAAATTCTAACCATCTATTAGAAATAAATAAACTTATGACTAAAAAACCAATAAAGAAAAATTTTGATCTTGAAGAGTTGTTTTGCCTGCTTAAGAAAAAAATTGCTGCGAAAGAAAAAAATTCTTACACTTATGAATTAGCTAAGGGTGGCGCAGAAAAAACCACCAGAAAAATTGGTGAAGAAGCCGTTGAAGTTGTAATTGCAGCCTTTCTTAACGAAAAAGAAAAAAGCAAAAAAACTCGTAATGATTTGATTGGTGAGGTTAGTGATTTATTTTATCACACCTTGGTTTTACTGGCTTCGCAAGATATTGAACTTGATGAAATTTTAAAAGAATTAAACAAAAGAAATAAAGTTGGCACTGTTAACAAAGGTTAACAATGCCATATTTCAATCTATTTTTGCTTATTTTTTACTAAATTTTTTTTAAATATATCCCGATATTAAAAGAAAAATTTAGTAAAAAAGCGCTAAAAATAATATCAAAATCTAACATTGTTAACCTTTATTAACAGTACCATATAATGTCAATAACGCTTACAAATTCAGCAATAGAAAGGATAAAAGAGATTAGACAAAAAGAATCAAATCATGATAAATTCTTGCGCATCAGCATTTCTGGCGGTGGTTGCAGCGGCTTTCAATATTTGTTTGATCTTGATGAAAAGACAGAAAAAGAAGATGTGCGAATTTATGAAGAAAATGGAAAATTATTAGCCAGCACTGACGAAACTTCTTTACAATTTTTAGATGGCTGCGAAATTGAGTTTATTAAAGAACTTGGCGCATCTTATTTTAAAGTTAATAACCCAAATGCCAAAGCCAATTGCGGTTGTGGTTCTTCATTTAGTGTATAGTCAACCAGAACAACGCTTAAGAAATGAAAATTTTACTAAAACAAAAATACATAACAATATCAATAAATAAACCTATAAAAACCCTATCTCTAGCTACAGCTTTCATCCATTTTTTTCTCCAAAAAAACTCACTTATTTGCATAAGCTCAAGTTTTTTTGTTCAAAAAGAAATGGATGAAGTCTTTGCTATAGCGGGTTTTAATAGGTTTCTTAAACATTATTCTGGTTGTAAATAATGACATCATTTCAAGAAATAATTTTTAAATTGCAGCAATTTTGGTCAAATCAAGGATGCGCCATTTTACAACCTTTAGATGTTGAAGTTGGAGCTGGCACGCTTCATCCCGCAACTGTTTTAAGAGCTTTGGGAAATAAACAGTGGAAAGTTGCTTACGTGCAAGGATGCAGAAGACCCACTGATTTAAGATATGCTAAAAATCCTAATCGTCTTGGTCATTATTACCAATTTCAAACATTGTTAAAACCAGCACCAAGCAATATCAAAGATCTTTACTTACAAAGCCTTGATTTGATTGGCATCAACACTAAAGCAAATGATATTAGATTTGTTGAAGATGATTGGGAAAACCCTTCTGTTGGTGCTTCAGGCCTTGGTTGGGAAGTTTGGCTTAATGGCATGGAAGTTACACAATTTACCTACATGCAACAAGTTGGTGGCATTGAATGTGATTTAATACCGGGTGAAATTACTTATGGTTTAGAACGCCTTGCCATGAATATTCAAAATGTTAATAGTATTTTTGACATTAATTGGAATGGTTGCGAAGGAAGGGATAAAATTACTTATGGCGATATTTTTAAAGAAAGCGAAATTGAAAATTCAGGATTTGTTCTTGAGCATTCTAACGCTGAAGAATTATTCAGACATTTTGAAGATGCACAAAAACAATCACAAATTTTGGCTGAGAAAAATTTGCCACTTCCTGCTTATGAACAGGCTTTAAAGGCAAGCCATTTGCTTAATTTGCTTGATGCTGGAGGTGCAATTTCAGCAACTCAAAGAGCATTTTACATTAACGCAGTTAGAGCTTTGGTTAAAGGCGCTTGCGAGTTAGTGGTAAAGAAAAATAATACTTAACAAACAAAATAGAATATGACAAATTTTGATCCGATTTTAATTCTTAATAAACTTATTGAGTTAATTAACGCTGTTCCAAATATTGGCTTAATAACTTTAGCTTTACTTCTGATCTACGCCTATAACGGATTTTCTCTATATTCATATTTAATCGTTCTTACCCTTTATTTTCTGAGCTGCGATTTAGGTCAAACTTTCTGGAATATATACACTTTCGCTGTTGCATTCTTAGCAATTCCTTTGATGAGACAGACTTTAGTTACTACTACTATAGTCTCTCTAATTAAAAAACTTGGTTTATTACCAAAAATTTCTGAGACTGAAAAAATCGCTCTAACATCAGGAACTATCTGGGTTGATGGCGAATTATTTTCTGGAAAGCCAAATTTCAAATGGATCTTAAGCCAAAATTATCCATCGCTAAGCCGCGAAGAACAAAGCTTCCTTGATAATGAAGTTGAAGAGCTTTGCCGAATTTGCCCTGATTACCAAGTGCAAAGAGAAAAAGATTTGCCTGAATCTGTTTGGAAATTTATCAAAGAGAAAAAATTCTTTGGTATGATTATTCCTAAGGAATATGGTGGCCTTGGATTCTCAGCTTACGCTCATAGCTGTGTGATTCAAAAACTTGCTTCAAGATCTGTTACTTTAGCAATTACTGTTATGGTACCAAATTCTTTAGGACCTGCAGAATTATTGCTGCACTATGGAAATAAAGAACAACGTGATCATTATTTACCACGTTTAGCTGATGGTCGTGAATTGCCTTGCTTTGCACTCACTGAGCCAACAGCAGGAAGTGACGCCACTTCAATTACATCAGAAGGCGTGTTATTCAAAGACATGTATGGCGAAACTAAAATTCGCCTAAATTGGAATAAAAGATATATAACTCTTGGTGCTTACGCAACAGTAATTGGCGTTGCTTTCCAATTGAAAGATCCAAATCACATTTTATCTGATAAGGAAGATCTTGGAATTACTTGCGCCTTGATTCCTCATGATACTCCAGGTGTGCGCCAAGGCAGAAGACATGATCCTTTGGCAACTCCTTTTATAAATTCTCCACTAAATGGTGATAGCGTAATTGTTGGCATTGATGCCGTAATTGGCGGACAACAAGGTCTTGGTAAAGGTTGGAAAATGTTGATGGAATGCTTGGCAGCAGGACGTGGAATTTCATTACCTTCAACAAGTTGCGGTGGTTCAAAACTTGTAGCACGTGTTGTTAGCTCATATTGCAGCATTAGACAACAATTTGGTTTACCAGTTGGCAAATTTGAAGGTGTTGAAGAAGTCTTAGCACGAATTGTTGGCAGAACTTATATTTCTGAAGCCATGAGAAGCTTCACTGCAGCGGCAATTGATAATGGTTCAAAACCAGCAGTAATTACCGGAATTGCAAAATATCATGCCACAGAAATGTTTCGTCAAAATATCAATGATGGTATGGATTTGGCCGGTGGTAAGGGCATTATTCGTGGTCCAAAAAATCTTTTGGCTAACCCTTATTTCTCAACACCAATTTCAATTACGGTTGAAGGCGCAAATATCATGACGCGCAGCTTAATCCACTTCGGACAAGGTGCCATCATGTGTCATCCTTTTGCTTATAAAGAAATTACTGCGTTAGAAGAAAGTGATGTTAAATCTTTTGATCGCGCATTTTTCTCTCACATCAAACATTTAATTAGAAATTTAACGCGTTCTGTTCTTCTTTCTCTAAGCCGCGGCTATTTACATATTTCATCAAGAGATGGAATTGTTGGCAGATATGAATGTAAAATTGCTTGGGCTTCTGCAACCTTTGCCTTATTTGCCGATATTGCAATGGCAATGTTTGGTGGCAATTTAAAACGCAAAGAAAAAATCAATGGTCGCTTTGGTGATATTTTATCAGCAATGTATATGGCCGTCTGTATTTTAAGAAAATTTGAAGCTGATGGCAGCAAGAAGTCAGACATTCCAACTCTTCACTATGCAATGAAAGATCTTTTAGACCAAATGCAAGTTGGTTTTGAAGGGCTTTACCAAAATATGTTTGGTGGCTCAAAAAATTCAGTAGCAAGATTATTATCTCCATCATTTTGGGTAATGTTACCTTTTGCGATTTGGTGCAGAGTCAACCGCTTTAACAGCATTGCTAATGATAACCTTGGACATAAGGTTGTGAAAAATTTTATTAAAAACGGCGCTTTCCGTGATTCTCTAACTACAGGAATTTTTGTTCCAACAGACGAAAATGAGGCTTTAGGAAAATTAGAAATTGCGATGAAACTTTCAGAAGAATCAAAAGAAATTTCTGAAAAGATTAAGAACGCCATTCGCAATAAAACCTTACCAAAAGGCAGAGTTGAAGATTTGATTGATCTAGCTTTAGAAAAATCTGTAATTTCACTTGATGAATTGTCTTTAATGAAGAGAGCTTCAGCAGCAGTTCTTGACGCAGTTCAAGTTGATGAATATAGTCTTGAGGAATATAAGAAGTTATAATAATTATTGATTATTTTTTATTTTTAAATATACTTAATTAAGTACTTAAATAAGTCTCTATTTAAACTTTATTAAAAATATGTTAGTTACCAATTACAGCGAATTACGTAAGAACTTATCACAAAAAATGGATGAAGTGCTGCTGAGCCATTCACCAATGATTATTACGCGTGAATCAAAACAACCAGTTGTCATGCTTTCTCTTGAGGATTTTAATGGTTATCAAGAAACTATTTATCTTGCTAAAAGCCCAGCAAATAAGAAAAGATTAACGGAATCGCTAAAAAATATCACAGCTAAAAAATATAAAAAACACCAATTACCAAAAACCAAAAATGATAAAAAATAGGATTTTATGTTTTGAGAAAAATGGCTGGGAAGATTATATTTACTGGCAGAAGAATAACAAAAAAATTCTTGAAAAAATTAATTCATTAATTTTAGAAATTGTTCGTAATCCATTCACTGGTTCTGGAAAACCAGAGGCACTTAAAGCCAACTTTTCTGGCCTATGGTCAAGAAGAATCAATGACGAACATCGTTTGGTTTACGCAATTCATGACGATGAAATCATCATTGTTCAATGCCGATATCACTATTAATATTTTTATGATACTATTAATCGATAATTATGACAGCTTTACTTACAACCTTTACCATTACTTAATTGAAGCTGGTGCTAAGGATGTTTTGGTAAAGCGCAATGACAAAATTTCTATTGCTGAAATTAAAAAATTAAATCCAAGCGCAATTGTTCTATCTCCCGGTCCATGCACGCCAAATGAAGCGGGAATTTGCTTGGAAGTAATTGAAAAATTTAAGGGTATCTATCCAATTCTTGGTGTTTGTTTAGGACATCAAGCAATTGGTCAAGCCTTTGGTGGCAATATTATCAAGACTTATCCAATGCATGGAAAAGTTAGTGAAGTTATTCATAATGGTAAGAATATTTTTAAAAATCTGCCCTCACCTTTTAAGGCAACTCGCTATCATTCTTTGATTATTGAAAAAGAAACTTGTCCAAAAAATCTTGAAATTACCGCAGAAACTAAGGATGGAATTATTATGGGAATTGCTGATGAAAAATTAAAAATCTTTGGTGTGCAATTTCACCCTGAATCTATTGCTTCAGAGCATGGTCACAAGATTATTGAGAATTTTCTGAATATTATAAAATAGGCAATGAACCTACAGAATCTTACCTCACAAAATTTTGAAGAAATATTTTCTGATATTATTGAACAAAAAATATCAGAAACAGAAACTAAAAAAATTCTTCTTGATCTAAACAAAAATGGCTATTCGAAAGAGAGTTTTATTGGTGCGGTTACAGCACTTAAAAAACGTATGATAAAAATTTCCGCACCAAAAAATTCAATTGATGTTTGCGGAACTGGTGGCGATAAATTAAATACTCTTAATGTTTCAACTGCCGTTTGTTTTTTGGTTGCCGCGGCAGGAATTTCAGTTGCTAAACATGGCAATAAAGCAGTTTCTTCAATGTCTGGTTCTGCAGATATTTTTTCTGAACTTGGTATTAAAATTTCTTCTGATATTGCTGAAATTGAAAAAACTTTAGCAGAAAAAAAATTATGTTTTTTATTCGCACCTTTCTTTCATCAATCACTAAAAAATTTAGCACAAATTCGTAAAAGCTTTGCTGAAGAATTTAAACAACTAACAATTTTTAATTTTTTAGGACCACTTTTAAACCCAGCAAATACAAGATTTCAGCTCATTGGAACTTCAAGAAAAGATACTATGAGAAATATGCTTGAAGTGGCCGCTGCTGATGATGCTTCAAAAAAAATCTACATCGTTCACGGTTTTGACGGAATGGATGAAATTACACTTTGTAATGATTCTTACCTCTTACGTTTTGAAAATGGAAAATTTTTCGAAGAAGAAATAATTAACCCTGAGAAATTCGGTTTTAAAAAAGTTGTTCTTGAAGCTCTAAAAGGAAGTGATGCCAAACATAATGCACAAAAATTAATTGCCCTTTTAGACGGCGAAAAATCTGCTTATCGTGATATTGTCCTTTTAAATTCAGCTTATGCTTTCAAGATTTCAGGAAAAGTTGAAAAAATTACCGATGGAATTGATTTAGCGCGTGAGATGATTGATAGCGGTAAAGCAAAACAAGTTTTGCAATCTCTTATTGTATAATTAGAACAAAATTTTTTAAAAACTCACATGCGCTCCTCTTTACAAAGACCAACATCAACAATAGCAAAACTCTTTTTTCCAAAAAGTAATTTTAGCACCATAGAAAATGTAAAAATACCTGATTCAGTTTCAGAACAATTTCGTGGTAGGGTAGAAAAATTTTATGAACCATTTTTCCAATCATCAAATTGCAATATAAGGCCATTCAGCTCTAGAGAAGCAAAAGCTTGGAGAAAAGAACTAGAAAAAATAATAACCAAAGAGGATCCTAGATTACTCGAAACATTAGAGCAAATAAATCGTACAGATTCTATGGTAATAATGAGTAATGTGGCATTTCCAGAAATTAGCGAATCAGAAGTTCTCACTTCAAGTGATGAATTGAAAAGCTTTAAATCTACACAGAAAGATAGATCCATAGAAGCAATACTTCATTCTTATTCTCATATTTTAGGGGTCAATGAAACAGAAGGATTTTATTATCTTTTTGCTGATAAAGATGAGAAAAATCCAAACTCTTATAAATCTTCTCAAACATTAAAATGGCACAATGATGGCTGGGGTTCAGGAGAGGCCGCAAGATATATAGTTCTTGGTGGATTATATGATAATAAAACTGACACAAAAACAAAGTTAATCACCTATGATAATATAGTTAGTCATTTCGTAAAAAATGATAAACAGCATTTACTGGATGCTTTAAGCAGTTATTTTTACGTTGATGACACAAGCGCAGAATCGTTATACATACAAGCAAAAATTCTTGATGAAGAAAGATATAAAATAAACTATTCTCAATATGGAGATTTTAGACCAGTATCAGTAAGCGGTGGTGACTTGGCAAAAGAAGCAATTTCATTTCTTAACCAAAGCCTTGCTGAAATAAGTGCAACTAGCATTAAAATAACACCAGGTATAGTGGCTAAAATCAATAATGATGAATCTTTACATACCAAAGAAGTAAAGCCAGGAGCTAAATTAGTTGGAGAAAGAATGGGTGCCAGAATAGTAGGAGATAGAAAGAAAGATGATTCAATTAGTAAATAAATTCCTAATATCATTAAATGTAGTAAATAACATCAATGCCATCACTAAACTAAATCCAAGTTGAAAACCCATTTGCTGCACTTTTTGCGGCAATGGTTTTCTAAAAATTGCCTCAATAAAATAATAAAATAAATGCCCACCATCTAAAACCGGAACTGGAAGTAAATTCATCACACCAAGGTTAGTTGAAATCATCGCCATAAACCATAAAACCGCAACCACACCCATTTCAACAGTTTTACCAGTATATTGCGCAATTTTAATTGGGCCACCAAGCTCTTCAACACTTCGTCTTCCAGTAATTAATTCACCAATTGCTTTAAAAATTGCAATTGAAACATGGTAAGTTTCTTTATTCGCCTCAATAAAACTTTGACTTAAATTTAAATTTTGATGCGAAATTTCTGTTGAAGAAACACCAAGCAAACCAACTTTTATTTCATTACCAAATAAGTCTTTTGTAAGCTTTGATTTGGGAGTTACTTTAACTTCAATAACCTCTCCATTTCTGCTCACTTTAAGCAATAATTCTCTATCCGCACTTTGCGAAACAACTTCTCTAATTTCTTCAAAATCTTGAATTTCTTTACCTTCAAGTGCTAAAATTTTATCACCTTTTTTTAAACCTGCATTGTCAGCAGCACTCTTTTCAATAACTTCGCTAATGATTGGCAGCACTTTTGTCAGCCCATTTACTTGAAATAAAAAAGTAAAAATTGTGATCGCTAATAAAAAATTGGCAATTGGCCCTGCAGAGACAATTGCAATACGCTGATAAACATTTTTAAACAAAAAAGATTTTTTCTTATCATCTTCTGACATGTATTTCAATACTTCTAAATCAGGCATTGACGCCCCATTCTTATCACCAAACATTTTTACATAACCACCAAGCGGAATAAGACAAAATTTCCAACGCGTGCCTTTTTTATCATCAAAACCAAAAAGCTCTTTGCCAAAACCAATTGCGAAAGCATCAATCTTCACACCACATAAACGCGCCACATAAAAATGACCGAATTCGTGAATGAAAACAATTAGTGAAATTATTAAGATGAAAGAAAAAATATTTTGTAAAACTAATTCTACTAAAGCCATTTCATTAATGATTAATTAAAAATCCCCTATGCCAAATAACATAGGGGACAAATATTTACTTCGACAATTTTGTGCTTACAACTAAATAACCACGATATGCTGTTTTAGCATAATTTTGAGTATTCATTGCATGATACAAATCACTCAAATTAATCCAAATCCATGGATTTCTGTGTGCTGCAACATCAAGCATTAAAACAGAATCAGATTCTTCATCATAAGCTGCAACTGGTGAGAAATGCCCACCCATCAAGCTTTTGTAAGAATGATCATAGTTTAACAATAAGAACTCTTTATCAGAATTAACAACTTTTTTCACTAATTCTCTGAACTTGCTAAGATCCTTGTCAGAAAACTTATCAACATTAGTTAATTTTGATTTCACGCCATGAATTTTAAGCATTTTTTGCAATTCATCAATGTCAATTCCACCACCAAAACTGCCATCTTTTTTAGTAATTTTCATTGAAATTGCTTTGCGATCAAGAACCTTGTCAGTTGCTTCATTAAAGAAATTAGTTTCATTAATTAAACGATATTGCAAAGGATATTTTTTATCAGCAATTGTAATTGGCCATTCTTCAATTACTGGAAAAGGTTTTTGATTTAATTCATAAATTGCTGAAAGCACCACTGTTGCAGCTCCTTGCCCACAAGCAGCTGGATTGATTTGTGGTTTAAAATGATGAGCTAAACGATAAAAATCGCCCTTAAATTTTGTTCTTTCTAATCTCTCAATTCCTTCTTTACTGTTCCAATTAACAACAGCAACTTCCTTGCTATAAGCACTTTCAGGATACTTATTATAATGGAAAGTCATACTTTTAGTTATTACGTGTTCATTTGCAAAAGCAACATTCAGACCTGCATTAGCAACAAGCAAAGTGGCAAGTGCTAAAGTTTTCATCGGTTTAAAATTCATATTTTGATTTAATTAAGTTAGTTGAATTTGATTTTTTAGCGGTGAATTTATGATCTAATAACAAAGTAATAAATTACAATATTCTGATAAATTTTATAAGTTATAGTATTGTAACACAAACCAAAATAAGACTTTGATTAAATTTTCCCAGCCAATATTCTTGCGTTAAAATCAAAATCAATTACCTCTTTGACTGATTCTACTTTCTTATGAGATATTTTTTCTAAAACTTGCGCCACAACAACAGTAATTTTATCAAAAGAAATTTCGCCTTTTAAAAATCTTTCAACCGCCACTTCATTTGCAGCATTAAGCACTGCTGGCGCACTTCCATCAATTTCCATTACCTCACGACAAATTCTGAGTGCAGGAAATTTTTTTTCATCAGGCTCAAAAAAACTTAAATTTTGCAACTTCGCTAAATCCATTTTATCATGCTTAATTTTCATTCTTTTTGGGTAAGAAAGCGCATAAGAAATTGGCACTTTCATGTCAGGATTACTAAGCATTGCCAAAGTTGAACCGTCATTATATTCAACCATGCCATGAATTATTGATTGTGGATGAACCAAAATTTTAATCTGTTCTTTTTTAAGTGGAAAAAGATGAAAAGCTTCAATCACTTCTAAGCCTTTATTCATCATTGTGGCGGAATCAATTGAGATTTTTGCACCCATTGACCAATTTGGATGTTTTAATGCTTGTTCAACCGTAATTTTTGAAAAATCTACATCCTTGTTAAAGAAGGGTCCACCTGACGCGGTGAGTGTAACTGAATCAATTTGTACAAGATTTTCATTTTCAAAAATCTGAAAAATTGCATTATGTTCTGAATCAACTGGAATAATTTTTGCGCCACTTTTTTTTGCCGCCGCAACCAAAAAACTTCCCGCGCAAACTAAAGATTCTTTGTTGGCGAGTGCAATATTTGAACCAGCTTCAATTGCTGATAATGTTGGCAGCATACCTGCAGCACCCGTAATTGCTGATACCACCAAATCACATTTTATTTTTGCCACTTCAAGAATAGCATTTTTACCAGCAATAATTTTGCAATTTTTCAAAGAAGATAAAGCAGATTTTAATTCCAAAAAATAAGATTCATTTTCAATTACAACGTAAGAAGGCTTTATTTCTAATGCTTGAGAGATAAGAGTTTTAACATCATTTCCAGCAACTAAAGCAAAAATCTCAAAATTCTCTGGCGCATTTTTTACAACTTCAATGGTATTTTTTCCAATTGAACCTGTTGAACCTAAAATTGAAATTTTCTTTTTTAATATCATTATTTTAGAGTTTTTTTAGATCTTGGCTTATTAGTCTTTTTAACAGCTTTCTCTAAAGCTGAAAACTTCTTCGCCTCTTTATCAATCAAAGCTTCAATTGAAGAAGCGTTCTGCTCAGTTTTATCTAAAACAAAAATAATTTCAGGCACAACACGTAACGTCACTCTTTTTGCCAATTGATGACGAAAAAATGGCACCATGTCATTTAATTTATCAACAATTTTTTGATGTACTTCTTCATTGCCAAAAATATCGATGAAAATTTTTACATTTTTAGCATCAGGGCTAACATCAGCTTCAAGAATTGTGATATAACTTCCAGGAACCGTTAAAATATCTTCACGCAAAAAAATCTCTGACATATTGCGTTTAATATTTTCACCAATTTGTAATTGCCTTTGTGATTTCATAATTAATAACTCTTATATTGATGGGTGCCACGCATTGTAATATCAAATGTGCACAGCTTAATTGAACTTGGATTTAAAATATCAGAATTAGTAACTTTAGCTGTTAGCATTTTTCTTTCATCTTCATCATAGGCTAAATATTGATAATCCGTAGCATTGTAAGGATGATCTTCAAAATACATTTCAGTTTGAATCCTGCCAAATTTTTGATGATAAATATTCATGTTAATATGCGGAGCCCTACCTGGGTTTGCACCAGGCATGATTGTAATAAAATGATAATTACCTAAATTGTCAGTAATTGCGCGGCCAGACATGTTAAAGTAAGGATCAATATATTCGCTATCTGGCTCAAGCAAAGTGTGATATTTTCCTGCAGCATTAGTTTGCCAAATCTCAACAACCGCGCCTTCAATTGGCACATTAAAAGAATCAGTTACAGTTCCTTGCACAAAAATTATTTCACCAAAAGCACGATAAAAAGAACCAACCTTTTTTGCTAAATTATTACTGGTAACAAAAGTTTCTGGCATTGAAATATCAGCAGCGAAGAAGCGCGACGGCGTTGGTTTTTTTGGCGTAAAAACCGCTGGCTCTTCTTCTCTACTTATGTCAGCAACAGCAAACTGGCTGGTAACACAGAAAAGCGATAAAAATGTTAATAAAAAAAATTTGACCATTATTTAAGTAATATGCATATCCATCAAAACTTTTCTTGATTTCGACAAGCTCAATCAGCGAAAAGTTTTAAAAAGCCTTTTTCGCTGATTGAGCTTGTCGAAATCAAGAAAAAGTCTTTAACAAAATTTTACTAAACCTTTGGCAGAGTAACACCCACCTGCCCCATATATTTCCCATTTCTTTTATCATAAGAAACTTCGCAAGGCTGATCTCCTTTAAAAAACAAAAACTGACAAGCTCCTTCAAAAGCATAAATCTTTGCTGGAAGTGGAGTTGTATTAGAAAATTCTAAAGTAACATGCCCTTCCCAACCAGGTTCAAGAGGTGTTACGTTAACAATAATTCCACATCTTGCGTAAGTTGATTTACCAACACAAACAACCAAAACATCTTTTGGAATTATGAAATATTCTACAGTGCGCGCCAAAGCGAAACTATTTGGTGGAATTATGCAAACGTCAGTGGTGCGATTTACAAAACTTGTTTCACAGAAGTTTTTAGGATCAACAATTGCCGAATCAATATTAGTAAAAATTTTAAATTCATTAGAAACCCTTGCATCATAGCCGTAAGAAGAATTTCCGTAAGAAATTATTTTTTGATTTTTATCATCAAACCTAACTTGTTTTTCAACAAACGGTTCAATCATTTTTTGATTCTTCGCTAACTCCGCAATTGATTTATCAGATAAAATAGTCATTATAATTAAATTATTTATTCATTTCTCTTGCCTGTAAGAAAGACACAACTTATAAAGCCGAAATATAAAGCTAATACCAATTTGTAATCTCTTAACATTTTTACGATTTTACAAAACCATTATTCAAAATGCACGACATAAGTTATCTTCGCGACATATTAATTTTATTATTTGCTTCAGTTGCAATCGTTGTAGTTTTTAAACAATTCGGACTAAGCCCAGCTCTTGGTTACTTAGTATCTGGCGCTGCAATTGGACCTTTTGGATTTGGCGTTTTAACCAGCGGTGAAACCACAAAATCAATTGCTGAACTTGGTATTGTATTTTTACTTTTTGCAATTGGTCTTGAACTCACCTTTGGCAGATTAATGGCAATGCGAAAATATGTTTTAGGATTTGGCAGCTTACAAGTAATTCTTACTTCCGCATTAATTTATTTTATATGTCACGAATTCTGTGGCTTAACTTCTGAAGCTTCCATTATAATTGGTAGTGCTCTTTCATTATCATCAACTGCAATTGTAATGCAGGTAATAACTGAAAATAGTGAAGAAACAACCCGTGTTGGACGCTTATCATTCTCAATTTTGCTAATGCAAGATTTAGCAGTAATTCCAATTTTAGTATTACTTCCTGTTTTAGCAAAAGAAGATGTAAACATAACTCACGCCCTTGGCACTGCCTTTATTGATGCCATGATTGCAATGGCAATTATCTTCATGATTGGCAGATCATTACTAAGACCAATTTATCGCATCATTGCTGAATCAAAAAACGAAGTTTTATTTTTAAGTTTTACTTTAATTGTAATTTTAGGATCAGCTTATTTGAGTAATTACATGGGTTTATCTTTTGCGCTTGGAGCTTTCGTTGCTGGTTTAATGGTTGCAGAAACAGAATATAAGTATCGTGTTGAAGAAGAAATTTTATCACTAAAATCATTGTTGATGGGTTTATTTTTTATGACCATCGGCATGTCTTTTGATTTTGATTTACTTATAAAAAGCTTCCCTTTTATTGTTGCCGCAGCAGTTGCATTAATTATCGCTAAAACTTTAATAGTCATAATTCTATGCCGTGTTTTCCGCTTTCCACTTGCCCCTTCAATTCATGCCGGATTGCTCTTGGCACAAGGTGGCGAATTTGCTTTTGTGGTATTCGTAATGGCAGTACAACAAAAATTTATGGAACCTGATTTATCTCAATTCTTGATGACTGTGGTAACATTTTCAATGGCTCTTACTCCTTTACTTGCAAGTATTGGACGTCAATTAAAAAGCCGTCTTTATATTAAATCAGTCTTACGTGATAATAAGATTAAAAGAGAAATTGGTGATATTTCTAAACATGTGATCATCATTGGTTTTACTAAGGTTGGACGTATCGTTGCTTATATTTTACGAAAAAGAGGAATTAATTATTTAGTAATTGATAATAATCACCGTTTAGTTCGTATTGAGAAAAGTAATGGCTATAATATTTATTATGGCGATGCCATGAATGCCGACATCTTACGCCATATTGGAATTGAAAGATCAGAATCAGTAATTATTACCATGGAAGATGAGATTTCATGTTTAAAAATCACTCGTTTTATTCATGAAAATTTCCCTAATGTTTCAATCGTTGCGAAATCAGAAAATGTTAATAATGCTGAAAGATTTAAAAAAGTTGGGGCAAATTTAGTAGTTTCTAAAAATCTTGAAACTGGCTTGCAATTAAGTAAGGCGGCAATGCTTGCAACAGGAATTAACAACAGTGAAATTGACAGCACAATTGATTCATTTAGAGATATTCATTCTGAAATTATCAGAGATGTAATTTTATATAGCGAAATTCAAGAAGAGGCACCAAGAAAACTTGATGATGAAAATGTAGAACCAGATTTGATTGATGGTAATGCTAAAAACGCGTCATAAATAGATTGTCATAACAGGATTGAATTTCATCAGATGTTGCAGGACGGAGTCTCTGACTCCGTCCTAATATTCATGCCAAAGGTTAATAAATGAACATGTGGAATGGGTCATGAGACCCATTCCGGCATTAGGAGTAACAAACTACTATACTCGTCATGCCGAACAAATATTTTCTTAGTTGGCTCTGCCAACTTAGAAAATGTAGATCCGGTATCTACTTCAAAATCTCACTAAAAACTCTCCACTCTGGCAAAAACTCATCCATCAATAAGAAAAATCTTTTATTGTGATTTTTTTCAAGCAAATGTGTCATCTCATGCACCACAATATATTTCAAACAATCTAATGGTTTTTTAGCTAATTCTAAATTCAACCAAATTCTCTTATCTCTGATATTACAAGTTCCCCATCTGGTCTTCATTTTCTTAATACCAAATTCTGCAACTCTTACCTGCATTTTCGGCTCAAATTCAGCGATATATTTTGGAATAATTTCACGCAATTTAGAGCGATAGAAATCTTCAAGAATTTTTTTTCGTAATTTTATTGTCGATTTTTTCTTCACACTTAAAAAAATAACTTCGCCATCAAGCCTCACAGAGGCTTTCCCTTCAACGATTTGTAAAATATATTTTTTGCTAAAAAATAAATGCTCTTCACCTGTCTCATATCTATAACGCAAAGGCTTTTTATATTCATAGCCCTCAAATTTCTGCAAAGATTTTTTTATCCAATTTTCTTTTTTAGAAATAAATTCATTTATTTTTTCTGCGCTGATATTAAGCGGAACCGTAACCACAACTTCTTTAGAAGGATAAATTCTTAAATAAATATTGCGAATTTTTTTACGAATTAATGTGAGTGGAACAGCTAATGCCATTAATTTATTTTAGATAAGATGGTCGGGGCGGAGAGATTCGAACTCCCGACCCTCTGGTCCCAAACCAGATGCGCTAGCCAGACTGCGCTACGCCCCGAATGTGTATTTTATGACAAATCCCTAAATCGTGTTTTTCGCTTTGCAGGAAAGACGATTAAGAAATACAAAAAAGAAGAGTAATTTAAAAAATCTGAAGTAAAATAACTTTCTTATAAGTGAGGGGCGCAAATAAAAGCTAATTCTCACCAAAAGTCAACTTGTTTCTTATAAAAATAATCTTATCCGCTGGTTGAGCTGCGTCGCACTGAGCTTGACGAAGTGTCGAAACCAAGGATAAGATTATTATGACTTCTCTTGGTTTCGACACTTCGTCAAGCTCAGTGCGACGCAGCTCAACCAGCGAGAAGCCTTAACATTAAATTCACCAACTATGAAAACCACACCACAGTTTCTATTATTCATGGCTTTATTCATTCCAAAAGCCTTAGCTTGGGAAGGCTTTGATCAAGAAAATAATACCATTATTGAAATTCCCTCAGGAAATCTTGTTAGAGAAGGTTTGATGATAGAATTTTATGAAAATGATATTCTTCATAATGGTAAAGTATTAACCATGAATGAAATGGCTGCAGGAACTGAATTGCTAGTTGAAGATTTTAATTCTGATAAAAAAGAAAGAAATTTTATTATGCAGTAATAACACCGCTGTCATTCTTAGTGAAGCGAAGGATCTCCTTCAATTACATGAGATCCTTCGCTAAGATTTTCTAAAAGAAAATCTATAGCTCAGGATGACGTAAAGATAAAAAAACAAAAATTAATATAATGAAAAATATTCTAATTACGGGTGGCGCTGGATTTATTGGCAGTTGCTTTGCTATTAAAATGATTGAAAAAGGACATAAAGCAATTGTAATTGATAAGCTTACTTATGCAGGAAATTTAGAAAATTTATCTGAAATTTCTAATCACAAAAATTTTAAATTCATTAAAGGAGACATAGGAGATAAAGACTTGGTCACAAAATTATTATCTGAAAATGAAATTGATTTTTTGGTTAATTTTGCTGCTGAATCGCATGTTGATAATTCAATTTCTTCACCAGAAGTATTTATCGAAACCAATATCAGAGGTACTTTCAACCTGCTTTCATGCTCTTTAAAATATTGGCAAAATCTTGCTGATAAAAAGAAAGATGAATTTCGTTTTCTTCATGTTTCAACTGACGAAGTTTTTGGCTCATTAGATTTAAATGATCCAAGATTTACTGAAGAAAATCCTTACAAACCAAACTCGCCCTATTCCGCTTCTAAAGCGGCTTCTGACCATTTGGTGCGCGCTTGGTTTGAAACATATAAACTTCCATGCGTTACCACCAATTGCTCTAATAATTACGGACCAAGACAAAATGGTGAAAAGTTAATTCCAACTATAATTCGCAATGCTCTTAATGATAAAGCAATTCCAATCTATGGTAATGGTAAAAATATTCGTGATTGGATTTTTGTTGAAGATCACTCGGATGGCGTTTATCTTGCGCTAACAAAAGGCAGGCTTGGTGAAAGCTATTGTTTTGGTGGAAATTGTGAGAAAGAAAATATCGATTTAGTACAAATCATTTGCAAAATTCTTGATGTTATAAAACCAAAAAAAGATGGCAAATCTTATAAGGAACAAATAACTTTTGTTACTGATAGGCTTGGTCATGATAAAAGATATGCAATTGATGATAATAAGGCGCGCAAAGAGCTTGGTTTTGTCACTGCTAAATCTTTTGAAGAAAGAATCAAAGAAACAATAAATTGGTATCTGCTAACGTCATTGCGGAGCTAGTATTTCTTGGAATTACAAAGTAATTCTTAGAAATACTTCATCCGCAATCTATTGTGGATACCGGATCTACAATTTCTAAGTTGGCAAGCCAACTAAGAAATTGTTTGTCCGGCATGACGTGTAGTTTTCACATATTTTAAAAAACAAATGAAAGGAATAATTCTTGCTGGAGGTTCGGGCACAAGGCTTGCACCCCTTACAAATATCATAAGCAAACAATTGCTACCAGTCTATGATAAGCCAATGATATGCTATCCACTATCTTCTCTGATGGGCATTGGTATTAAAGAAATTCTTATTATCTCAACTCCGCAAGACACTCCAAATATTGAAAAATTTTTGGGCGATGGCTCTGATTATGGAATAAAACTTTCTTATGCCGTTCAAGACCAACCAAAAGGCATTGCGGAAGCTTTTCTAATTGGTGAAAAATTTATTGGTGATAACAATGTTTGTCTAATACTTGGTGATAATATTTTTTACGGATCAGAAATTAGTCGCTTAAATTTACAAGATAATATTGATCGTTTAGAGAAAAAAGAAATTGGTGGTTTTGTTTTTGCTTATCACGTCTCTGACCCTGAAAGATATGGCGTTGTAAGTTTTGATAAAAATAACGAAGATATTGCAACTTCAATTGAAGAAAAACCATTAAAACCAAAATCAAATTGGGCAGTTACAGGAATTTATATTTATGATAATGATGTTGTTCAAATCGCTAAAAATATAAAACCATCAGGACGCGGAGAGCTTGAAATTACTGACGTTAATAACGCTTATCTTACTAAAAATAAATTAGGAGTTGTGAAATTAAAAAGAGGTTTTGCTTGGCTTGATGCCGGCACTCCTGATTCGCTTTTAGAAGCATCACAATTCATTCATACCATTGAAAAACGTCAAGGCCTCAAAATTGCCTGCTTAGAAGAAATGGCGTTGAGAAGAGAATTTATTACGAAAGAAAAGTTTCAATTATTAATTTCAAAATACAAAAGCGGCTCTCCTTATAGAAGCTATTTAGAAAGCCTAATTAAAGATTAAAAGCTAATAAATGCCAAAACATAAAAGTCTAAAATCATCAGCTTTTTCACGTAAACTTGATAAAGTAAGAAATTGTCTTTTTTACAAAAACATTTTTATCAGAAATAAAAAAACTAAAAGTGCTGGTTCATCTTCACATTTACTATCTAGACCTTTTAGATGAATTTATTGAAAATCTAAAAAACATTCCAATTCCTTTTGATCTATACATAACATTAGTTGAAAAACCTGAATCAGAAATAAAAAAAATCTTTGAATTTTTTCCAAATACTAAAGTTTTTACAGTTCCAAATCAACGTAATGATTTGGGTGGATTTGTTGAAGTAATTAATAATGTTAATCTTGACCACTATGATGTTGTAATAAAACTTCACACTAAAAAATCTCTTCACACTGGAGTTGAACAAAAAGAGTGGCGTCAAAGATTAGTAAAAACTTTAATTGGAAGTGAAAAACAAGCTGTAATAACTTTGCATAATTTCATCGATGATAGAACTGGTATGGTTGGAAGCCATGAAGATGTATGCAATCATCCCTATGAAGACCCAACAATATTTAGTAACTTATGCAAAAGGCTGGAAATAGAAGAAATGAATCTTTTCTTTAGAGGCACTATTTTTGCAATTCGTTCTAAGATTCTTAAAAAAATAATAGAAAAAAACTATCTTCTAAAAGATTTTGATCCCGCAATAAGCCGCGGATTACCTTATGCTTTTGAAAGAGCTTTTGGCAGCCTTTGTATAAATCAAGGATATCAAATTAAAACTTTAGATAGTGTTTATAACAAATAAGCTATTTAATGTCCTCCATTTTTCTCATTATACCAAATCATTAACTAATTTTTTTTACCAACTCACAAAAGGCTGAATAATTCTTAGACAACAACTTCTTACCACGCCATAAAATTTTTGCTTTTTCTAAAAAATTATTCGCATATTTTAACTGCACCGCAATAGTCTCAAGCCTTTGTTTTATTGAATTGCTTGATGAAATATTATCTCCCGTATGAACGTTAAATACTGATGTAATATTAACTGGATAAAATAGATATTTTTCACCATTTGTTTTTGTTGTTGATGCAAGAAGCATATTCAACTCATAATCCATTGAGTAGCGATTTTTCTCATTAAATTTAACATTCTCAAAAATTTCTTTTCGATAATAAAAAGATTCTCCCGAACCAATTGGACAATATTTTATAAGATTTCTTTTTGTAACACGAATGCTGGCACTTGGATCAAAGCCAAAAGCACCACCAACGGAATAGCTATTAAAATGCATAACATCAAAATTTTGATCAATTTCAGCATAATAAGCAATTTGCGAAAAAAAATCTTTGTGCAAAATATCATCAGCACCAAGAAAACCAACAAGATCACCTTTCACATATTCAAGTGCAATATTTCTGGCATTTGAAATTCCGCTATCCTTTTGTCTAATCCACTTAATTAATTGTGGAAATTTTTCTTGGTAATTGTGAATAATTTTATGAGTTCCATCAGTTGAAATATAATCAATAATCAATAACTCTTTATCTTGATAGTCTTGCACTAAGAAGGATTCGATTGCTTTAGATATGTATTTTTCAGCGTTAAAAGCTGTAATTATAACCGAAATTTTCATTTGTTTGTTAATTGACTATTTGAAATGGCAGAATAATTTATACAAAATCATTTCTACTAAAAAATCAAAATAAAAGTAACATGACTGATTTAATTCCTTTTGATCAACGCGATGGCTACATCTGGTATAACGGTAAATTTGTTGACTGGAAAGACGCTAAAATTCACGTCCTTAACCATGGTTTGCACTATGCATCTTGCGTGTTTGAAGGCGAAAAAATTTATAATGGTAAAATTTTCAAATGCACTGAGCACTCAGAACGTCTTCACAAATCTGCACAATTAATGGGTTTTGAAATTCCATATTCGGTTGCAGAATTAGATAAAGCTAAAATTGAACTTTCAGCAAAACAAAATATTGTTGAAGGCTACATGCGCGCTTTCGCTTGGCGCGGTTCGGAAAAAATGGCAATTTCAGCACAACAAAGCAAAATTCATACTGCAGTTGCTTGCTGGCCATGGCCTCCTTATTATTCTGACGAAGCTCGTAAAAAAGGCTTAAGATTAAAATTTGCTATTTACAAAAGACCTTCACCGGAAACCGCACCAATTGCTGCTAAAGCTGCTGGTCTTTACATGATTTGCACAATTTCTAAACATGAAGCTGAAAGCAAAGGTTATAATGATGCTTTGATGCTTGATTATCGTGGTCTTTTAGCTGAAGCAACTGGAGCAAATTTATTTTTAGTAATGAAAAATGGTGAATTACACACTCCACTTCCTGATTGCTTTTTAAATGGTATTACACGTCAAACTGTTATAAAATTAGCAAAAGATATGGGAATTACAGTTGTTGAAAGATTCATTAGACCTGAAGAATTATCAGACGCAGTTGATGCTTTCTTGACTGGAACTGCTGCTGAAATCACACGCGTTGGTGCAATTGAAGATAAATATATCTATCCAAATGCAAGTAAAATGACACTTGATTTGATGGATGCCTATCACAATTTAGTTAGAAAATAATGAAAGAAAAATTACTAAAAACTCTGGTGATAATTTTTATCGGAGTTTTTAGTAGCTTCATTTATGAAGTAACCAGCTTAGAAAAACCTAATCAGTTCACATCAGAACAACCTCCTCTCCCAGATTTTAAATTTCAATTTCGTGGTAAAGCATTCGCAGTTGATGGTGATTCCGTCAAAATCAAAAATGATGTTGAAACAAAAAATGTCAGACTTTTTGGAATTGATGCCCCGGAATATAGCCAAACCTGCTTTGATGGTAAAGATCAAGAATATGATTGTGGAAAAATCTCAAAAAAATTCTTGAGTGATTTAATTAATAACAAAGAAGTTACTTGTTATTACAATAATAAGGATATTTATAATCGCTATCTTGCTAAATGCCGAGTTGATGGAATTTCAATTAATGAAAAGATTCTTGAAAATGGCATGGCAATAATTTATGATTTCAAACAGAGCGATGAAAAAATGATAAGCTTGGAAGAATCAGCTAAAACCAATAAAATTGGGATTTGGCAAGGAAAATTCCAAATTCCAAAAGAATATCGCAAAAGTCACCCACATAAAAAATAAAATTATGAAAAAATTACAAATCGCAATTATTGGCGCGTCAGGCTACACCGGAGCAGAATTAATACGCATTTTACTTAATCATCCAAAAGTTGAAATTGCTGCTTTAGTTGCCAATTCTAATGCTGGACAAAAAATTACTCAACTTTATCCACACTTAATTCACTACAATCTTCCTGATCTAAAAAAATTAGAAGAAATTGATTTTAGTAAAATCGATGTGGCTTTTGGCTGCTTACCACACACAACTTCACAAGAAACTTTCAAAAAACTTTTGTCTGATAAAAAAAATTCTCACTTAAAAATTATTGATCTTTCTGCTGATTTTCGTTTAGAAAATATTGCTGATTATAAAAAATGGTATGAGCATGAGCATATTGCGCAAGACCTACAACCTCAAGCTGTTTACGCTCTTACTGAAATTCATCGTTCTAAAATTAAAAAGTCAAATTTAATTGCCTGCCCTGGTTGTTATCCAACTTCGGCTCTCTTACCTTTAATTCCACTTTTAGAAAATAATCTAATTGAAAAAGATGATATTATTATTGATTCAAAATCAGGAACAAGTGGCGCTGGACGTTCAGTAAAACAAGGTAATTTATTTTGCGAGGTTAATGAGTCAGTGAAAGCCTATTCAATTGGTAAACATCGTCATATTGGCGAAATTGAACAAGAACTTAGCAAAGCTGCTAAAGCGAAAATTACAATTGATTTCACTCCGCACTTATTGCCAATAAATCGCGGCATTATTTCAACAATTTATGCTAAAATTAATTCAAAATTTTCAATTGAAGATATTAAAAATTGTTTGAATACAAAATATGCTGATGAGCCATTTGTGCGTGTAATTGAAGGTGAACCAAATATAAAAGACGTGGCAGGGACTAATTTTTGCGTGATGACAGCCCGTAAAAGCCATAGCGGCAATAAAGTAATTCTTGTATCTGTAATTGACAATCTTTGCAAAGGAGCTTCAGGACAAGCAGTGCAAAATATGAATTTAATCTATGGTTTCGATGAAACTGAAGGATTAAATTTAACACCGCTTTTTCCATAGATAAATGCAAACTATATTTTCTCTAATCACAGGTAATTTTGGCGGATCAGTTTCAGTGATCAGAATCTCTGGAGCAAAAACTGTTGAATGCTTGAAAAGCCTTGGTTTTAAAGGAAATATAACTCATCAAAAAACTTCATTACAAAAAATTGTAAAAAATGGCGAAGTAATTGACGAAGCTTTAGTAACTTTTTTTAAAAGCCCACACAGTTTTACTGGCGAGGATGTAGCAGAAATTTCAATTCACGCCTCACCTTTCATTATCAAAAAATTATTCAAAATTTTATTAGAAATTAAAGATGTTCGCTTTGCTGAAGCTGGTGAATTTTCTAAAAGAGCTTTTCTAAATGGCAAAATGGATTTGGTGCAAGCCGAAGCAATTCCTGACTTGATTACAGCTGAAACTGAAGCGCAGCACAAACAAGCAATTAAGCAATTGCAGGGCGAGCTTGGAAAAATTTATGAAGATTGGCGTTTTCGTTTAATTCAAACTGCCGCACATTTAGAAGCTTTTATTGATTTTCCTGAAGATGATTTACCACAAGATATTATTGATAAAGTTGAATCTGATGTAAAAAATCTTAGCAATGAAATTAAATCTCATTTAAGCGATAATAAAATTGGTCAAAAAATTAAAGATGGCTTAAGCCTTGCTATTATTGGCTCCCCAAATGTTGGAAAATCAAGCTTAATAAATTTCTTAGCTAAAAGTGAAGTGGCGATTGTTTCAGAAATTGCCGGAACAACACGCGATATAGTTGAAACTCATTTGTCAATTGCAGGAGTTGCTGTAAAAATTGCTGACACTGCAGGGCTTAGAGCAACCAATGATTTAATTGAAAAAGAAGGAATTAGAAGAGCCTTAGAAAAAGCTAAAAATGCTGATTTAAAAATTTTTATGCTTGATGCAAACAATCCTGTAATTGATGAAGAAAATAAAAAACTAATTGACGAAAATACAATTATTCTAGTTAATAAAATTGATTTGTGTGAAAAAATACCACAAAATATTATTGAATTAAAGCCATTGCTAATATCTTTGACGGGTAAAATCAATGTTTCTAACCTTTTAGCAAAGCTTGAGGAAAAAATAAAAGAAATTTTACCTAAAACAGAATTGGCGGTAATTACACAAGAGAGATATAGAACAGCTCTTGAAGGTTCTATTCAATATTTAGAAGAATTTTCTTTAACAAAAAATATTGAATTGGCTGCTGAAGATTTAAGAATGGCAACTCGTGAAATCGGTAAAATTACCGGTAAGGTTGACATTGAAAATATTTTAGATGTTATTTTTTCAAGTTTTTGTATTGGTAAATAGACTCAATCTTAACCTTGGTTCCTACGAAGTCGAAACCAAGGTTAAGATTATTTATTTTCTCTTGGTTTCAACTTCGCGGGAACCAGCAAGAAGCTGAATAATCTTAGTTATAAAAATTAAATTACTTTTTCATAAGTGCTTTCTCTTACTTTAGCAAATTCACTAACATCAATGAGCCTTGGAGACAAAAGCTTTGCTGGCATCTCTCCAAACCTTGCTAAAGGTTTTGCTAATCACACCTTAGAAAAGATAATATTACGTAATCTTCACAGCCACGTTAGAAAGTCTAAATTAATTGGCCTTTCTCGATCTGCACGAAGAAAAATCATCAATCGAAGAAAGCGTTGGTTTGTTGACAATATAGTCATGCATCATAAAAGAATACATGATAAAAATCGTCAAACTACAGTTGATGATATGAGAAAGAAGGCCTTAGAAAAAAGAGAAGCTTTGAAAAAAAGACAACCAACTTTACAAGAAGCTTTGTCTATAAATAAGGATGGACCAATTAAATGGAGCGAAAAAGTAGATCTTAGAAAACGTAGCCTTGATGCAAGAGATAGAATTAATAGCAGAAGAGCAAGAGCGAAGAGCAG